>JAUMNV010000149.1 GCA_031295725.1 Collinsella sp.
TCGTTTGAGTGCACCTGCATCGAAGATGGCCACTGCTTTAATGAGGTCGTCAGCTTGCCCACAACGGGCGTCAATACCCATCGCATTTGGATGATGGAGAGCTTCTTAAAGGAAATCGAGACGTATGGGCGCCGGTTTACCGTGCACGAATACCACGAGATGCTCAAGACCGTCGAGAGTTCAAAACCTGATTACGCGCCTTGGCAACAGGGCCTTGCGGCGGCCTGCGCCTGTGGCGCCTTTGTCTTTTTACTTGGTGGCGGTCCCATTGAGATGGCATGCGCGTTCGTGGGCGCGGGTGTCGGCAACTTTGCTCGCTCCCATATTCTCAAGCAGGGTCTTGGCCAGTTTAGCGCGCTGACGACTGGTGTTGCGCTCGCTTGCGTTACGTATCTGCTGGCATTGCTCGGCCTTGGCCAGGTCGTACCGGGGGCAATGTCGCACCAAGAAGGCTATATCGGCGCCATGCTCTTTGTGATTCCCGGCTTTCCCCTCATTACGGCAGGCCTCGACATCGCTAAGCTCGACATGCGAAGCGGCATTGAGCGTCTTTCGTATGCTGTGTCGATTATTGTGATGGCGACCCTCGTAGGCTGGATGGTTGCCGAATGTGTGGGGCTGGCGCCGGATGACTTCGCCCCGCTCGGCCTCTCACCGTTGGCTCTTACGCTCTTGCGCATACTGATGAGCTTTATCGGTGTATTTGGCTTCTCGGTGATGTTCAACAGCCCGGTAAAGATGGCCGCGGCAGCTGGGTTGATCGGCGCCGTGTCCAATACCCTGCGTCTGACCCTTGTCGATGCGCCGACGATGATTCCCTTCCTGGGCCTCAGCACGGGAATGCCTCCCGAGGCAGCAGCGTTTATCGGCGCGCTGGTATCGGGTCTGCTGGCAAGCTTGGCCGAAGTCAAGCTCACCTACCCGCGTATCGCTCTCACGGTGCCTTCGATTGTCATTATGGTGCCGGGTTTGTATCTGTATCGCTCGATGTATTACATGTGCACCTTCGACACGGTTAATATGCTCGGCTGGTTTGTGCGCGCGGTGCTCATCGTGGCGTTTCTGCCCGTTGGCTTGGGCGTGGCGAGAACCCTCACCGACCCTCGCTGGCGCCACACCAGCTAATTGGTGCAAGGGGGACAGGTTACTTTGCACCAAATGAGTTGCGGTGAAATAGGGGCTGAATTGCTGTTTAAAGGGTCAAAACAGTCCGTATTCCACCGCAACTTATGGGGTCGGGGGATTATCGGTGCCCTGCATCTTCATAAACTCAACGCTTACGAAGCGCAGGCCTTTCATGCTAGGCTGGTTTCACCACATAAGTAGTCGCAGACGCACGTACCACGGGCGGGCGAGATGAAGTCCCAACAGCTCCATCTTGCCCGCCCGTTTTTGTTGCGTGGTGCCGCGGCGTAACACAGAAAGGACCATGCCCTTCATGCCTATCAACAAACGAGAGAGCCTGCTGTTCACCTTTATCATGTGCTTTTGCATGGTGCTCTGGATGAGCATCTACAACGTTGCCCTGCAGCACGGGGCCATCAACGGCGAGGTCGTTGCCGCTGCGTGGCTCGGCTTCCCCGTTGCCTACATTTTTGCCATGTGCTGCGACTGGTTCGTCGCCAGCCCGCTCGCCAAGGGTTTCGCCTTTAAGTACTTGGTCACGCCGGGCAAGAGCTCGCCGCTTGCCATGACGCTCGCCGTCAGCTCCTGCATGGTCGTTCCCATGGTCATCATCATGTCGCTGTACGGTGCCTGCGAGGGTCTGACGCACATGCCCGGCGGCATCCTTGCGAACCTGTATTCCGTGCCCGCGATCTGGATGATCAACATCCCGCATAATTTTGTGATGGCGCTGCCGTGGAACCTTTTGGTAGCCGGTCCGATTTCCCGCTTCGTCTTCCGTCGCGCCTTCCCTGTGGGGACGGTTTTCGAGGAGGAGCATGCCGAGCTCTTGGAGCAGGCTATGGCTTCTGAGTGCGAGTAGCTCGCTTAGGGACCTGCTGAGCGCGGGCGACTTGCTTGGTTGGAGCCCTAAGCGTGGATAGCTCGCTCGGCGACATCGCGGGCGCGAGCGGTGCGCATGACCGGAGGGCCCGTGCTGCTCCGTTGCCCGACGTGCTAGCGCGCAGAACAATCTGTTGGTGCATTCGGCGGCTGCTGAAGCGTTTCGGCAGCCGCTTTTTATACGGAGTTTAAATACAACAGTCTGTTGTATTACGTAGAGTGGTATATCTCTAGCGGGAAAAATGCGAGAGACGGAGCATTATGGCGTTGCTAGTAGGACTGGACGTAGGGTCGACGACGACCAAAGTTTACGCGATGCACGAGGATATGACCGAGGCGTGGTGGGGATATCGCCGCCACGGGGCGTGTCAGACAGCGAGCGTGCGCGCCATGCTCGGCGAGCTCGCCGAGCGCTTTCCCCATGAGTCACTGCGCGTTGCGGTGACCGGCTCGGGTGCGCGCGATATCGCGACCGCGCTGGGCGCCTCGTACGTTCAGGAGGTGGTCGCCAACGCGCTCGCGATCAGCAGGTTCTATCCGCAGACGCGCTGCGCCATCGAGCTGGGCGGCCAAGACGCCAAGATGATCTTCTTCCGCACCAACGATAAGGGAGACATCGAGGTTGCCGACATGCGCATGAACGGCTCGTGCGCAGGCGGTACCGGTGCATTTATCGACGAGATGGCAAAGCTCATGGGGGTCGGCACCGAATCGGGCGAGTTCGAGCAGCTCGCAAGCCGGGGAACGACCGTCCACGAGGTCTCGGGCCGCTGCGGCGTGTACGCAAAGACCGATATCCAGCCGCTGCTCAACGAGGGCATTCCTACCACCGACCTGGCGCTTTCGGCGCTTCACGCGGTCGCCCGCCAAACGATCGGCGGTCTGGCCCAGGGTATCGACATCGAGCCGCCGGTAATCTTCGAGGGCGGTACGCTCGCCTACAACCCCACACTGGTCCGCGTGTTCCGGGAGCAACTGAATCTATCGGACGATCAGGTTATCGTCCCGCGCGATCCGCAGATCATGGTCGCGCGCGGTGCCGCCCTGTCGCTGACCGACATGTTCGCATCGTCCCAACCGATCGACCTTCCCGACGCTTTTGTCCGGCTGGATAAGCTCGAGACGGTCGCGCCCGCAAGCGGGGAGGGACGTCTTGCCCAGCCCTTTTTTGCCACACCTGCCGAGCAGGCGGATTTTACGGCACGCCATGGCAAAGAGACGCCGGCAAAGGGTCCGGATGCGTATGCGCCCGGAGAGACGGTGCGTGTGGCGCTCGGTATCGATTCGGGGAGCACGACGACCAAGTTCGCCCTGGTCGATGAGGCGGGTGAGCTTGTCGATTCGTTCTACGCGTCTAATAACGGCAGACCGCTCGACGTCGCCCAACAGGGTCTTGTCAGCTTGAAGAACCGCTGGGAGACAGCGGGAGTCACGCTTGCGATCGATGCCGTGGGCACCACGGGATACGGCGAGGAGCTTTTCGCGCGCGCGTTCCACGCCGACTACCATACGGTCGAGACGGTCGCGCACGCCCGCGCCGCGTGCGCATGCGTTCCCGATGCGACCTTCGTGCTCGACATCGGCGGACAGGATATGAAGGCCATCTGGCTCAACCACGGCGTGCTGACCGATATCGTCGTCAACGAGGCGTGCTCTGCGGGCTGCGGCTCGTTCCTCGAGGGTTTTGCCAAAAACCTCGGAATAGCCGTTGAGGATATCGCGACCGAGGCATTTTCGTCCAAAGCCCCCGCCGTTCTCGGCAGCCGCTGCACGGTGTTCATGAACAGCAGCGTCGTTTCCGAGCAGCGGCGCGGTAAGGGTCCGGGCGACATCATGGCCGGTCTCTGCCGTTCGATTATCGAGAACGTGTTCACCAAGGTCATTCGCGTTTCAAATCTCAACCGTCTGGGCGACAAAGTCGTCGTCCAGGGCGGCACGTTCCGAAACGACGCGGTGCTGCGCGCATTCGAGCAGTATCTGGGCAAACCCGTCACGCGTGCGCCCCACCCGGGGCTGATGGGCGCTATCGGTATCGCCCTGCTCGCGCGCGAGGAATGCCGCAAGGGCGACGCCGGCACGTCGTTTATCGGGCTCGATGCCGTGGAGCGCTTCGAGCATCGCGAGTTCGGCGGCGTTACCTGCCGTCGGTGCAACAACCGCTGCCAGCGCGCGGTCGTGGCGTTTGGCGACGGCTCGCTTTACGTCACGGGCAATCGCTGCCCGCGCGGCGGCGCCATCTCATGGGATGAGCTCGTGCGCGAGGTTCCCGCGGCGGAGGAGCTGCGTCCGCAGGGTGCTTGCGAGGCACAGGCACCCGGCACGGGGCGCGACCGGACCGCGGCTGCCCCCAATCTCTTTGTCGACCGCGAGAAGCTGCTGTTCGAGTCGTACCCCACGGTTCCCGTCTGCGGGGGGCGCGATGTCACGATCGGCATTCCCCGTGTGCTCGAGTTCTGGGACACCATGCCGTTCTGGTCGACGTTCTTCAGCACGCTCGGCTTTAAGGTGCGCGTCTCGGGACGCAGCACCAAGGCGATGTACGAGCGCGGTCTGGCGCACGTCACATCCGACACCGTGTGCTTCCCGGCCAAGCTCGTCCACGGGCACATCCGCAATCTCGTCGACGCCGGCGTCGACCGCATCTTCATGCCCATCATCACGACGGTGCCCACCGAAAACACCGCCTCTACCAGCGAGTGGATGTGCGCCGTCGTAAAGGGATACCCCTACGTGATGCGCAATTCCGATAACCCGGAGGAGCGTTTCGGCGTTCCGTTCGATACGCCGCTGTTCCACTGGTACGACGAGGGCGACCGAAACCGCCAGCTCAAGGCGTGGTGCAAGGAGACCTTCGATATCGATGCCGACCTGGTTGCCAAGGCGACCGAGCAGGCGGACCGCGCGCAGCAGACGTTTGAGAACCAGCTGCAGCTGCGCGGCAGGCAGGTGCTCGAGAACGTGCGCGAGGACGGCGGCTACGCGGTGGTGATCGCTTCGCGCCCGTACCACAACGACCCGCTGGTCAACCACGGGCTGCCCAAGCTCTTCTCTGAGCGCGGCATCCCCGTGCTGACGCCCGATGCGGTGCCGGGGGTCTGCAACGTCGATCTTTCCAACAGCCGCATCGACATCGTGAACAACTACCATGCGCGCATGCTGTCGTGCGCGGTCATCGTCGCATCGACGCCCGAGCTCGAGCTCGTGCAGATGGGCAGCTTCGGCTGCGGCCACGATGCGTATCTCACCGACGAGATCGCGCGCATGATGGGCGAGATGGGCTCCAAGGTTCCGATGATGATCAAGCTCGATGAGAGCGACGTCGCCGGTCCCATGGGCATTCGCGTGCGTTCGTTTATCGAGTCGGTCAACCGTCGTCGCGCGGAGGAGCGTGCCGAGGGCGCCCGGGTGCACGCGGTCCATCCGCTCGACGACCCGTATAAGGTCAAGTACACCAAGCGCGACCGGCACGACAAGATCGCGCTGGTCCCCAACACCTCCCATGCGTTCTGCAGGCTCATGACCGCGGCGATGCGCAATCAGGGCGTGCGCGCCGAGGCCCTTGATATCGGGCGCGAGGATGCCATCCGCCTGGGCAAACGCTATGTGCACAACGACATCTGCTTCCCCGCGCAAATCGTGATCGGCGAGGCGCTCGCGGCACTCGAGAGCGGTAAGTACGACCCGCACGACGTCGCCGTGGTGACTGGCAAGTATATCGGCGACTGCCGCCTGACGCACTACATGCCCCTGCTGCGCCGCGCGCTCGACGACGCGGGATACGACTATGTCCCGGTGCTCACCAACGACGACGTCGATGCCCACAATGCGCATCCGGGCTTCAAGCTCGGCCTTGGCCCGAGCATCCAGATCGCCTACGGTCTTCCCATGATCGATGCCCTCGAGGCCATGCTTAGGCGCATCCGTCCCTACGAGCTCGAGAAGGGCGCGGCGGACGCTGCGTTCGACCGCGCGCTCGATGAGGTTATCGAGGGCATGGAGCGCTCCGGGCTGAGAGGCCAGGCGACGGGCTTCAAACGCGCGCTTGCGATCATGGACGCCGTTCCGTACGACCGCTCGAACCCGCATCCGACCGTTCTCATCGTGGGCGAGTACCTGCTCAATTTCCATCTCGGCGCCAACCACGAGATCGAGCGCTACCTCGAGGACAACGGGCTCGAGGTCATCGAGGCGCGCATGACCGACGTGATCCGCAAGACCTATTTCTACAAGCATGCGCAGTCGCGCGAGTTCCACGTCGACCTGTCGCTGCCCGAAAAGGCCTGGTACGCCACAGCGGACAACCTGTTCGAGCTCGCGCACGACCGTTGCGACCGCCTGGGCGCGGCGAGCCCGCTCTACGAGCCGCCGACGCGCATGCCCGAGCTCGTGCGCGCGAGCGATAAGATCCTGCACCATACGTTCGATGCGGGCGAGGGCGTGCTGATTCCGGCGGAGATCCTCGAGCACGCCAAGCGCGGCTGCCGCAACTTCGTGATCCTACAGCCGTTCGGGTGTCTGCCCAACCATGTCGTGGGGCGCGGGCTCATCCATGCGCTCAAGGAGCAGTATCCCACGGCGCAGTTCCTGCCGCTCGACTACGATCCCGACGTGAGCTTCGCCAACGTGGAGAACCGTCTTCAGATGCTCATCATGAACGCCAAGGCGCAGGGGTGCGGTGAGGCGCATGGCGAGACCGCGTAAGGACGCCGATGCGCCCGATGCACGCACCCGTATCATCGAGGCGTTTTGGGAGCTCATCGAGAACAACAGCATCTTCGAGCTGTCGGTTGGCGAGGTGACCCGCGCCGCCCAGTGCAATCGCGGAACGTTTTACTACTATTTTCACGATTTCGATGAACTCGTCGCCATCGCCATAGCCCAGCTGCTGCAGGATAACGAGCTCATCACCGATTCCCTCTGGCATTTTTCGAGCGAGGGCGACCTTTCGGCGTTCGACCGGCGCGACGTCCGCTGCCTGCTGCGGCGCATCGTCATCACCATGAGGGCGGGTGCCGCCGAGCAGGTCGTGCAGGGCATCCATACGATCATCATCGACCGCGTGAGAGAGATCGTCCACCCCGACGGAGAAGAGCTCAAGGCAGATTCGAGCTTTGCGGTGGGCTTTCTGGTCTCGGGCATCATGGGCTTTGTGATGGCGGTCGGCTTTGCCCGGGAGGGCGGCGAGGAGATAGACCTCGAGCAGCTGGGGGACAGCGCGTGCGCGTACCTGAGGGCGGTCGCCATGCAGACGGTGGAAACGGTCGCGCAAGTCGAGGGCGTCGATACATCCGAGCTGCTCGAACGCGTCTCCAAGGAGGCCGATGCCTATCGCGCATCGCGTGCGACGAGTCCCGACGTGGTGAAAGACGCCTAGGGTTTCTCTTGCGGGGCGCCTGTCGCGCATCGCGCGGTGAGTCCCGCGATGCGGTCATAACCTGCATTCATGTGAGCCGGGTTTATAGATATTCCTCCAGCTGTTAACATAGACAACCTGTGGGTAAAGAGACAAAAGCGCCGCCGACGGGCGGGCGTTTTGATTTCGATGAACTCATGTAAGGAAACGAGCATGTTAGATAGATTTACCGATCGAGCGCGCAAGGTCATGTCGATGGCCAAACAGGAGGCGCTCGATCTTCATTCAAATAAGGTGGGCACCGAGCACCTGCTGCTCGCGCTTGCCAAGGAGGACGAGGGCATTGCCGCCGAGGCGCTGCGTTCGCTCGACATCTCCTACGATGACATCATGGATACTCTCAAAGAGGTCCAGACCACGGTTCCCGAGCCCAGCGAGGAGACCGAGGCTGCCAAGCTCGCCTTTACGCCGCTCGTCATTAGCGTGATGGAGCGTTCATTCCGCGTGGCGCGTGAGAACAACCAGACCTACGTGTCGACCGAGCACTTGCTGATCGGCATCGTCGAAGAGGGCAACGGCATGGCCATGGACATCCTCATGCGCCTGGGTGTGTCGTCCGCCTCCATCAAAAAGGCTATCGAGAAACTCACCGCCAAGGACCAGGACAAGAAGCGTCCGCTCGCCGGCGCCGGTGCCGGTCGTCCCGGTGCGGGCCTGCCGTTCTTTAGCGGCTCGGATGCCTCTCAGCAAAAGGGGAGTGGCACCGATACGCTTAAGCAGTTCGCGACCAATCTCACGCAGAAGGCGCGCGACGGCGAGCTCGACCCTGTAATCGGTCGCGAAAAGGAAGTCCAGCGTATGATGGAAATTCTTTCGCGCCGCACCAAGAACAACCCGCTCATTCTGGGCGACCCCGGCGTGGGCAAGACGGCCATCGTCGAGGGCCTGGCTCAGCAGATTGCAGCCGGCAACGTGCCCGAGAACCTCATGAACCAGAATATCTGGACGCTCGACCTGCCGGGCCTCGTGGCGGGCGCCAAGTATCGCGGCGAGTTTGAGGAGCGCCTCAAGAACGTGATCCAGGAGGCAACCGAAGCCGACGACGTCATCCTGTTTATCGACGAGATGCACACCATCATCGGTGCCGGTTCTGCCGAGGGCTCCATCGACGCGAGTTCCATGCTCAAGCCCGTGCTTGCGCGCGGTGCCTTCCAGATTATTGGTGCCACCACGGCCGAGGAATTCCGCAAGTACCTCACCAAGGACCCGGCCTTTGAGCGTCGCTTCCAGACCATCGATGTCGAGGAGCCGAGCGTCGAGGACGCGGTCAAGATTCTGACCGCGCTCAAGCCGCGCTACGAGGAGCACCACCATGTGCGCTATACACAGGGTGCTATCGAGGCCGCCGCGAACCTTTCCAACCGCTACATCCAGGATCGCTTCCTGCCCGATAAGGCCATCGACCTCATCGACGAGGCCGGTGCCCGCGCTCGCATCGCCGCGAATCGCGCGCCCGAGCCGGTGCGCGAGGCCGAGCATCGCATAGAGGAGCTCAAGGCCGCCGCGCAGGAGGCCACCGAGAGCGACGACATGAACAAGGCCGCCGAGATCACCGAGCAGCAGAAGGCCGCCGAGATTGAACTCGCCGAGGCCAAGGCTGCCTGGACCGCCGAGCTCGACGCCAGCCCGCTCACCATCGATGTGAGTCAGATCGCCGATATCGTGTCCGTGACTTCGGGCGTGCCGGTGTCCTCGCTTACCGAGAGCGAGAGCCGTCGCCTGCTGCAAGCCGAAAGCGTGCTCAAGACGCGCATCATCGGTCAGGATGAGGCTGTCGAGGCGGTTGCCAAGGCCGTGCGCCGCAGCCGCTCGCCGCTCAAGGATCCGCGTCGCCCCGGCGGCAGCTTTATCTTCCTGGGTCCCACCGGCACGGGCAAGACCGAGCTCGCCAAGACGCTCGCCGAGTACCTCTTTGGCAGCAAGGACGCGCTCATCAGCTTCGATATGTCGGAGTTCGGCAGTGAGTTCGAGGTCTCCAAGCTCATCGGTAGCCCCCCGGGCTATGTGGGCCACGACGAGGGCGGCCAGCTCACCAAGGCTGTTCGCCGTCACCCGTACTCGGTCGTGCTGTTCGACGAGATCGAGAAGGCGCACCCCGACATCTTCAATATCCTGCTGCAGGTGTTGGAGGAGGGCCGTCTGACCGATAGCCAGGGCAAGACGGTCGACTTCCGCAATACGGTGATCATCATGACGTCAAACGTGGGCGCCCGCGAGATCGCGCAGGATGCGAGCGTTGGCTTTGGCACCACCGGCGAGCAGGGTCTCACGTCGAGCGAGATCCGCGGCCGCGCGATGGGCGAGCTCAAGCGCCTGTTCCGCCCCGAGTTGCTCAACCGTATCGACGACATTGTGGTGTTCCAGAAGCTCTCGGGCGAGAACCTGACCAAGATCGCGCACCTGCTGGTGGACGACCTGCGTCAGCGCCTGATCGCTAATGGCATGAACATCAAGCTCACCGATGCGGCCTACGACAAGATCGTGGCCGAGGGCACTGACCTCACCAATGGCGCGCGTCCGCTGCGCCGCGCCATCCAAAAGCTCATCGAGGACCCGCTGTCCGAGGAGCTGCTGGCCGGCGAGTGGGGCGAGGGCGATACCGTCCTGTGCGACGTGGCCGACGGCAAGTTCGTCTTTAGCCATGGCACAGGCGAGATTCCAGCGCCGCGTCCGGCGGGTGCGCTCGGGGGCGATACCGCCCCGGCGGCACCGCACACCGGAAACGCCGCGCCTGTGAGCAGTGGCGTGAGCTCGGGCCCCGGCGGCATGATGCAAGCCGGTTCCGGCGCGCTGTAGGGCGTAACATAGCTTTGCGAAGGGGCACTCCTGTCGGGGCGCCCCTTTTTTATGAGTAAATGGTGCTATACTCGAAATATAAATATGTATAGCAGAAGGAGCTAGCATGCCAATATCGGTACTCGACTCACGGCCGGTCCAGATGAATGTGCGCATGGATCGCCAACTCAAAGAGGCTGGGGACGCCGTGCTGGCGCATATCGGCATGACGCCGTCACAAGCTGTGAGGGAGCTGTGGCAGTACTTGACCGAGAACGGTCATATGCCCGTCGCAAAAAAGAATGATGACGAAGTCCTGCCTGACGACATACGATCGAAGGCGAGTTCGTCCCGCGTCTCGGAAGGGGCTGCGTTAATTTCGAATTTTTATGAGCGGTTCTCGATTCAGAGGCCGAGCCCCGATGAAGCCTTTGATTACGACGAGTTATACGATCAAATGATGAGCGAGAGATTCAGCGATTGGATCGAATTATGAGCGGCGTCGGAACGAAACATGTGCTCAAGCTGTTGATCGACACGAACGTCTGGCTAGATTACTTTCTCGCTCGCACGAATGCGACCAGGCCGATAGTCGAGCTCCTTTCTCGCGCGGCGGAAGCGGAGGATATCGTCCTCTTCTCGTCCTCCCTGTCTGTCAAAGACGTCTATTACATTCTGGGAAGGACGATGAAGGCCGACGCCCGCCGTGAGGGGGCTCTCACTCCCGAAGCCATCGCCGGTGCCGACGAGACAGCGTGGGCGTGCGTTCGCCTGATTCGGCAAAAGTCGATTATTGCCTCGGTCGGTGCAGACGAGGTCTTCGACTCCTTTGTGTTCAAGTATCATCACAACGACTTTGAGGACGACCTGATGCTGGGCGTCGCCAATCGCATTGATGCCGATTACGTCGTGACAGAGGACAAAAATCTCATCAAACATACCAATGGTGTATGCATTAATGTTCAACAGGCGTTGAAGTTGGTTGAAGGGTCCAACGTCCCTTCGGCACGGCCCGTCTAACCTGCTTTATCTTGATAAAGTGGCGTTTCCTCGCCGTTAGCCGATGATGCGAGGGCGCTCGGCGTTTTCGACTGGTTTATGCACGCAAAGTCTGGGAATATACAAGTCGCATGTCTTACTGTCTAACCAGTTGCGCCAAGGAGGCACCATGGACTACAAGATTACCGGCTACGAGCCCGCCCAGCTGTTCCATTTCTTTGAGGAGGTCAGCGCGATCCCCCGTGGGTCTGGGAACGAGAAGGGCATCAGCGATTTCCTGGTCGCGTTTGCCAAGGAGCGCGGTCTCGATGTGTATCAGGACGAGGTCTACAACGTCATCATTTGCAAGCCCGCATCTGCCGGCGCCGAGAATGCTCCGACCGTGATGCTGCAGGGTCACATCGACATGGTGTGCGACAAGCTGGGTTCCGTCGAGCACGACTTTACGACCGACGGTATCGACCTGGTCGTCAAGGACGGCGTCCTCACCGCTAACGGTACCACGCTGGGCGCCGACAACGGTATCGCCGTCGCGCTTATGCTTACCGTGCTCAACGATGATTCGATTGCCCATCCGGCCCTCGAGTGCGTATTCACCACTGACGAGGAGACTGGCCTGGTCGGCGCCGAGACGCTCGACAAGTCCAAGATTAGCGCCCGCACCATGATCAACCTTGACTCCGAGGAAGAGGGCGTGGCCACCGTCAGCTGCGCCGGCGGTGTCGTCGTTACCTACACCTGCCCGATCGTGCGCGAGCACAAGACCGGCAGCACCCTTACACTCGAGATCTCCGGCCTGCTGGGCGGTCACTCCGGCAGCGATATCCACCTGGAGCGTGGCAACGGCAACCTCATCATGGCCCGCATCATCGACCGCCTGATGGTTGCCGGCGAGCCCGCCATCGTTAGCTTTAACGGCGGCACCAAGGACAACGCCATCAACCGTGAGTGCAAGGCTGTTCTGGTCTACGCCGACCACGCTGCCGCCGAGGCCGCGGCCCAGATCGCAAAGGGTATCATCGCCGACGTCACTGCCGAGCTCGAGGTCTTCGACCCCGACTTTACCTGCACCGTCGAGATTGCCGACAGCGTTGAGGTCGAGGCCATGGACCAGAAGTCCGCGCTTGCCCTCATCCGCGCCCTGCGTCTTGCCCCTAACGGCGTGATTCGCCGCAACGTCGCCACCGACGGCTCCGTCGAGGTTTCCTCCAACATCGGTGTGGTTGCCACTTCTGACGACGAGGTCAAGATCATGCTGTCCCCGCGCTCCTCGATCACTTCGCTGCAGAACGAGTTCAAGGACCGTCTGCAGACGCTGGCCGATGTCCTGGGCTTCGACGCCAAGTTTGAGTTCGAGTATCCCGGCTGGAGCTATGCCGAGCATTCGCCGGTCCGCGACGTCTTTGTCGAGAGCTATCGCGAGCTCTTTGGCTCCGAGCTGCGCATCGAGTCCATTCACGCCGGCCTTGAGTGCGGCCTGTTTGCCGAGGCCCTGCACGGCCTGGACGCCATCGCCGTGGGCCCGACGCTCTCCGATGTCCACACCCCGGACGAGAGCATGGAGCTCGCTTCTGCCGAGCGTTTCTACGAGCTGCTTATCGACGTCCTCAAGCGCCTTGCCGCGTAAAGGTTGCGCTAGCAGCAGTCCGAGTCACGTGCTAGCGGATTGCAGATGACATTACGAGAGGGGCATCCGAGCTTTTGCGACGGGTGCCCCTCTTCTTTTGAGAAATGGGATATTGCCCGGCGTCTAACCCATATCACCCTTTAGTCAATTTGGGACGTGTCTCTATAGTATTGTCAACTCTCCCGGGACGAGCCCGCCTTCCTCGAGTCGCTCGGGAGGCTTGGCGTTGCAGAGACGGCGAGGCCGGACGGGGATTACCTCTTCGTGATGGAGGGGAACCCCGGCGCTGGAGGGTGACGGGGAAGCGCCTCGGGTGAAGCTACACAAGGGGGCCTGTCCACGAAATCCACGCGCGGGAAGTCAATAAATTTACCGTTCAAAAAGGGGCAATGTAGGAAAGGGCCAAGCCGACTATTGAAATGACGATAAAGACAAGGCATCCTGATCTATCTCGGAATATAGATAGGACAAAACGTATCATCTATATCGCTTCTATGAAACCCGATGCAAGTTCTTCTCAATCTCGAAATAGATTGAAGGCATTGAGAAGAACTTTATACTACAAAAATCGTAGGTCTGCCACCTAGACAGAAGAAGTGATTTTGTATGCGGAATCTTGCATTTTGAAAACCGGTGCCAACTATGAGGTGTGAGTCGGGCTCGGTAAAGCGCGGGGGAAATGAGATAGGCTGCGCGTCATCAGAGAGTGGCGCGCAGCCTATTGACCTGCTTTCGTATGACGGATGCTTTAGAGGATCCAGGGGCCAAGTGGGTTGCCATCTGCGGAGCAGTCTTGAATCGTTAGGATGGGATTTTGAAAGGGCTGTCTCTCCCTCCACGCCTTCAAGTGATAGGTGCAGACGCGGTCGTAGTGGATTTTTTTGTATGCGCGCGATATCTCTTTTACAGCCTCCTCTTTGCTGGAATATTTTCCTGGAGCATGTGCAACAGATGTGCATGCGATACCGTCGATCCAGCCAGATTGGGGTCCGAGGTTAAAGCTCGAGATTATTGTCAAGACACCATTGAGGCCAGCTTGCAACAAATCGTTCTGTATTCGTTCAAATGCTGATTGATTGTTGGTTCCAAGGCCAATCATTCCAATTGCAGAGAGATATCTGCTATCAGTGAGTTTATCTCCTGCACCTCGAATAACCTTGCTTGTGATGTTGAGGCCATCTGGGCCGCCATCGCCAACGAAGGGGTATGGTACGTCTTCTGGGATTGGGAGCAAAGGAGGATTCACCGTAATGAGTTCATAGCTGCAAGAGCTTTCGATATTGTTTAGTGCGTTGTAGAGACTTCCGGTTAGAATAGTTAAATCTTCGCTAATACCATTGACCAGTGCGTTTAGTTGGCAGATTTCTGAGGCGATTGGATTGATATCTATCGCCGTGACGTGCATTCCAGATTTTGCCAGTATGAGTGCCTGGATGCCTGGTCCAGAGCAGAGGTCTAAGGCATTCTTTCCGGGGGATGGGCTTAGCCGACGAGCGAGCCCAATTGAATCAGAGCCAAAATATAGTAAAGGCGAGGGTGATGGCGCATCGGCAAAAAGCCAGATGCCATGATATCGGATTAGAGATAAACCGGAAAGGGAGGCATTGCCATTGTGCTCGCTTAGCAGCCCGAGTGAGGCTATGGTTTCAACAGTGCCTTTCAGCAGACTTCTTTTTGCCACTTCTGAATCGAGATCAATCTCTCCACCTAGCATCAGGAAGGAGACGAGCTCTTGATGCTCCCTGTCAAGTTGATCCCAGATGCGATGCGCGCATTCAAAAGGATCGATAGATATGTCAAGTGTGTCTAAAAAATCTGTTACTCCAAGAGTGTCCAATCTACGGAGTGGATTACTCGAGAGCGAATTTAAAGAGGGTAGCACTTCAATCATGTATATCAGACCCATTTCCGATAAAGGTAGTCTCGAATTTAGTCTCGACAATCAAGTCGGCTGCCAGTTTAGGAGCTAGCTTTGCAAGACAGGTCTGTGCCTCTTTCGAGAGGGCGATGTCTTCGCAAATCTCGCATTGAGAGAGGTAGCTTGAGCGCCCAAATGAAGAAAGGCCTCCGCTCGTGCGCAAGTGCTTCAGAAGTCCTCCTGGTCCTATGTATTGTATGTAGTTAAGTAGGAGCAGCTGCAGTTCATTAATGTCATCCGTCAGATTGATTTTGCCAAGATCGAAAAGCCAAGTTCCCTCTGCATTTATTCCGCAGCAGGGTGCAAGATGGCAGTTTGGGGAAATAACGAAGTCTTGGCCGCAGTCGGAACAGTGTGACGCTAAGAGACGTGTCTGCGGTCGCGCATTTTGGTTGAGACTGAGATTTCGTGCGCGCCCAATTCGCGTGATGCCTGAATCCGTGATGAAGCGGGCTGGCGCGCTGGGAGGCTGGGTATTATCGTCGAACTGATGCAGGAGTGGAATGTCTTCATTAAGGTACTTGCACAGGTATGCCGGGCTGATTGTACTGTTGTTATCTCTGCAGACCGCAATGCCGAGAGTTTGAAAGCCCATTGTTTTTGCTGAGTTCCAAAGGTTGCGCACATTCTCGAGGGGTATATATTCCGCATGAAAGTCGTCGCAGCTGATATTGATTTCGTCAAGGCCACATGACTTCAATTCGTTGAGGAACGCTTCTGCGTCTCTTTCGCTTTTTGCCCACCACGCATTCGTTACAATTCGAGTAAAGAGTCCTAAAGAATTCGCATATGCGATGGCCTCGAGAAGGTCATCGCCAAGAAGGGTGCATTCTCCGCCCGTAAACACAACAACACCACTTCCGACGCATACTTCGGCGAAGCTATCGATGAATTGCCGCATTTGGGGAAGAGTAAGCCTGTCACTGTTGTTCGGAGTGCAGCTCATCAGACAATGATCACACACAGCGCCACATTTATATGTTGTTATAAATGTCAGCATTCGAGGTCTGCGGAACAGCACGTGCTGCGAGCTTTCGGAAATCATGCCGCGAGCAAACGGGCGTCGGTGATTACCAAGGTGCCTTCGTTCTCGGAGTAAGTAACTTCGAATTCGACGGAGCGATAAGACCCGCGGGCGACCCCATTGGAAGCCCCTTCGGGGTTGATGGTATTGGAGCTGGAATTCTTGATTGCTGTTTTAAGCACGGCTGCTTGCCTCGCTGCACTCAAGCCCTCTTGATCAAATTTCCTGAAAACAGAAGTTTGTTTGTACGATTCCGATAGTTCAACAACATCAGGTTTGTTCATAAAAATAGCTGATCCATAGCCCATTGTGTTGACGTCGTACTTAAGGTTGGCGTTGTATTGAGCATTCGCGTTTGCGTTTGCCATTCCGTTTGCGTTCAGAATGATGTTTGCGTTCGTTACTGCGTTTGCATTAAGTACAACGTTTACGAGAGGTATCGTTTGCGGCTCAGCTTCGGTGTCCTCGTCATAATATGCAAGTTGGATACGACGATATACTGCGCGTGCAACGGTGACACGCGCCTCCTTTTCGGTTGACTCCACCAGTTCGTACAGAGACTTTTCGATTTCCCGCTTTAATTTGGAGGTCTGTAATTCCATATTTCTGGAATACGGCACGAGGCTGAGCTTCGAAATCGCGTCTTGCGTCGGTAGATTGTTCCGCGTCCGCGACCAGTTTTTCAAGGGTGCTAAGCTGGGACTGTATTGAGAGTTCGTTTAGGTGGTTCACATTGTCCATAGCGGTGACCACCAATGTTGAATAGCTGTCTTGAAAGACTGTGTCACGCTAGTGTCGGTATCGATTTGATACTACGAACAAATTAGAACTAAATGGATATAGTTTCCATACTAATTAAAACAAATTTGCCTTCAAGTTTTTATTTAAACTTGATTTAAGGCGGAGTGGAATGTGAGCGCGCAAGGAGATGCGGAATCGATGAGAGCCTCAAAAAAACTACTGCAGTGTTATCATCTTTCATTCTCTCTATTCTTCCATTTCTGATTCTATGGGCGGCTTGGTCAGTCCTCCCTGATACAATTCCCGCTCATTGGAGTGGGGGTGTGGTTGATCGATGGGGTAATAAGCTTGAATTGCTGGTTGTTCCGCTGTTTTCTCTGATT
>JAUMNV010000162.1 GCA_031295725.1 Collinsella sp.
GCATCCTCAAATATCAGCTGACCACCACAGCCCTTTTGGACGACATGGTAATAGCCGTAAACAGAGATTTCCCGCGCGGTCCGAGTCATACGCATCTCCTCCTCTACAGATAACAAATACGTTACCCGAGTCGGAAAGCTAAATATCACGCAATGAACCGCAACTCGCTTCTATCGGCGAACGGTAGGTAGTAGCTAAAAAAGCCCCGTCCCAAATTAGCTACTTTGGGCAAAAAGAAAGCCGGGCAGGTGCGGAAAACCGCAACTGCCCGGCGATATGCGTGAGGGTAGCTAAACCCCGTCTCAAATGAGCTACTAGAGGAGGTTGAGGGGGAGCTGGGGGGCGTCTCCCCAGAGTTTCTCGAGGCGGTAGAAGTCGCGGGCTTCGGGAGTGAAGACGTGGACGACAACCGAACCGTAGTCCATGAGCATCCAGGTCTTCTGCTCGCGACCCTCGATGGAGAACGGGTGCTCGCCGCAAGCCTCGGCGACCTTCTCCTCGATCTCGTCGACGATAGAATCGACCTGGCGGTTGTTGGTACCGGTGGCAAGCACAAAGTAGTCGCATACGTCGGAAAGCTCGGTCAGGTCGAGCACCTGAACGTCCTCGCCCTTCTTGTCGTAGGCGGCCTGTGCGGCGGCGCGGGCGACATCCTCGGCGGCGACACCGCTCGCGGACAGCGAGGCGGCAGTGCGGTCGGACGTGGCGGCGAAGCTCTTGTGCTCCACATGTTCAAGAATCTGCTCGTCGGTCATGGTCTCGTCGGCCATGGAATACCTCTTTCTAGACAGCCCGAGCTAGCGCAGCTGGGCGTAATGGTTGTAAATCGAAATAGCCGTGGGATAAAGATAGCGCCCGGACTGGATCACATAGACCAAACCCTGCGCAAAACAGGAGAAGAACAACTCGTCGAGCGACGACTCCCCCACCATCTTGCGCAGCGCATGCGCATAGTCGCCGTGGCGGTTGGGCTCGATGGCATCGGCCACAAAGACCACCATATCGAGCGGCGTCATGTCGCAAGCGCCCACGGTATGACGGTCGACAGCCTGGAAAACGGCCGGCGACAACTCGGGGAAAAGCTGCGGAAGCTCATAGGCGGCAACAGGACCATGCAAAAGCGGCGTCGCGGCGGAAGGAGAACCGGCAATCTTAATGCCGTAATGCAGAGCGCGCGTAACCAGCTCGTCGTCGGAGAGCACTTTGTCCCAGTCGTGGATCAGACCGGCAGCAGCGGCATCAAAGCGGTCAACGCCGTAGACCTCGGCCAGATGAAGTGCGGTCTCGGCAACACCCAGCGAATGCACATAGCGCTTGCGCTTATCCTTCATGCGAACATCGAGCAGCTCTTGAATGCGCTTGAGCAGTGCGCGCTCATCGCCCTCAAACTGATCCTCTACCGACAACGTAGACCCCCATCACTCAAAATCTTCTTGGCCCAAATCGGCATATAGCCTGCGTTTGCGAATGTAGCCGAGCACGGACTCGCTCGTAAGATAGCGCACGCTCATGCCGCGGGCAACTCGCTTACGAATGTTCGTCGAGCTGATCGCCAGCGCCGGAATCTGAATATAGCGCACGTCGAACGGCAGCCCCGACTCTTTGATTCGGGCACGCGCTGTATCGATATCAAAGCCCGGTCGTGTCGCCGCAATAAAGGTAGCAAGCTCAGCGATTCGTTCGGCATCATGCCAGGTCACGATATCGATAATCGCATCGGCGCCCGTAATAAAGTAGAGCTTTACCTGCGGCGGGTAAAAGTCGCGAAGGGCATGAAGCGTATCAGCCGTATAGGTTACGCCCGGGCGGTCGATCTCGAACCGGCTCGCCAAAAAGGCCGGGTTCGCGGCGGTGGCGAGGACCGTCATGGCATAACGGTCCTCGGCAGGCGTCACCGGCTTGTCAAGCTTAAAGGCAGGCGTGCCCGCCGGCATAAAGAGCACGGCATCCAAGTCGAGGGACTCACGCGCCTGCTCAGCGGTCACCAGGTGCCCGTAATGGATGGGATCAAAGGTGCCACCCATAATGCCGAGCCTAAACTCCTGCCCGTCCTCTAGAGGAAGCTCGGGCAGACCGATTCCACCGCGCAGCGACATGGCTTACTCGCCCTCCGAGGTCTCGGCATCGTCCTCGGCATCCGCCGCATCGACAACCTCGACGCCCTCATCCGCAGCATCGGCCACGTCAATGGCCTCGACGGCAACGTCCTCGCCAGCATCCTCGAGCTCTTCGTACTCCGAGAAGTCCTCGGCGCCCTCAAAGTCAAAAGCGCGCTGGCAAATGCGGACCTCGTCGCCCGCACGGCAACCGGCCTTCTCGAGCGCGTCGTCAACACCCATACGCGCAAACTTATGCTGCAGGTAAATGACGGCTTCCTCGTTTTCCCAGTCGGTCTGGATGACCATGCGCTCGATGGCACGACCGACCACGCGGAAGGCACCGGGCTCTTCCTGGACAATGCGGAAACGCTTCTCGCGCTGCAGGCGGCGACGCTCCCACTCCTCGTCGCGCAGATCGACCGGCTCATCAGAGACCGCCAGCTCGGCGCGAAGCTTAGCCACCTGCTCGCCCACGGCAAGCATCAGCGTGTTGAGGCCGGCGCCCGTAACAGCAGACACGGCAAAGAACATATGGCCATCGTCGAGCGCCGCACGCTTAAGGTCGGCAATCTTGTCGGCCGTGCCCGGCGCATCACACTTGTTGGCAACAACGATCTGCGGACGCTCCGAAAGCTCGGCGCCATACTGCTCGAGCTCGCGGTTGATGATGCGATAGTCCTCGACCGGATCGCGATCCTCAAAACCACCCGTCATATCGACGACGTGCATGATGAGTGCCGTACGCTCAATGTGGCGCAGGAACTGGTGACCCAGGCCCTTGCCCTCGCTCGCGCCCTCGATGAGACCGGGGACGTCGGCAACGACGTAAGAATATTCGCCGGCACGCACCATGCCGAGGTTCGGCACGAGCGTGGTAAACGGGTAGTCAGCAATCTTGGGGCGGGCGGCACTCATGCGCGCAATGAGCGATGACTTACCCACCGAGGGAAAGCCCACAAGCGCGGCATCGGCCATAAGCTTCATCTCGAGCTCGATCCAGTGTTCCTCGGCAGGCTCGCCGAGCTGGGCAAAGGCCGGAGCGCGACGCACCGACGTCACAAAGTGTGTGTTGCCCAGACCGCCGGCACCGCCGGGCGCCACGACGACGCGCTCGCCGTCGTGCACCAGGTCGGCAATCTCGAACATCGGGGTCTGCGTCTCGGGATCGAGCTCGCGCACCACGGTACCCATAGGGACCTTGAGAATCAGGTCCTCGCCGCTCTTACCGTTACGACGGGCACCCTGCCCGTGCGTGCCGCGCTCGGCGCGGAAGTGATGCTTAAAGCGGTAATCGATCAGCGAAGACAGCTGAGCATCGGCCTGGATGACGACATTGCCGCCACGACCGCCGTCGCCGCCATCGGGGCCGCCCTTGGGGACAAATGCCTCGCGCCTAAACGACATGCATCCGGCTCCGCCGTCGCCGCCGCACACGTTAATGCGGCTGATATCGGTGAACTGTGACAACAGAATCGCCTCCTACAAAAAAGAGGGAGACCCTTGAATCCTAAAACTCAAGTGCCTCCCACATATGTGCTCTATGAAGGGTGAATTACGCGTTCGCGAGCGGGCGTACGCTGACCCTGTGCTTGATACCCTTGTGGAACTCAACGGTACCGTCGACCAGCGCGAACAGCGTGTCGTCCTTACCACGGCCAACGTTCTCACCCGGGTGGATGTGCGTGCCGTGCTGACGGACGAGAATCGTGCCCGTGGTTACCGTCTGGCCGGCATAGCGCTTCGTGCCAAGGCGCTGACCGCGGGAGTCACGGCCATTACGGGAGGAACCGAGTCCTTTTTTGTGTGCCATTGTGTATACCTACTCTTTCGTTACGAGTGTAATCTACTCGGCGACGGGAGCCTCGGCAACAGCCTCGGCCTCTGCCTTGACAGCCTTCTTGGCGCGGGACGTAGCCTGGACCTTCACGATCTTCAGCTTGGTGAGCTGCTGACGGTGACCCTTCAGACGACGATAGCGCTTACGCTTGTGGAACTTGAAGACCAGCTGCTTCTCGCCCTTGAACTGCTCAACGATCTGAGCGGTAACCTTGGCCTTGGCCAGCTTGTCGGGATCGGTGACGATCTTCTTACCATCGTTGAGGAAGATAACCGGCAGGGTGACCTTGTCGCCCTCATTGCCCTCGATCTTCTCGACGGTGATGACATCGTCGGTGGCGACCTTGTACTGCTTGCCGCCCGTGTTAACGATTGCGTACATGTTTACTTGCCCTTCATGCATCAGTTAGTGCAACAGCCGAATATAGTAGCAGGCGAAAATACCCCCGTCAACGAGTATGTGGAGCAAATCCACAAGTTCGCACAGGTATGGGGCTGACGAGTCGGCCCTCGTCGTCCTCGCATGCTTGATTCTGACGCTCGACATCGTAGGAGCAGATGGTCACGAGGTCTTGCATACCGGTGGAAACAATAGGTGCATCCACGCCCGGGGTCAAGCCCTGCAACAAAACATCAGCAGCAGAAAGCAAAATTTCCGGACGCATAGAGCCCTCGTTGTCGGCATGGGTGTCGAGCATGAGAACCAAATGGTCCGGGCGCTCCCCCGCCGTGAGCTCATAGCCAACGAGCGTGTGATCCAAATCCAAGCGCTTGCTCTTTTTGCCGCGCGCGTAGTCGATGCCATGATCCGCGCGCAGCGTGTCGATCGCACGACGCACCTCGTCGGCGCTTACGGGCGCCTCGGGATCCAGGTGTAAGTCGATGCGATACGACAGGCGCGTGAGCTGCGCCGTCAATGCCGGCGTGCGCACGTCGATGTACGCCGCCTCGATGGGCGCCAGATCGGCCGGAGACGCCGCAGCCAGGCGCTCAAACGCCTCGTCGAGCGCCACGAACTCGGTCATAAACAGGTCATACCACTCGCAGGTCGACGACGTACCAACCGGTAGCGCCGAAGAGAAGCCCACGCGCATGTGCGGAGAGAAGCCCTGCGTGACGGCATAGGGAAGTCCCGCACGGCGCACGATGCGCTCAATGGTATGGATCACTTCGAGATGGCCCAGGTACTTAAGGCGATCGCGCTTGCCATAGCGAACACGAAG
>JAUMNV010000168.1 GCA_031295725.1 Collinsella sp.
CGCATCCCGAGGACGAGGACATCGACTTTCTGAACCCTGAAATCGAAGACTGATTCGTTGGGGTATGATTACGTACGGTTCATTATTTGCGGCACGTCCGCGATAAGTTAGGGGTTGTCATGGACAACATGGTTAACAATATGCCTCAGAATGATAAGACTGCTGACGCTACCTGCGTATTCCGCGTGCCTTCAAGCGACGTCACCGTTCCCGACCTCATGGCCAACGTGCGCATCACCGCCCCCGTTCTGTCCATCGTCAAGGGTCCGCAGACTGGTGCCGCCTTTGAGCTCGAGGACGACGTGACCACCATCGGTCGCGATCCTGCAAACGGCATCTTCCTCAACGATATGACTGTTTCGCGCAGCCATGCGCGCATTATTCGCGAGGGCCTCGGCGCTCGCATCGAGGACTTAGGCTCGCTCAATGGCACCTGGGTCGACGGTGCCATCGTCAATGCAGCCCCGCTGCACGACGGTTCTTCCGTCCAGATTGGTACGTTTACGCTCATCTACCACGAGAGCACGCCGGAGCGCATCGAAACCGGTGAGTAGGGCATGGCCGAACGCAACTATCTGAGTATCGGCCAAGTCGTCAACCTACTTCGAGGCGCATACCCCGATCTTTCGAACTCAAAAATTAGATTTCTAGAGGATGAGGGACTCATTACCCCTCATCGTACGCCTAAGGGATACCGTCAGTACTCCAAGGAGGACGTTGATCGCCTGGAGGTCATTCTGCACTTGCAGAAGACTCGCTATATGCCGCTCAACGTAATTAAGCAGCGCTTGGAAAACGCCACGGACCTGTCGACGCTCGCCTACGAGGTGGGTTTGCTGTCCGATGTTCCGCTCAAGACGGAGCCCAAGGAGACTAAGCAAAAGTTGCATCCCATCGAGACCATTCCCGATATGCTGGGCGTCGAGATTTCGTTTATCCGCTCGCTCGCCGAGAACGACCTCATTCGCATCATCAAGAGTCCGCAAAATCGTGAGCTCGTCGATGGTCGCGATTTCCCGATCATCCGCTACTGCTCCGAGCTGTCACGCTTCCATATCGAGCCGCGCAACCTGCGTCAGTACGTATCTTCCGCCAACCGCGAGTCCTCGATGTTTGAGCAGGTGCTCGTGAGCATGCTCGGAATGGATACCTCCGATGACGAGCGCGACGCCAAACTCGAGCGTGCGTTTAAGAAGCTTCACGACCTGACAGAAGGTGTGCACACTGCGCTGCTCAAGAACCGCGTTTTTGAGTCGCTCAACGCCGTGGTCGAGGACGCCGACATCGATGCACTCGATGAGGAAATCACTCGCTCCGAGTCCACCAAGGCCAAAAACGAAAAGACAGCCGCGCCGGCTTCGCACGAGGATTCTCTCGTAAAGCCGCTCAAGGTCGTCGCCCCTTCGCAATCCGGCACCGCCACCGCGGGCATATAACCGCTGCTGAAATTTCGGCAACCCATTGAAAGGTCATGCAATGTACGACTTCGAATCTCAAATCGTCGATATCCCCGACTATCCCGAGCCCGGAGTCATCTTTAAGGACATCACGCCGCTCTTTGGCAATCCCGAGGCGCTCAAAGCCATGACCGATGCCCTCGCCGAGCACTTTGCCGGCATGGGAATCACCAAGGTCGTGGGTCCCGAGGCTCGCGGCTTTATGGTTGGCGTACCGGTGGCTGTAGCCCTTGGCGCCGGCTTTGTTCCCGCACGTAAACCGGGCAAGCTGCCGCGAGAGACCGTAAGCCAGAGCTACGAGCTCGAGTACGGCACCGATTCAATTGAGATCCATGCCGACGCTATCAGCTCTAAAGATACCGTGTTGATTCTGGACGACTTGGTCGCGACGGGCGGAACCGTCGAGGCAACAGGTAAACTGGTGCGAGATATGGGCGCAAAGCTTGTCGGTTACGGTTGTATCCTTGAGCTTGCGTTTCTCAACCCGCGCGAGAAGCTCACGCCGTCTGATGACGATGTGGAGCTCTTTAGCCTGGTGACGGTGGACTAGCCGTTACCCTTAGTTACTGGAAAGGAAGCTACATGCGCACAGCAAACACGCACAAAAACATGGCACGCTGCGCTGCTACGGCAACCCTCGCTTGTGTTTTGGGCTTGGGCCTCGCGGCTCCTGCCTACGCCGATACCGCATCCGACCTTGCCGCTGCTCGTACTAAGCTCGAGCAGATCGGTACCCAAACTCAGCAGATTTACGATGAGCTCGCCACGCAGACGCAGGCGCTCGATCAGACTGCCGGCGAGATCACGCAAAAGCAGCAGGAGATCGCCGATGGTCAGGCTAAGCTCTCGACCTATGTCGCCGGCGAGTACAAAACCGGCGGTCTGAGCCTGCTTCAGGTTCTGACGGGTGTCGATGACCTGAGCGATATGCTCAACCGTCTGTTCTACTACGGCAAAGTTTCCGATAAGCAAGCTCAGACCATTCAAGAGGTCAAGGAGCTTAAGCAGCAGCTCACCGATAAGCAGTCCGAGCAGGAGAAGAACGTCGCCGCCACGCAAAAGAAGGTCGACGAGCTTAACGCCCAGCAGGCTGAAGCCCAGAACGTCGTAAACTCCCTGGATTCGCAGCTGCAAGCCGAGCTTGCCGCAGAGGCCGAGGCCAACGCCGCGCTGCAGGCCGGCATCAACGCCAGCACCGCCGAGAAGGCCACGGTGAGCAACGAGACTGCTGGTACGACCGAGAACACCAACAACGGTGGCCAGACCAGCAATAACAACAACCAGGGCGGCAACACTCCGGCTCCTACGCCGGCACCTGCTCCGACGCCGCAGCCCTCCACGCCTGCTCCGGCTCCGACGCCTTCTGCTCCGAGCCAGTCCGTCGATGGCGGTTCTGTTGTCTCGCGTGCATACAGCAAGCTTGGTTGCGCTTATTCCTGGGGCGGAATTGGCCCGAACAGCTTCGACTGCTCTGGTTTTGTTAGCTATTGCCTCACTGGTCGCTATTGCCGCCTGGGCACCACGGGCACCTTTATGGGCTGGACGCGTGTGTCCGATCCGCAGCCCGGTGACGTTGTGGTCAACTCGTACCACACCGGCATTTACATCGGTGGTGGTCAGATGATTCATGCTTCCGACTACAACACGGGTGTTATCATCAGCTCCGTTGCCGCCGGCATGAACAATAACTACATCTTCGTGCGTTACTAAGTCATCTTACACAGCGTGTGAATGTGGACCTCGTGGCTTTGAGCCATGGGGTCCATTCTTTTGCCTTTCGTGCAGTCCGCTATCTAGTTTTGAATACTAGATAGCGGCCCAATCGGTCTGCAAGATGGCTATAATTGTATGGGAACAATTAGAAAGGACCCTCTATGAGCTGGGCACTTATCTCCGATTCAAGCTGCAACCTCCGCGATTGGCAACCGACCGCGCCCCATACCACCTTTGCATTTGCGCCCCTCAAAATTCGAGTGGGGGAGCGTGAATTCATCGATGACCTTTCGCTCGATGTTCATGAGCTCAACTGCGCTGTTCAGGCGGAGACGAACGCTTCTTCGAGCGCCTGTCCGAGCGTAGGCGAGTGGACCGAACTCTTTAGGCTTGCCGACAAGACAATTTGCATGCCCATCTCCGAGGGTGTCTCGGGAAGCTACAATGCCGCCGCCACGGCACGCGATTTGGTTCTTGCCGAGGATCCGAACCGTCAGATTCATCTGGTCAATTCTCGCGCAGCCGGCGGCAAAATGGACCTGATCTTCCTGCTGTTCGACCGCTATCTCGCAAGCAATCCCAACGTCTCTTTTGAGGAAGCCTGCGGCTATTTTGATGAGCTGGAACAGAACAGCAAGATCCTCTTTAGCCTGTGCAATTACGAAAATCTCGCCAAGGCCGGACGTATTCCCAAGGCAGCCGGCGTTATTGCCAATAAACTCAACATTCGAGTTTTAGGCACAGCAAGCGAAGCGGGGGAGATCAAGCTCGTCGGTCACACCCGTGGCGCAAAGAAGATGCTTGGCAAGATTGTCGACACCATGGAGGCCGAGGGCTTTACCGGTGGAGAAGTCGTCATCGACCATGTCGAGAATGAGGCGGGCGCCCAGGCACTTGCCAGTCGCATTGTGGAGCATTGGCCCGGCTCCAAGACCATCATTATGCCCTGCAACGGACTGGATTCATACTATGCCGAGATGCACGGGCTCATTATCGGCTACGGCATGGGCGTGGCATCGGGCCAATAACGTCCAACTAAACAAAAACACGGGCGGGATAAAGTGTCTGATGGCTCTTTGTCCCGCCCGTCTTGTACATCGGCTAGCTATTAAACCCGTTGAACTTTAGATAGCTCATGAGATACGCCTTCGATACAAAAGACGATACCGCGCTGCGCACGAGCAGCGACTCGCGTGTGACCTGATGAGCCGTATCGGCTACGGGAGCCTGCTCAATGGAGAACGCCGCACGAATCGATGCCTCGAGCTGATCGACCACATAGTCAAAGGCGGTCGGCGCATCGTAGCTCAGGCGCTGAATATTAAAGAGCGCCTGAACCGCAGCGATGGGCAGTACCTGCTTAAAAATACAGATGGCGATGAGACGCGCAATCTGCTCACGACCATACTGCTTTTTAACCGGAGCGGGAACGAGGCCGACCTTTACGTAGTTGTTGATCATCGAAGGCGTAATGACGGGCTGCTCCACACAAATCGAAAGTGGCTCCATCCACAGTTCAATGTACTCAATAACCTGGTCACGGTAGAGCGTTACATTCGGCAACTGGTTATAGCGCGCCAAGCTGAGCGTATTGAGTTTGCGGACCATATCAGACTGGATAAATGCATCAGGTAGCACCGTGGGCTGAATATCCTCTGGGCTAATGCTAACCGATGTATCGGACATAGGAATGACATGTTTAACGTGATTCATATGGTACCTCCGTTCATTTTTATATTGTATTCTAGATTATCTAGTTTTGCATACCACAATGAACGATATGATCATCGGCTTTGGCTCGGGTCCGGCCGCAAGATAATTGGCTCAGACTTTGCACAACAAAACATCCCGCGACAACGTTGCCTTAAGCTCGTTGTGCAGGATGTTTAAGTGATAGAACAACCTTACATAAGATATATTATCGTACTTATCCGCGTAGAAAAGCGTATGCGCTGGTAGCCGCTATAGCTCCGTCCGAAACAGCGGTCACAACTTGGCGTAACCGCTTGGAACGGATATCGCCGGCAGCAAATAAGCCAGGCGTGCGGGTGGCCATCGATTCGTCGGTCAAAATACCGCCGTCGGGCGCCAAATCCACCAGATGCTCTACAAGCTCGGTATGCGGCTGCGTGCCAGCAAAGACAAAAATGCCAAACGAACCAGGATCAAAGGACTCAGAATAGGTACCACCGGTAGCGTTGTCCTTAAACGTGATAGTCGTGGGCATAGCCTCGCCCGATAGTTCGACAATACTAGTTTGGTACCTAACTGAAATATTATCTTTTGCGAGCACCTTTTGAACCACGCCATCAGGGGCACGGAACTGATCGCGGCGCAAAACGATGGTCACGCTGCTGGCGATTTCTGACAAGAACAGGGCTTCCTCGCAGGCAGCATTGCCGCCGCCGATAACAAAAACCTGCTTGCCACGAAAGAACATGCCGTCGCACGTCGCGCAATACGAAACGCCACGACCGCGATACGTATCCTCGCCAACAAAACCCGCAGATCGCGGCGTGGCACCCATGCAAGCGATAACGCTCGAGGCAACCGTATCGCCCGTATCGTGATGTACCGTAAACAGCGCTGAATCGGCATCGTAATCGATACCCGTAACCATGCTCCATGCAACCTGTGCTCCCAGGCCCTCTGCATGCTGCTGAAAACGCTCGCCAAGCTCGGCTCCACTCAGCAGCGGAATGCCCGGATAGTTCTCGACCTCATTGGTTGTGGCGATCTGTCCTCCCGACATGCCCTGTTCAATCACAGTCGTCGTTAGGTTGGCACGCGCCGCATAAATGGCTGCGGCATAGCCCGCAGGACCGCCGCCGATAATAGCAACATCGATCGGCTGATGGGTAGTCATGAAGAGACCTCCTGTCGAAAGATTGGCGTTCTTTGCGCTCATACCCAAATTTAGACGAACGTGACACTCATGCACTACAATGATTACTTGCGAAACTAAGATGAAGGGGAGTTATCGATGGATCAAACGCAGACGCGCGACGACGCTCCCCTGCTCACACACAGCACTCCCCAATCGGAACAAACCACGCTCTTGGCTCAGCAAAAACCTCTCGTGACCATCGTGCACGCCTCGGTCGGCTCGGGCCACAAGGCCGCCGCAAATGCGATTGCGCAGGCATTCGACCTTATCCGCGGCACCAATGGCATCCCCGAGGATGTTGAGATTGAAGTGCTCGATATCCTCGATTTTGGACGCATAAAATTCGACGGCAACAAAACGGCCGCCTCGTTTACCGGCGCCACGCGCCCAATTTATGACTTGACCTGGCGTTATACCCTTACCGGACACCTGCTTTGGGGCGGTGGCACGGCATGGTCGCGCATCATGTTCCCCGCATTTAACGAGTACGTTCGGACTCGTAGGCCCATTGCCGTGGTCGCCACGCACATCACGGCAGCCAACGTCGCCGTCGGCGCGCGCATCATTACGGGCATCGATTATCCCGTCATTTGCGTACCGACCGATTACGAGGTCGAGGGCTGGTGGCCCCATAAGGACACCGACCTATTCTGCGTGGCAAATGAGTTTATGGCCGAAACACTCCGCCCCCGCAAGGTTCCCGAGGCAAAGATCCGCATTACAGGCATCCCCATTCGCGCCGGGTTCGATACGGATTACAATCGTGAGGAAGAGCTAAAGAAGTTCAATCTCCCCACCAACAAGACCATTGTGCTGGTAATGGCTGGTGCCAGTTTGCCTCAACCGTACGTTCGCTTTCGCGCGGAGATGGACCGCACTCTCCCCTTCCTGCGCAGCTTCGAGGACATGCACTTTGTCTTTTTGCCGGGCAAGGACGCCGAATATGCCACCCGTCTCAAAACGCTCTTCGATGCCATGAAACTCGAGAACGTCACGGTTCTTGACTATGTCGATGACATGGCAGCGCTTATGCACGGCTGTGACCTGGCAATTCTCAAATCGGGCGGACTCACCGTTACCGAATGCCTGTGCGCACACCTGCCGATGATTCTGCTGGGCAAGTCCTATGGCCAGGAAAAGGCCAACACCACCATGCTCACTGGCATGGGCGCCAGCATGCATGTCACCACCGCACGCGAGCTGATCGTGACGTTGCGCCATCTCCACGATCATCCCGAGTCGCTCAAGGCACTGCTCATCAATGGCGAAGTGCTGCGACGCCCACGCGCAGCCGAGGATATCGCCATCGCAACCATGGAGCTCGCAGGCAAGCCCCAAAAGCGCAAACGAGCCTTCTGCCGCTTCTACTGGGGCGGAAAGCCCGCGCATATCCGCTAGTCGAATGTCCGCCGCTCTGCCGGAGCCGCCCTTATATCATTCCATGCTCAAACATTCTCGCTTCGCTGCGAAACTGCGCGTGGAACGATATAAGGGCGGCTCCGGCAGAGCGGCTGCGTTTACTTACTAGCAGCTACTTCGGTATCCCCTCCATTAGAACCTGCAAAGGTAAAACAGGAAAATATAAATACAGTAAGCGGATGCGACAAAGGGACAGCCCCTTTGTCGCATCGGCTTACTAGAAAAGTAAATATTGTTTCAAGCGAGTAACCGCCCGCCCGGGGCTTACCTATATCGTTCCACGCGCAGTTTCGCAGCGAGCGAAGCGACGCGAGAATGTTTGAGCATGGAATGATATAGGTAAGCCACGGGCGGGAGGGATACGAGCGCCCTAGGCGACGCCGCTGGAGCCGAAGCCTCCGTTGCCTCGGTCGGTTTCGTCTAGTTCTTCTACTTCTACGAGGTTGACCGTGGGGACTTCTTGGATGACAAGTTGGGCTATGCGGTCGCCTTTGTTGATTTGGATGTTGTTGGAGGGATCAAGGTTGATGAGGATAACCTTGAGTTCTCCTCGGTAGTGGGCGTCGATAAGGCCCGGCGTATTGACTATAGACAGGCCCTGCTTGATGGCCAAGCCGCTGCGGGGCTGGACGAAGCCGGCGTAGCCATCGGGCAGGGCGATGGCCAGCCCGGTAGAGACCAGACGACGTTCGAAGGGCTTCAGGACGCAGTCCTCGTTGGAGCGCAGATCCAAGCCGGCATCGGTGGGATGGGCGTATTTGGGAAGCTCGACGGTGGGGTCGAGACGCTTTATGTTGACGGTAATGTTGGACATGGAATCACCTTAGCTTGTCGAGCTCTTGCAGAAACTCATCGACATCTTTGAAATCGCGGTAGACCGAGGCAAAGCGGATGTACGCCACCTTGTCGATCTTGGCCAAGCGCTTGAGCACCATGTCACCCAACTCATGCGACGTGACGGCCGTCAACGTGCGAGAGCGCAGCTCGACCTCGATGTCGTCGATAATCTCATTGAGCTTCTTAGTGTCGATATCGCGCTTGATGGTAGCACGCATCAAGCCGACGAGCAGCTTATTGCGATCGAACCGCTGCTTGGTTCCGTCCGACTTAATGACCTCAATTGGGTCTTCGCATCGCTCGAACGTTGTAAAGCGATAGTTACACGAGCAACATTCACGACGGCGCTTAATGGTGTTATTTGACTCCTGCATACGGGAATCAACGACGCGGGTATGTGCCTTGCCGCATTTGGGACAGCGCATGGTACCTCCTCTTAAACGATAACAAGGGTACCATGCGCAGCGCGATAATGATTACGAACGAGCAGGAACCTTAAGATGCGCACCGGCGGCGAGCGAACCATGCTCCAGATGATTGACGTTACGGATCATGTCGGAAGTCTCTTGCGTGGAAAGGCCTTCGATTGGATATTCCTCGGCAAGCGACCAAAGAGAATCACCAGGTTGAACGCGAATGGTCTCGTAGGTAACGTTGGAAACGGACTCGGCATACGCGGCGTGACGAGCGCTAAAGACCGACGTAGCGAGGACAAAGAAGAGCGTAAGCGCAACGGCAACGGCGACAATCGTCGGAACCTTGAGGGCAACGCGGCCCGGCGCGACTACAGCCTTCTGATTGCGAGCAGGCTTTACGGTCAAAGGCTGAAAGCCGGAGCGGCCACCCTGAACAACCGTAAAAGTGGGTTCTGCAGGCGTCTCGAGCTTAAGGGCGAGGCTTCCCTGGACCATATTCGTTGCGTTCATCATGTTCTCCTCTCGCGTGTTTTGCTGAGAACAGTTTTATCAAGCCGCGCGGACAAAAATGTCTAGCGCGAGAACGAATGTTCGGTTATTATTATCTTCGAACAGTTGTTCCTGTCAAGCAAAATTCGAACATTTGTTTGACATGGGTAGAGAGGATGCCCTGATGGCTCGCAAAATTACCAAGCGTCAGCAGCAAATTTACGACTTCATCAAGGAATATCAGCAGGAGAAGGGTTATCCGCCCAGCGTGCGCGAGATGGCTTCTGCCGTGGGTCTTTCCTCCCCCAGCACCGTGCACGCCCATCTCTCTGCCCTGGAGGCGCGCGGGCTACTCAAGCGCGATGCCACCAAACCGCGCGCCCTGGAACTCTTTAACGAGGACGGTTCCTCGGTCTCAATTTCTAAATCTGACGAGCCCACCGCACCTCGCGGAACGGTCTCGCTACCGCTCGTTGGTCGCGTCGCGGCTGGGATTCCCATTCTAGCCGAGCAGAATATCGAAGACACTTTTACTATCCCGACCGAAATCGCCACTGATCAGGGTTCCTTTATCCTTGAGGTACATGGGAGCTCAATGATCAATGTCGGCATCTTCAATGGCGATTACATCATCGTCCGTGAACAAAAGAGTGCCATGAACGGCGAAATTGTCGTGGCCATGATTGATGGTTCAGCGACCGTCAAGACGTTCTACAAGGAGCAGGGACGCGTACGCCTGCAGCCCGAGAATGACACCATGGAGCCTATCTATGCAACGAATCCCGTTATCTTGGGCAAAGTCGTCGGCTTGATGCGCCGGTTCTCGTAATGCAAAAACGCATCACCATCTTTGATACCGTCCGCGGGTTTACGATGATTTCAATGGCAGGTTTTCACGCTTGCTACGATCTTGCCTACCTGTACGGTTGGGATATGCCCTGGTTTACACAGACCGTCTTTCAAGACATCTGGCGTGCCAGCATCAGCTGGGTATTCCTGTTTATCGCGGGTTGGATGTGCACCCTTTCGCGCAACAATATCAAACGTGCCGCCAAATACGCCTTAGCAGCACTCGTCGTCTGGTTGGCAACAACACTTGTCTCAGTCGACGATTCGGTTAATTTTGGCATCATCTACTGCATGGCCGCATGTACCGGCATCGTGGCGTTGACCGATCCCGTCCTTAAGAAGATATCGGCGAGATGGGGCATGTCCCTATGCCTTTTGTTGTTTGCCCTCACCTGGAGCATCCCCAAAACGATCTACCCAGTCCCCTACCTGGCGTGGCTGGGATTTCCGAGCCCTGGGTTTGTCTCAGGTGATTACTACCCCATCATCCCGTTTTTCTTTATGTATCTTGCAGGATACTTCGCCGCACACATAGCGAAGGGAATCGATAAGACCGTCCCTAGCTGGGCCTACGCCAATCCCATCCCGGAGCTCGCCAGCCTTGGACGTCACGCACTCCCCTTTTATCTACTGCATCAGCCCATTATTCTGGGCATTTTGGAGCTCGCCTACTCGGTGCGATAACGCTCGAGCCGCGGTGCAATACGAGCCGGCAGCTTCGCCACAATACGAACGCCATCCTCGAGATATTCCTCGTGCAAAAGGGTTCCCTGCTCATGCACCAGCGTGATGAGGGCGCCCTCACGATACGGGATTTCAGCAGAGAGCAACACATCGGTAGTAGCCGCCTCACGAGCAATACGGTCGACGAGATCGTCGAGTCCCTCGCCCGTCTGGGCCGAGAACAGCACGGCCTCGGGATAGCGACGACGGAAGCTCAATCGATCAACGCTATCGAGAAGATCGATTTTATTGAACACCGTAAGCATCAAACGCTCGCCGGCACCGATCTCGTTAAGAACGCGATCGACTGCCTCGAGCTGGCGCTCGTAGTCCTCGTCAGAGGCATCCACAACTTTAAGGATCAGATCGGCACCAAGAACCTCAGACAGCGTGGACTTAAAGGCATCAACGAGACCATGCGGCAGCTTTTGAATAAAGCCGACGGTATCGGTAATCGTCATGCCGCGACCGCCGGGCAGGCGATACGAACGCGTCGTCGGGTCGAGCGTAGCAAACAGCTTGTCCTGCGAAAGTACCGTAGATCCGGTCAGACGATTGAGCAACGTCGATTTACCCGCATTAGTATAACCGGCCAACGCGACGCGAAACGCCGGTGACTCAATGCGGCTCTTGGATTGAACATCGCGACGCTGTTCAACCTGCTTAAGCTCACGACGAAGCGCGGCAATCTTATTGCGAATGAGGCGACGGTCGACCTCGAGCTGACTTTCGCCCTGACCAAAGCGTGAGCCGATGCCGCCGCGCGTCTGTTCCTTGGCGAGATGACTCCACATGCCACGCAGACGGGGCAACAGATATTGAAGCTGTGCCAGCTGTACCTGTAGGCGCCCCTCACGCGTCTGAGCATGCAGGCCAAAGATATCCAAGATCAATGCCGTACGATCGATAATCTTTACCGACTCGCCCACGGCTTTCTCCAAATAGGATTGCTGCGAGGGCGTTAGGTCGTCGTCAAAAATAACGACATCGGCATCCATACGATGTACCAGACCGCACAGCTCTTCAACCTTACCGGAACCGATAAACGATTTAGGATACGGCTTTACCAAACGCTGAGACAAGCGAGACACGCACAGGGCACCAGCCGTATGGGCAAGGCGCTCCAGCTCATCGAGCGATCGACCGAGTGGCCATGCATTGTCGCGCCACTCAACACCAACTAAAATGGCACGCTCGGGCTCGGGCGACGTGGGAACAAGGGGGAAACGGGCCATTAGGCAGCCTCAATACGATGCAGGATATCCTCAACGACCTCATCGATCGTACATTCATCCATATCAAACCACACGATACGGTCATCGCGCTTAAACCACGAAAGCTGACGCTTGGCATAACGACGCGAACGCATCTTGATGAGTTCGCGAGCCTCATCCATGCTCATCACGCCATTGAAAGCATCGATGATCTCTTTATAGCCAATTGCCTGCATCGACGTCAGGGCATCTCCCAGCCCCTGGCCCATAAGACCGCGGACCTCATCGACAAGGCCCTGCTCAAACATCAGATCGACGCGCAGGCTAATGCGCTCGTAGAGAATCTCGCGATTACGCGTCAGACCAAACCACAGAGCGTGATAATGCTCGCGCGGAACACTAAACTGCGACTTTTGCTGCGCATAGGAGACGCCATCATCGTGCATTTCGAGCGCGCGAATCACGCGGCGAACATTATGGGGGTGGATGACCGCAGCGGACTCGGGGTCGCGCTCGGCAAGCAGGGCATGCAGTTCTTCCTCGCCAATACGCTCGGCAAGCTCCTGATAGCCCACACGGCGATCGTCCTCAAGTTCACCCGAGGGAAAGTCCATCTCATCGAGGGCGGCCTTGAGATACAGCCCCGTACCTCCGCAAAAAACTGGCAGGCAACCCGAACCAAGGAGACGTTCAACATGCGCGCGGGCGTCAGCCTGATAAAGCGCAGCAGAATATGCCACACCCGGCTCTACAATGTCGACGAGACGCAGCGGCGCTGTACACTCATCGGGCGACATCTTTGCTGTACCGATGTCCATGCCGCGATAGATTTGCATCGCATCGCACGACAGCACTTCGGACGAAAGACGAGCGGCCAAACGGTCGGCAACATCACTCTTACCAACCGCCGTCGGACCGACGATCGCAACGGCGGAAAGACCTGCCCCGGAAGAAACCATTAGCGCGGCTCGCCCACAACGGAGCCGGACAAATACCAGGTCTTGGCAACGTCAACGTCAACATCAACGATCTTGCCAACAAGCTGATCGATGCTGTAACCCTCGGGGATAGGCGCATGCACGGTCTGATTCTTGGGACTCTTGCCCAGCAGGACCGCATCGTTCTTCTTGCTCGCGCCCTCAATGAGCGCCGGCACCACAGTATGAAGCTCACCTTGGTTATACTCATGTGCCGTGGTCTCGATAACCTTAACCAGGCGGTTGAAACGCCCGAGAATAACCTCATGCGGCGTAGGATCGTCAATCTCTGCGGCCGGGGTACCGGCGCGCTTGGAATAGATGAAGGTATAGGCCTGGGCATAGCGGACCGTCTCGGCAAGTGAAAGCGTCTGCTCAAAGTCTTCTTCAGTCTCGCCCGGGAAGCCAACGATAATGTCGGTCGAGAGCGCGATATCGGGCATACGGTTGCGAATGCGATCGACCAGGCCCAGATAGTCCTCGCGTGTATAACGGCGATTCATCTCTTTGAGGATCCGCGTCGAACCTGACTGGACGGCCAGGTGCAGCTGTGGCATAACAGCAGGCGTCTCGGCCATGGCGTCGATGGTCTCGGGCAGCAGATCCTTGGGATGCGAAGACGTAAAGAAGATGCGCTCCACACCCGTATCGCCCACGGCACGCAGCAGATCGGCAAAACGCGGCTTGCCAAACAGATCGCGACCATATGAGTTAACGTTTTGGCCCAGCAGCGTAATCTCACGCACGCCCTGGCGCACCAAACCGGTCACCTCGTCGACAATCTCCTCGAAGGGGCGGCTCTTTTCGCGACCGCGAACGTACGGCACGATGCAATAGGTGCAGAAATTATTGCAGCCCGTCATGATGGGCACCCAGGCGTGATACTGGGTCTCGCGATGCCACGGCATGCTCATGGCATCCGTATCCTCATGCTCATTGGTGCGGATATGACGCTTGCCGTCCAGGAACGCCTCGGCAATGAGCTCGGCCACATGCGCGATGGAATGCGTGCCAAAGATGACATTGACGTTATCGACGTTGGTGAGCAGACCCTCGCCATCGCGCTGCGCGATGCAACCACCAACGGCAACCACGCGCTTGCCCGAAGGCGAAGGCGGCAGGCTTTTGCAGGAATTGCACTGACCGTACAGGCGCGTATCGGCAGCCTCGCGCACACAGCACGTCATAAACACAACGATATCGGCATGCTCGGGATCGAGCGCCATGAGGCAGCCATACGAATCAAGCAGGCCACTCACACGCTCGGAGTCGTGCTGATTCATCTGGCAGCCAAATGTGCGAATAAAGTAGGTTTTACCGGCAAGAATATCGCGTGCGGAACGCTGGTCCATGTGCATAAGTCCTAACGATGGGGAGCGAAACGAGGCAAGCAGAAGCTATGCCACAGGCTTAACATCATCCATGACGACGTTATCCATAGCAGCTCGATTGATCTGGTGAACGTAGATAGAAAGGCGGATGGCCGTGCGCGACTCCCCGTTAATGAGGATGTCGGAGAACACGGGCGCGCAGGAAATATCAAAACCGGTTGGAATCAAAAAACCGCGCGCGATAGCCACGGCCTTAATGGCCTGGTTGACAGCACCAGCGCCGACACACTGGATGTTGACGGGTACACCATCCTTGACCATGCCGGCGATGGCGCCGGCAACGGACGCGGGCGATGATTTGCTTGATACCTTCAGGCAATCCATGAAGAAACTCCTGCGTTTAAAAGTACGTTTTAACTGCAATAACTGTATCGTACCGATTGGACTCGGTAAAGGCACTATTCCTCTTTGGCAAGATCGAAAGTCACAGTGATTCGATCACGCGAAACACGAATCTTTGGGTCGCCACAAAGGTTGAGATAGTACCGGGCGGCAAGATCATTAAAGTCGCGCTCCACAGCACGCGAAAACTGTGCCATGTCATCCTTGGCAATACGTAGCCCGCGACGATCCTTCGCGAGATCGACAGGAGCCGGCGCATGCGAGGACGAATCACGCTCGCGCAGCAGACGTGCGGTCACACCGCGAACGGGCTTGATCTGCCCTGCCAAAATACGATGGGCCGTGCGCTCGGACATCTCAAGACCCAAACCCGAACAGATACGGATAAAGTCCTCGGCATCAGAGGCAAGGCCTAAACGATCGACAACCGGAAGCTCGCTCTCGTCATCAATAAACAGGAGACGAGACGTATCGAGCCTACTTGACGCCTGAGCATAAAGGGTCGCGGCAATCTCAGACGGAGAACCAAGATAGACATCGCAACCACGCAACTCCTCGAGCGCAAACTCACAAGCAGCGCGAATAATATTATGCGGGCCGCGAGCACAGACATAACGTCCGTCCTCATCCTTGACGGCCTGGGGCCAGCTGGACTGATCGGCACGCTCACTGAGGCGGTCGGCCGCAACGCTCACCTTAAAGGCCGAGCCAAGGTCGACACCAGACGTGACCACACGGGCCTCGTCGGTGTTCTGCTTGATCGAAAACAATGCCATGCCACGACCGTGAACGCCCCAACGGTCCATCTTCATGCTCTCGAGCTTGGAAGTAACGCGGGCATCGAAGATTCGCTCTTGCATATCCTGCGGAACGCCCGAACCGTTATCCAGAAAGACAAGCGTGCGGACGCCATCTTCCTTGGTCGTAGCGAGATAGACTTTGTCGGCGCCAGCATCGCGAGCATTACGGAGCATTTCGATGACGATATCCTCGACATGCTGAATGTCGTGCTTTGCCTGGCGCCGCTCGGCCTCCGAAACGCGGAGGCGGACATACCCCTCGCCAAGGTTCTCCTCGACGCGAAGGTTGCCCTCCCCCGACATCGACGCGATAAATGAGATGAGCTCGTTCGCGTCGCTCATGTTATTTAGCGATATCGACAGCGCGGCTCTCGCGAATCACGACGACGCGCACCTGACCGGGATACTCCATCTCTTCCTCGATCTGATGGGCGATATCGTGAGCCAGGACCGTGGACTGGGCATCGGAGATCTTGTCCGGCTGAACCATGACGTGGACCTCACGACCAGCCTGCATGGCATAGGTACGCTCGACACCGTCATGGGAGTTGGCGATCTCCTCGAGCTTCTCAAGACGCTTGATGTAGTTCTCGGCAGACTCGCGACGGGCACCGGGGCGAGAGGCAGAGACGGCATCGGCGGCCTGTACCAGGACATCGAGCACCGTGTTGGGGTCGACATCGGCATGGTGAGCCTCGATAGCGTGGACGATAACGGGCTTCTCGCCGTAACGGCGGGCAAGCTCGGCGCCGATGACGGCATGCGGGCCCTCGACGTCGTGGTCGATTGCCTTGCCCAGGTCGTGCAGCAGGCCGGCGCGCTTGGCGGTCACAACATCCAGGCCAAGCTCGGAAGCCATCACGCCGCACAGATCGGAGACCTCGAGGGAGTGCTGAAGCACATTCTGACCAAACGAGGTGCGATAGCGCAGGGCACCAAGGGTCTTGACGATCTCGGGGTGCAGGTCATGGATTCCGGTATCGAAGGCAGCCTGCTCGCCTGCCTCGCGCACGCGCTGCTGAACCAAGTCGGCAGCCTTGTGATACATCTCCTCGATGCGGGCGGGGTGAATGCGGCCGTCGGCAATGAGGTTCTCGAGGGCGACACGGGCGGTCTCACGACGGACCGGGTCGAAGCTCGAAAGAACGACGGTCTCGGGCGTGTCGTCGATCACGAGGTTGACGCCGGAAACCTGCTCGAAGGTGCGGATGTTGCGACCCTCGCGGCCAATGATGCGGCCCTTGAGGTCATCAGAGGGAATGTGCACGGAGGTAACGGTGACCTCGGCAGTGTGGTCGGCAGCGCAGCGCTGAATCGCCAGGGACAGAATCTCCTGGGCGGTCTTGTGGCACTCGGCGCGAACCTGCTGCTCGGACTCGCGAATGATTGTGGCGGCCTCGTGGGTGACCTCGCCGCGAACCTTATCGAGGAGCTCCTTGTGGGCATCCTCGCGGGTAAGGTCGGCGATACGCTCGAGCTCGGAGGCCTGCTTTGCGCAGAGCTCCTCGAGCTCGCGGGAGCGCTTCTCGACCTGACCGGCCTGGCTGGACAGCTGGTGCTCACGCTTGTCGAGAGCGTCGTTGCGGCGATCAAGGGATTCCTCGCGCTGCATCACACGGTTCTCGAGCGTACGAATCTCGCTCTTACGCTGCTTGTCCTCGGCCTCGGCGGCCTGCTTGTTCTTGATGATCTCCTCTTTAGCCTCGAGCAGAGCCTCTTTTTTGAGGGTCTCAGCCTGACGCTTAGCATCACCGATCAGGGACTCAGCCTGTGCGTGTGCCGACTGGATCTTTTCGTCGGCCTCGTGAAGACTACCCTGCTTGGCGGTGCGCATGTAGGCAATGGCGGCGATGGCACCCAAAACGATGCCAACGAGCGCAGCGATGATAGGCATGCTCACTCCTTTTTATGGATTCGTTACACAACAAAGCGAACCGTCCTTACGAACGGCTCGCGACATTTGAGTAATATGGGCGCAGCTTATGCGGGTCGGATACAGATAAACATATAAACAAACTCATCACAGATGAGCACATATCACAAAGCAAATGACAGTGTTTATCGTACGTTGAACCACAACAACTGTCAAATAAATGGCCCCGGCACGGCGGCTAAAACGCGGTGAACGGCAGGGCCACAAAACGCATACGCCTAAACCGCACATTCCTCGCGTTCGGCATCGAGACGTGCCTTAACGGCATCGGCGGCGATGTGATACGAGAAGCCCTTGCCCATCAAAAACCGAACCAGTTTTTCGAATCCGCGCGTCTCTGGAACACGCCGCTTGGCGAGCAGGGCTGACGCACGCGCCAAATCGTCTTCGACGGCAAAATAATCCTCGGGATAACCGGGAATGTCATCGAGCACGACATGACGGCGCTTGAGCTCGGTCTCGATTTTGCGCTGTCCCCAACCGCGCCGCTTGCGCTCCTCGATAAAGTACGAGCAAAAGCGGTTCTCGTCTAAAAAGTGATACTCGGTGGCGCGCTCGACGGCGAAATCGATCGCGGGCTGGTGAAAGCCGTAGCGAGCCAGCTTGTCACGGACCTCACCCGTCGCATGATCGCGGCGCGATAGCATCTCGGTCACCATGGTAAGTGCACATTTACGCTCGATGAGCCGCACCGCCTCACGAAAGTTGTCCCAATCACAGGGAAGATCGATGCGGTTTTTGACATACAGCCGCGCGACCCGCACGGGAATCCAAATGGACCGCTCAAAACCGCCCTCAAGCTCACAATCGATATGTGCGCAAGGCTTTTTGGACGCATACCCGCTCGAGAACGAGGAGGCCGCCTTCTTATCGGGAAAGACGACCGTGGCCTCGGTCACCGTATACGACATGAGCGTAACCGCTACTCGTCGTCATCATCGAGCATGGCGGAACCATCGATGGCGTAAAGCTCGTCAAACTCCTCAGGCGCAGGCTGATCGGTCAGCTCGACCTCGGACGGAGCATCGTCATCAAACTCAAGTCCACAGGCAAGGCGGACCTTATGCTCAATCTCGTCGGCACAATCGGGGTGTTCGCGCAGGAACGCCTTGGCGGCCTCGCGACCGTTGCCGAGCTTGTCCTCGCCATAGGCAAACCAGGAGCCCATCTTCTTGCAGATACCGCACTCGACAGCCATGTCCAGAATCGAGCCCTCCTTAGAGATGCCCGTACCGTACATGATGTCGAACTCAGCAGATCGGAACGGAGCTGCCACCTTGTTCTTAACGACCTTGGCGCGCACGCGGTTACCGATAACCTCGTCCTTAAGCTTAATGCTGTCGATGCGGCGAATATCGATACGTACCGAAGAGAAGAACTTAAGGGCGCGGCCGCCCGTCGTGGTCTCGGGGTTGCCGAACATGACACCGATCTTCTCACGCAGCTGGTTAATGAAGATGCACGTCGTGTTGGACTTGGACAGCGAGCCGGCGAGCTTGCGGAGCGCCTGGCTCATCAGGCGAGCCTGAAGACCGACCGTAGTGTCGCCGATTTCTCCCTCGATCTCGGCACGCGGGGTCAGCGCGGCGACGGAGTCGACGACGATGGCATCAATGGCGCCGGAACGCACGAGCATGTCAACAATCTCGAGCGCCTGCTCGCCCGTATCGGGCTGGGAAATGAGCACCTCGTCGATATCCACACCGATGCGCGCGGCATACGTGGGATCAAGCGCGTGCTCGGCATCGATAAATGCCACAACGCCACCCATTGCCTGGGCCTCGGCCAGGATCTCGAGCGAAAGCGTCGTCTTACCGGAGGACTCAGGACCGTAAATCTCGACGATACGGCCGCGCGGCACGCCGCCGATACCCAGCGCGGCATCGAGGGCCAGGGCGCCCGTGGGAATGGCCTCGACCTCGAGCTCGGGACCACCGTCGCCGTACCTCATGATGGAACCCTGGCCGAATTTCTTCTCGATCTCGGCCTTGGTGGTGGCGATCATCTCATCGCGCTCTTTACCCGTAGTGCGAGCATGAACGGTACGTACGGGACCTGAATTCTTGGCCATGAATAGCCCTCCTCTTAACAACCTGCATCGATAATAAACGAACGGCTGTTCGTGGTCAACCGTTCAGGCCAATCATATGCAGGCAGTCTTTCCAAAACCCAACCAAACGCCGACCAAACACTGACCAAATGCTTGACCACACAGGGCCAAATAAGAACAAAGAAGGCAAGAATACATCTATAACCAGCACAAACGCTAAATTTGTCAGAAGTCCCTATCTCCACAATTAAGGGGCCCGGAGGCCCCTTAAAACACGTCTATTCCATAGAGTTGAGCACAAGGGCAATGCGCCCCAATGCCTCCGCGACCGCATGGGCACGAACACACGAACGGTCGCCCACATAGTGGCAGCGCACAGAGTCCACAACCGGGACTTCCCCATAAGCCGCGCGATACGCCCAGCCAATATAGAAAGTGCCCGCCGGATCGCCCTCAGTGCCACCGCCGGGGCCGGCATAACCCGTTGCGCTCACTGCAATATCGCTCTGGTACAGCTCCAGCGAACCCACCGCCATCTCGCGCGCGGTCTGATGCGACACCGCGGTATAGCGGTCGAGCGTCTCCTGCTCAACACCAAGAACGCGATGCTTAATCTCATCGCAGTAAGTCACCGCACCGCCACGCAACACCGCCGAGGCGCCCGGGATATCCGCAATCGTCGAGGCGATCATACCCGCCGTAAGCGACTCAGCCGTCGAAACCGTCACGCCCCGAGCGCTCGCGCGCTCGACAATATCGCGCGCCAGCTCCTCATTGTGTGCGGAAATCTGCTCAAAAGAGACCGTCATACCCACCAGGACCTAGACCGAAAAGACGATCTTGCGGCAGTTCCAGAAGTACTGGGCGCCCGAGATAACGGTCAAGACAACGGCAACGGCATACAGGAAGCGCGACACCGAGTAGATGCCGAGCGTCAGCGCCACCGGGCCAAGGTGCAAGCCGGCCATAGCAAAAACGCACAGGTAACCGCAGATGGAGACCATCGTGGTTGCCGTCTTGTACTTGCCGAGCTTATCGGCCGCAACAACCACGCCGGCCGCACTCGCAACCATGCGTAGGGCGCTCACCAGCAGCTCGCGGAACAGGATAATAAACACGGACCACACGGTTACGGCGCCAAAATCCAAGAACAGCAGCAGGGCCGAGAACACCAGCAGCTTGTCGGCGATGGGGTCCAAGAACTTGCCGAAATCGGTGATCTCGTTGCGCGAGCGTGCCAGATAACCGTCGACCTTATCGGTGCACGACAGGATCACATACAGAATGAAGGCAGCGGCGGCGAGCGGACCGTCAAAGGTGCTCCAATCCGTACCGGCAACACTCGTGTGAGAAAGCGCCGACACGATCATGAACACCGGGATAAAGACGATGCGCACGCACGTCACGATGTTGGCGGGCGTCCAGACACTCGTCAGTTCCTTATTGCTCTCGTTAGCCACGACGCTCTCCTACTCCACAACATGACCGATAAGCTCATAGCAGAAGCTATCGGTAAACTCGACGGTCAGAATATCGCCCACGGACGCCTCGCTGGCGTCCAGATGCACCGCGCCATCGGAATCGGGCGCCTGGAACCAGGCATGGCCGATCAGCTCGGCGCCATCCTCGGTCTCTTCGATACCGTCGACGATTACCTGGGCGCGCTCACCCACATGTGCGGCGGTGGCGGCAAAACCGAGCGACTCGGCCAGGTCCATGGCCTCCTGGGCGCGCTCGAGCTTGACCTCTTCGTCGACCTGACCCTCCATCTTAGCGGCCAGGCTGCCCTCCTCCTGCGAGTAGGCAAAGACACTCGTGTAGTCAAAGCCGACGGTGTCCATAAAGTCGATAAGATCGCGGAACTCGTCGTCGGTCTCGGTCGGGAAGCCGACCATGGCCGTGGAACGAATCACGATGCCGGGGATGCGCTCGCGAAGGTCGCGGAACAGATCCTCGAGCTCCTGGCGCGAACCGGAGCGACGCATGGCCTTGAGAATGCGCGCGTCGCAGTGCTGCACGGGGATATCGATATAGGGCAGCACCTCGGGCGTATCGCGAATCGTCTCGATGAGTTCGTCAGTCATGCCCTCGGGCTGCAGATAGAGCACGCGGACCCAGACGTTGTGCGGGCGCACGGCCTCGGCGACGGCACGCAGCAGCTGCGCCAGATTGCGCGGCGAGCCATCGGCGACGTCCTCGTCGGCAAAGTCGGTACCCCAGATGCCCGTGTCCTGGCCGATCAGCACGATCTCGCGCACACCGCCGGCAACCAGGTCGCGCACCTCGGAGATGATGCTCTCGGCATTGCGCGAATGATAGCGGCCGCGGATGTAGGGAATCATGCAGAAGCTGCAGAAGCGGTTGCAGCCATCGGAAATCTTGACGTAGGCGACAGCACCCTCGACGGTACGTTTGACCTGCGGGATATAGGCTGCAATCTCACGCTCGACACCCAGCACGCCATCGATGACCGCCACGATGCCATCTTCCTCGTCGGCCTTCACAAAGGCAGCGACCTCGGGCAGCTCGTCAGGCAGGTCATCGCCATAGCGCGACGGCACGCAGCCGCACATGACGATGGGGCAAGAACGAACGCCGTCCTGAACCTCGTTGGCGAGCTCGAGCGTGGTCTCGATGCTCTCGGACGTTGCGGAGGCGAGGAACGAGCAAGTATTGACGATGGCGATATCGGCATCCTGCGGGTCGAATGCCTCCTCGTAGCCCGCGGCGGTCAAAAGAGAACGCATGCGGTCGGTGTCAACCTCGTTCTTAGCGCACCCGAGGGTGATGTAGAGCACGGAGCCCAACGGTGTATCCATGTTGGAGAGCAGTCCTTTCGATTGATATTAGCGGTAGTTGGTGAACTGCAGCGGCTGGCCGTAGTCCTGGTCACGCAGGAACTGGATCACGGTCTGCAACGCGTCCTTCGAAGCAGAGGAAACACGCAGCTTGTCGGCCTCGATGGTCACCTTGACCTTGAGCTTTTGATCCTTGATGTCCTTGTTGATCTTCTTGGCGGTCGCCTGGTCGATACCCTCGACGATATGGCCGAGCACGCGCACGGTGCCGCCCGATGCCGCCTGCGGAGCATCCCACGAGACAGCCTTGAGGTCGATGCCGCGCTTGATGAGCTTGGAGCTCAGCACGTCGACAATCTGTTTGGAGACAAAGTCGGCCGGGGCGTTGATCGTAAAGAGCTTGTCGCCCTTCGAAAGCTCAATCGTGGCGCCGGAATCCTTAAGGTCATAGCGCTGGGAAATCTCGCGCGTGGTCTGCTGGAACGCGTTGTCGACCTCTTGCATGTTGACCTCGGACACGACGTCGAAGCTGGAATCTTTAGCCATGATGTTTCCTTTCGCGTACGAGCGGCCTAGTAGCTATCGTACGAATTGTCGGTAGAATCGGTGGGTGTCTGACCGTCAGATGCGGTATCGGCGCCATCCGTGGACTGGGCATCGGTGCCGTCGGTGGTGTCGGCACCATCGGTGGTGTCGGTACCATCAGAACTTTCACCATTCTCGGAATCGGTCGTCTCCTTCTTGGGAACGGTGATCGTCACACGCGCCACGCCCGAGGTCTTGGTATCGTAACGGACCTTTTCACCGTTCTTGGTAACGGTGACATCGGAAGGCTTGGACGTGGTGATCTCGATCGAGGACTCGGGCGTGTACTCCTGCTCAAAGGGGCCAGTCGCCTGGGCGCCATAGACCGACTTGCCGTCGACCTTGACCTCAATCCACGCGGTCTTTCCCTTGGCAACGGAAACTTTGACCTTCGTGACCTCGTTCTCTTCCTTCTTGGCCGTCGTCTTGGTAGCGTCCGAATCAGTCGACTCATCCGTCGGCTCATCGGTGTCTTCGTCCTCGTCGACCGTTTCGGTCTTCTTAGAAGACTTCTTGTTCGTCGTCTTGGTAGCAGTGGGCGTCTCGGGCGTGTTCTCGGGCGCCGAAGATACGCAGCCGCGCAGAAGCACCACGATGAGCACAATCAACAGCAGCGCAACGGCGCCGATGCCGGCGTAGACGATACGCGGATCGAGCCCGTTGTTTTGAGGAGTACGTGATCCGCCGCGTCCACGACTGGAACTGCTGCGGCCGCCTCCCTGAGGCATACGACCACGATTGCTATCGGAACGGACGCGATAGCCACCCTGGCCCTGAAGGTTGCGCTGACCCGAGCGGGGCGCAAGTTCACCGCGGCCTTGATAGCCACGCTGGCCAGAACGCGAAGCCGAAGAGCGCTGGCCATACGGCTGCGACTGAGAGCGAAGACGCGGCGTCACCTGCGTGGTATCGGCGTCCGCATAGCCACCGCGAGAGCGTCCGGTAGAGACGCCACGGTAACCGCGATCGGAATAGCCGCCGTCGCCGTAGCCGGCACGAGGGTCACGCGCCACGCCGCGGGCAGCGGGAAGTGCACGGTCCTCGGGCATCGGCGTACTGCGGAACCGGTCACGCTGTGAGCGAATCTCCTCGCCCGAACCCGTCTCGGTAATGTAACCGGCCTGCTGAGGACGCTGTCCATAGCGGGTCGAACGACCGCCCTGAACCATCAGGAAGCGCCCATTATCGACCGAGGAACGCGAATTGACGTAGCCGGCGGCGTCCTGAAAACGACCGCCCTGCTGCGACGTCTCGCGTTCGTATGCCATCAGGTCGTCAAAGTAGGCATTGACGACCTCGCGCGGATTGAGGCCCAAAAAGCGAGCATAGCTCGAAATCATGCCCTGCGCATAGCCGCGCGGCGGCATCGAAGCAAAGTTACCGGTCTCGAAAAACTCGATGATCTGCGGCCTGATTTTGATGGTGTTGGCGACCTGCTGAATGGAAAGGCCCATTCGGCGACGCTGCTCGAGCAGCATGTCACCAAAGCGTGCAGCCATCAGAATCCTCCAAACTCACGATCTTCACGTGCCATCTCGGCGTCGACAGATTCCAGCGCGGCAAGCCCCTCCTCGTCCAGCAGAACCTCGCGCGGCTTGGAACCGTCGGGCGGACCGACGACACCCTTTTCTTCCAGCATATCCATAATACGCCCGGCACGCGCATAGCCAACCTTCAGGCGGCGTTGCAGGCCAGATGTGGAGCCAAGCTGCGAATCCACCACAATATGGGCGGCTTCCCAGATGAGCGGATCATCGTCTTGCGGCTCGGCGACTCCGGTACGGACAATGCCGCCGCCACCCGCCATGGACATGGAAGCGGGCGCCACGGCAGACAGGATCTCCTCGTGGTAGTCGGGCTCGCTCTGCGACTTGACGAACTCGACAATCTCGTTGATTTCGTCATCCGAGACAAAGCATCCCTGGATACGGCGAGGCTTGCCCCAGTCGACCTTGGAGAACAGCATGTCGCCTAAACCAGTGAGCTTTTCGGCACCCATCTGGTCGATGATGACGCGCGAGTCGATGCCCGTGGCGACGTTAAAAGCGATGCGGTTGGTGATGTTGGCCTTGATAAGGCCCGTCACTACGTTGGAACTGGGGCGCTGCGTGGCCACGATAAGATGAATGCCGGCGGCACGGCCCAGCTGCGCAATACGCACAATCGAGGCCTCCACGTCCTTGCCGGCGACCATCATCAGGTCCGAAAGCTCGTCGATGATGATGACCAGGTAGGGCATCTTTTGCGGCGGGTTATCGTAATGCTCAAACTCGCCGGCGGCCTGCTTTTCGTTGTAGGTCGAGATCTTACGCACGTTGAGACGCTCGAAGACCTTCAGGCGACGCTCCATCTCGGACACGGCCCATTGCAGAGCGCTCGCGGCCTGCTTGGGCTCGGTCACCACGGGCACATAGAGATGCGGCAGACCGTTATAGCCCGCAAGCTCGACGCGCTTGGGGTCGACCATGATCAGGCGAACATCCTCGGGAAGGGCGCGCATGAGCAGGGTCGTGATGATGGAGTTGATCATGACCGACTTACCGGAACCCGTGGTACCGGCAATAAGCAGGTGGGGCATCTTGGCGAGATCGGCGACAACCGGCGTGCCCTCGGCATCGCGACCAATGGCCAGCTCGAGCGGACCGCCCTTCACATAGGGCAGAACGTCGCCCAGGTTGACGTTCTGGCGCTTGCGGTTGGGAATCTCGATGCCCACGAGCGAGGTGCCGGGGATCGGGGCAAAGATACGTACCGACTGGGCAGCGAGCGAAAGCGCGATATCGTCCTCGAGGCTCGAGATCTTGCTCACGCGCTCGCCCTCGCCAGGTTGCAGTTTAAAGGTAGTCACCGTGGGGCCGGCGATCCAGCCGACCACGCGGGCACTGCGGCCAAACTCAAGCAACGTGGACTGAAGCGACTCGGCAGTCTGTTCCAGCTCCTTGTCAGAAGACGCGGAGGACGCCGACTGCGGGTTGGCATGCAGGATTTCGAGTGGCGGAAGCTTGAGGCCATCCTCTTCTTCGCCCTCGTTATCTGCGGGGGCATTGTCAGCTCCCCCATCGCTAGAAGTAGACACCTCGACAGCGCCCGCGACAGCCGTATCGGCAACCTTGGGATGCTTCAAGAAGTCGGGGATCTGAGGTGCTGCCGAAACAGGATTCACGGCAAACGGCGGCTCGGACTCGTCGATCTTATCGGGGTCGTCTTCCATCGAAAGCTGACCGGTTACCTGGTCGCGCTTTGCATGGCGGCGCGGCAGCAAAGTTGTCTTTGCGGTCTCAATCGGAGCCTCGTCATCCTCGTCATCGCCCTCGGTGAGCTCAATCTCGCTATCGGACCAAGACGGGTCGGGCTCGCTTGTATTGAGCTTAGGCGCAGCCTTGCCCTTCTTGGCATGGCGGCGCGGCAGCAGCGTCGTCTTAGCGCGCTCAGCCTCAACCGACTCGGACACGTCGACAAACGGATTCTCGTCCTCGTCGTCATCGTCCAAAACCGGGTCCACATCGTTGCCCATGACCGTGGTCACGGCAGCATCGGAGCCCTTTTGACGAAGAATGCTCAGGTGCGGACGGGCAACGCCGGGCACCGACAGGGCTTCGTCGTCACCCCACGGGCTCGCGTTAACATCGGCACGACGGCGCTCGGCAAAATCGGCCGCGCGGTCGCGAGCAGAGCGCAGCACGCCACCCACCGAAAAGCCGATGATGACAAAACCAACGACGGCCAGACCCAACAGGACCACCATCGCGATAGGCTTACCCAGGGCATTCTGCAGCGCACTCGCAATAAACGCACCGATGTAGCCACCCGAGGCGGACAGATTTTGCGGCGTGAACATAAGGTCACACGAGTCGCTCGTACCCGGCACCATCAGCGAAAGAATGGAGACAACGGCGATAAAGACCACGGCGCCGCCCGCGACCGAGCGAATGTTGAGCGGCGAGTCATCACCTAAAAAGAGCGTGGCGGCAAACAGCAAAATGACGATCGGCAGCACGTAGGCGCCCAGACCAAAGCCCAGGTGGTAGAAACCGGCAACCGCAGCCGTAACGGGTGCGGTCGCCGGCGAAATCACGGCAATGAAGGACGCAATCGCCAAAACGGCGATGACCACGCCGGCGATATCGCGGTTGGCCGAGGGCTCGACCAAGGGCTCAAAATCGTCGAAGTCGGTCTCGTGACCCTTATTGGCACGCAGATGGGAACCGGCACCCTTAGCAGATGCCGGTTGGTTATTGGCCTTATTGCCTTTGGCGTTTTGTGCAGATCCGCGCGCCAAACTAAACCTCCATGACGACCGGGATGATCATCGGACGGGTGCGCGTACGGCTCCAAATAAAGTTGGAGAGCGAATCGCGCACGGCCTTGCGAATGGCATCGGAGCCGCTGCTCGTAAAACTGAACTTGCCCTTCTCGATCGTCTTCATAATGGACGCGGAGGCATCCTCGGAGAACTGGTCGTCGATGGCAAACGAGACGCCGCGGCCCGAGAACTCGATGGCCTCGATCTTCTTGTGCTTGAGCGAGACGATAGCAACGGCCGTGACCATGCCGTCGTTGGCGAGCTTCTGGCGATCGCGCAGGACGATGGGGTCGGTATCGCCGATACGCAGGCCGTCGACGTAAACGACACCGGACTCGACGGGCGTACCGCGTTTGACGATACCGCCGCGCATCTCGAGCGTGTCGCCGTTATCGAGGATAAAGATATGATCATCCTTGATGCCCATCTTGCGGGCCAGCTGGGCATGGGCGCGCAGATGCACGGCCTCGCCGTGAACCGGCATAAAGTACGTGGGCTTGGCCATGGCCATCAGGAGCTTGAGCTCCTCCTGGCTACCATGACCCGACACGTGAACGAGAGCGCGGTTCTTATCCCACACGTCGCAGCCGAGCTTGGCCAGGCTGTTGACGACCTGCTGGACGGCCTTCTCGTTGCCGGGAACAGGAGTTGCCGAGAGGATAACGGTATCGCCCTCGTGGATGGAGAGCGTCTTGTGCTCTCCGTTGGCCATGCGAGACAGGGCCGACAGCGGCTCGCCCTGCGAACCGGTGCACATGACGACGATCTTATCGTCAGGCAGGTTATCGATATCGAAGGCATCGATAATATCGGCATCGTCGATGTTGAGGTAGCCCAGCTCGCGCGCGACGCGGGTGTTGGTGAGCATGGAGCGACCGGTCACAACGACCTTACGGCCGCACTTGCGGGCGGCATCGCAGATCTGCTGCAGGCGATGGATATGGCTCGAGAACGACGCGACGAACACACGACCCGGGGCGTTCTTGATGGCGTGCAGCAAGTTGGGACCGACCTCGGCCTCGGACTTGGTAAAGCCGGGAACAGTGGCGTTGGTGGAGTCGGACAGCAGCAGGTCGATGCCCTGCTTGGCAAAGCGGCTGATAGCGGCGTAGTCGGGCGTGACACCGTCGATGGGCGTCTGGTCGAGCTTAAAGTCGCCGGTGTGCATAACGGTGCCCTGGTTGGTGCGGATGAACACGCCCAGAGCGCCGGGGATGGAGTGCGTCATCGAGAAGAAGTCGAGTGAGATGCCGCCGAGGTTGACATGGCTGCCGCCCTTGACCTCGCGGAACTTGGGTGCGCGGATGCGGAACTCAGAAAGCTTGCCCTCGATAAAGCCAAGCGTCAGCTTGCTCGAGAAGATGGGCACCTTATTGTTGAGGTCCTGCAGCAGATACGGAAGCGAACCGGTGTGGTCCTCGTGGCCGTGGGTGACGACGATACCGCGGAGCTTCTCCTCGTTCTCCAGGACATAGGTGTAGTCAGGAAGCACCAGGTCGATACCGGGCTGGGAGTCATCCGGGAACATGAGGCCGGCGTCGACGAGCACCATGTCGTCGCCGCACTCGAAGACCGTCATGTTCTTGCCGATGCCGTCAAGGCCGCCGAGCGGAATGATCTTCAAGGGAGATGATTTTTTAGCTGCCATAGGTTAGTGTGGTTTCCTTTCTTCGAAACGGGTCTGGAACAACCGACGGGGCGCTTCTGGCAAACCGACCGCCGGGAACGTACAAACATGCATCACAGAGTCGATGCAATAACCACAGTATGATACCCATTTGCACAACAACAGACCACCCATGCATCAAAGCCCCATCTGAACTGGTCTATCCCGCCGGTTTCCCGTGGGGCGGGCACTGATGAAGTTTCCTGCTCTACAGTCCTGCTCACGACGGAGGCCACATTAAGTGGCCTCCTGTTCGTGCGGAACTCGCGATAAACTTCATCAGTGCCCGCCCCACGGGAAACCGGCCAAAAAGAGACAGGTTTATTTTGGTCGGTTTTATCTGGGAAGATGCTGCTACGGCTATCTACAGATCTGTAATCTGACTACTGAATAGATTGTCTAACTCAATAGCGAGCGGCACTAACCAGCCCTTTTGCTTGCGCCCGGGAGGGCCGCATATGAAGTTTATCGCGAGTTCCGCACGCAAAGGAAAGCACTTAATGTGCTTTCCGTCTTGCGCAGGACTGTAGAGCAGGAAACTTCATATGCGGCCCTCCCGGGCGCAAGCAAAAGGGCGACCCCGTACGGGGTCGCCCTTGTTGAGCTGCTTATGTTTAGCTGTTACTCGGCGTCGTGGTGACGGCGGGGCTTGCGGCCTCCGTTGTCGCCGGGACGGCGCGGACGGTCGCTGCGCTCGGAGCGCTCGCGACGCGGACGCTCACGGCGCTGGAAGTGCTCGCCGTCGCCCTCGGAGGCACCCTCGGCGCGAGCCGGGGCCTCGGGCTTGTCAAGACGATCGAGCGAGATCTTGCCGCGATCGTCGACCTCAATGACGACGACCTTGACCTCGTCGCCCACGTTGAGGACGTCCTCGACCTTCTCCACGCGGCCCTTGGCGACGCGGGAGATGTGCAGCAGGCCGTCCTTACCGGGCAGCAGGTTGACGAAGGCGCCGAAGGGCTGGATGGAGACCACGCGACCGGTGTACTCCTCGCCCGGCTCGGGAACCTTGATGATGAGCTTGATGCGCTCGACAGCCTGGTCGACGGACTCGCCGGTGCCGCCGACAAAGACGGTGCCGTCCTCCTGGATGTCGACCGAAGCGCCGGTCTCATCCTGGATACCACGGATGACCTTACCGCCGGAACCGATGACGTCGCGGATCTTGTCGGTCGGAACCTGGATGGAAACGATGCGCGGAGCGGTGCTGCGCGTGGTGTGGCGCGGCTCGGGGATAACATCGAGCATCTTCTGCAGGATGAAGGCGCGACCCTCCTTGGCCTGCTGCAGAGCCCGGGCCAAGATGTCGAAGGTGAGGCCGGTGGCCTTGTTGTCCATCTGCAGGGCGGTGATGCCCTCGGTGGTGCCGGTGACCTTAAAGTCCATGTCGCCCAGGAAGTCCTCGAGACCCTGGATGTCGGACAGGACCACGGTCTTGCCCTCCTCCTGGATCAGGCCCATGGCGATACCGGAGACCGGGCGCTTAATGGGCACGCCGCCGTCCATAAGGGCGAGCGTGGAGCCGCAAGTCGAAGCCATCGAAGAGGAGCCGTTGGACTCCATGACCTCGGAGACGACGCGGATGGCGTAGGGGAACTCGTTCTCGTCGGGAAGCACCGGAAGCAGAGCGCGTTCAGCCAGGTTGCCGTGACCGATCTCGCGGCGCTTGGGGCTGCCCATGCGGCCGGTCTCGCCGGTGCAGAACGGCGGGAAGTTGTAGTGGTGCATGTAGCGCTTGCCCTCGGTGGGCTCGATGGTGTCCAAGCGCTGGCCCTCGTTGAGCATGCCGAGCGACAGGACGGAAAGAACCTGGGTCTGGCCACGCTGGAACAGGCCGGAGCCGTGAACGAGCGGCAGGTAGTTGTCCTTCACCATGATGGGACGGATCTCGTCGGCGGCACGGCCGTCGACGCGCTCGCCGGTCTCGACGACCATGGTGCGCATGGCCTTCTTCTCGAGCTTCTTGAGCGCCACGGGGATCTCGCGCTCCCAAGCAGCCTGCTCCTCCTCGGTGAACTCGGCGCGGATGGACTCCTTCAGAGCCTCGACCTTACCGATACGGGAGAGCTTGTCGGCGTCGCGAAGGGCGGCTGCCATCTCGTCGTAGTGGGCGAAGATGCGCTCCTGGACCGCCTCGACGGGCTGGTCGAGCGGGTACTCCTTCTTGACGATGGGGCCGTTGACCTGCTCCCACTCGGCGACGAACTCATCCTGAGCCTGGCAGAAGGCAGCAAGGGCCTCCTGGCCAAACTTCATGGCGGCAAGCATGTCGTCCTCGGAGATCTCCTCGGCACCGGCCTCGACCATCGAGATGAAGTCGGCAGATCCGCCCAGCTCCAGGTCCAGATCGGAGTTCTCGCGCTCCTCGTAGGTGGGGTTGACGATAAACTCGCCGGTCTCCACGTTACGGCCGATGCGCACGCAGGCAAGCGGGCCCTCGAAGGGCACGCCGCCGAGCGTCATGGCCAGAGAGGCACCCATGACGTTGATGACGTCGAAGGGGTTGACCTGGTCGGCGACGAGCGAGGTGGCGACGATGTGCACCTCGTTGCGGAAGCCGTCCGGGAAGCTCGGGCGAATCGGACGGTCGATCATGCGCGCGGTGAGCGTGGCCTTCTCGCTGGGACGGCCCTCACGCTTGAGGTAGCCACCCGGGATGCGGCCGGCGGCGTACATCTTCTCGTTGAAGTCGACGGTCAGCGGGAAGAAGTCGTAGTTCTTGCGCTCCTTGGAAACGACCACGGTATCGAGCATCGTGGTGTCGCCTTGCTTGACCAGACAGGCGCCGGTGGCCTGCTTGGCAAGCTCGCCGGACTCAAAGGTGTAGGTCTTGCCGTACAGCTCAAAGGTCTTGGATACGAGTGTCATTGTTCTCCTTTACCCCGCAGACCCCTTGTCTGCGGGCTTCTCATGTGACGCGAGCCCCCTGCCCCCGCCACGCTTCAGAGCGTGATTGTTCACGCCCTTACACAAAAAGAGCGCCCCGCTGCGCAGGACGCTCTTAGCATGTACAAATCCTTACTGGATGTTGTCGCGGATGCCCAGAGCCTTGATGAGCTCACGGTACTCGACGATGTCGCTCTTCTTGATGTAGGAGAGAAGACGACGACGACGACCGACGAGCATGAGCAGGCCACGACGGGTGTGGAAGTCCTTCTGGTGGGACTTCATGTGCTCGGTCAGCTCCTTGATGCGCTCGGTCAGGATGGCGACCTGAACCTTGGGGTTGCCGGTGTCGACCGGGGTGTTACCGAACTGGGCAGTCAGCTCCGCCTTGCGCTCTTTGGAAACAGTCATTGTTTCACCTTTCGTTTTACGTCGCCCACGGGCGACTCGATTCGCCTCGGACTGGGAAGCCGCCGGTGGAGCGAGCAACCAAGATCGAGGTACCAACAGGTCGGTATGTTACCACAAGCAGCCCGCGCCTGCGCATCATCACCGACCCAACATGAATTCCATCGCACGGAGGCGCTGATCGGTGTGCGTCGCAGCCCACACATGCGAAAGCCCGAGCAAGAACGCCGCCGTATGCGGGTCGATTTTCTCGGCCAAAAGCGCATCGAACGTCATAGACATGAGGGCGCGCAGCCACGCGACCTCACCGGTCGACACCAGCTCGGCACCCGGAACGCTCGACGCGCACGAGCCGCACATGAGCCCGCCGGCCCGTGGTGAAAAATACGACAGCATGGGGTCTCCGCACAGCACGCATGCCGAAAAATCGGGTCGGTAGCCAACGTGCGACAGCAGTTTAAAGACAAAGGCCGCCACGAGCAGGTCCATATGTGCCGAGTCGAGCCCGCTGCCGACAAGCGTGAGCGCCCGCTGCGTGATGGCAAAGGTAAACGGGTCCTCGGCGTCCTCGAATGAGCATACGCGCGCGACCTCGGCGATCGCGCTTGCAGCGCAGGTCGTCTCGTAATCGGGCGCAGCGCCGAGCGGAGCCTCCATAAGCTCGGCCTGGGAAACCACGTCGAGTGACCGTCCATGCGCGAGCAGCATATCGACGGTACAGAACAGCTCGCAGCGCGCAGCTAGGCGTCCACCGGGTTTGCGGGCGCCCTTTGCCACGGCACGAACCTGCCGACCCCGCTCGTCAAGCATCGTCAGGATCAGGTCCGTCTCTTTGAGCTTCGTCTTATCGAGGACGAGCACCTTCGTACGATATGTCCGGGAGCCTGCCATGCGCGCCGCGCGCCCTTAGTCCTCGGCGTTATAGCCAAAGCGGCGAATCTGGGCCTCGTCGTCACGCCAGCCGGCCTTGACCTTCACGTCCAGCTCCAAAAAGACCTGCGTGCCAAAGATACGCTCAAGATCGCGACGGGCGTCGATACCGATATGCTTGATCATCTCGCCGCCCTTACCGATGATGATGCCCTTTTGGCCCTCGCGCTCGACGTAAATGGTAGCGTGCACACGCAGTACCTTCTTGGTCTGCTCGAGCGCATCGCAGATCACACCAACGGAGTGCGGAATCTCATCACGGGTGCGGCGCAAGACCTTCTCGCGCACAAACTCGGCAACGAGCGTCTCGTCGGAAGCGTCGGTACCCATGTCCTCGGGGAACCAACGCGGACCCTCGGGCAAAAAGTGCGCAACGGTCTCGATAAAGGCATCGACGTTGAAGTTCTTGACCGACGACGTCACAATCTCGTCGTCATATTCCATGAGCTCATGCGCTGCCTTAAGCTGCTCCATGACCTGTGCGGGGTCGGCCTCATCGGCCTTGGTGAGCACCAGGACCTTCTTGCAACGGGCGCATCTGACGCGCTCGGCAACCCAAGCGTCTCCCCTGCCAATCGGCTTGGTGGCATCAATCAAAAACGCGACGACATCGACATCGTTCAGCTCGAACAACGCGCTCTTGTTGAGCTCGGATCCCAGACCGTCCTTGGGCTTATGAATACCCGGGGTATCGACAAAGACCAGCTGGTAGCCGGGACGGTTGACGACGGCGCGCATGCGGCGGCGGGTCGTCTGGGCCACCGGTGAGGTGATGGCGACCTTCTTGCCATAGCAGGCATTAAGCAGCGTGGACTTGCCGGCGTTGGGGCGTCCGACCAGGGCCACGAAGCCGCTGCGAAAACCAGGCTCAACGTCGCCAAAGCCCGCGAGGTTGTCGTCCTCGTCGCACAGGGCGTCGAGCTCCTCATCGCTCATGCCCTCAAACGGATCGAACTCCTCGACATCCTCGAGCCCCTCGGTATCCACCGCGTCCAAAGTCTCGTCGTCCAGGATCTCATCGGTAGGCTGCATATTGTCGGACATGGGAATCCCTTTCTAAATAAAGCCGAGCGCGTGGGCAAATACCAGCACGCCCACAATCGCGGCGGTGATGGAAAGAATGTATACAGAGGCGGCGGCGATGTCCTTCGCACGCTTGGCCAGCGGATGGAGCTCCTGGGTCGCCAGGTCGACGATAGCCTCCATAGCGGTGTTGCACAGCTCGCCGTGAATCACCAGGCCGCAACAGATGATAATCGTGGCCCACTCGGCAATGTCGAGGCCCACGATACAGCCAGCAATGACGGTGCACACGCCCGCCACGAGCATGACCTTAATGTTGCGCTCGGTCTTGACGGCGGTGACGAAGCCCTCCATGGCGTAGGAAAACGACTTTAAGAAGGACGGATGGTCCTTGTTCGATCCGGGAATCATAGACGGCTCCTAGTCGTGGGCGTGGTTGGTGATGGGGCCGACGTGGACTAGCTTGGGGTCCTCGCCGCGCTCGAGCGCCAGATCGCGCAGGATGGCGTCCTCGCGGGCCTCCATGACCTCGGCCTCGTCGTCCTCGATATGGTCATAGCCCAGCAGGTGCAGCATGCCGTGTACGAGCATCAGACGACACTCGTCAGCGGGGCTATTGCCAAAACCGGGGGCCTGACGGGCAATAACCTGCGGGGCCAAGATGATATCGCCGAGCTCGAGCGTCTCGTCGGCGGGAATATCCTCGTCAAAGGCCGAGTCGCATTCAAACGAGAGCACATCGGTGGTGCGGTCGATACCGCGCCACTCGTGGTTGAGCTCGTGCATCTCGTCCTCGTCGACATACGAAAGGGAAATCTCGACTTCACGCTCAACGCCCTCGGCGGCAAGCACAACCTCGCAGATGTGCTCCACCTCCTGCGCGTCGAGCAGCGTATCGAGCTCGGCATCGTTGCTGATCAATACACTCAACGGGACTCCTTTCGGTCACGTACGCGCTTCTCGCGCACATCATCATAAGTATCGTATGCCTCGACGATACGTCCCACCAAGGCATGGCGCACCACGTCGGCACGCTCGAGGTGCGAAAATGCGACATCATCGACACGGCCCAAAATCTTCTCGACATCCGCCAAGCCACCACGACGACCCACCAGGTCACGCTGGCTCAGGTCGCCGGTAATCACGAACTTGGAGTTGAAGCCCAGGCGCGTCAGGAACATCTTCATCTGCTCGGGCGTGGTATTTTGTGCCTCGTCGAGCACCACGAAGGCATCACTCAGCGTGCGGCCGCGCATGTAGGCAAGCGGGGCGATCTCGATCACGCCGCGCTCCATAAGCTCATCGGTGCGCTCGCGATCCATCATGTCAAAAAGGGCGTCGTAAAGCGGACGCATGTAGGGATCGATCTTTTCCTCGAGGGTGCCGGGCAAAAAGCCCAGATTCTCCCCCGCCTCGACAACCGGACGCGTCAAGATCAGACGGCCCACCTCGTGACGCTTGAGCGCGGCAGCGGCGAGCGCCATGGCCAGATAGGTCTTACCGGTGCCGGCAGGACCCAGGCCAAACGTGATGGTATGCGTGCGGATGGCATCCACATAGCGCTTTTGGCCGAGCGTCTTGGGGCGAATGACGCGGCCGCGATACGAAAGCAGCACGTCATCGCGAAGCGACGTAGCCTCGTGCTCACCGTCGCGCAAGACGGCCAGGCAGCGAGAGACATCGTCGGCAGACAGCGTGCGCCCGGCGGCCGCCTCGCGAAAAGCGTGCTCGAAAAAGCGCGCCACGAGTTCGACCTCGTCCGGGTCGCCGCTCACGGAGATGCTATCGCCACGGGCGACCACATGAGCGCGAACCAAACTCTCGAGCGCACGAAGGACGCCGTCGCCGGCGCCCAAAACGCGCGAGGGATCAATCCCCTCGGGAACGGTAAGTCTAATCTTCGAGGCTTCCATGAACCTCCCTGCGTGCATGGACCAAGCCGGAATCATCGACTCCGATGATAGCAACATCGAGCAGGCACGGGGCTGTAAGTCCACAGGTATCGTCAAGACGGGCATGATGGAACGAGCCGAGCGTCAGGTTGTCGCCATACTCGAGCACGGCACGCTCGACCGTGCCCACGCGACTGCGAGCGTCGGCAATAGCGAGCTCCTGTGCAGCGGCCCGCATACGGCGGCTGCGCTCGGCCATAACCTCGGGCGGAACCTGGTCGGGCATGTCGGCAGCAAGGGTACCGGGACGCTTGCTGTAACGGAACACATGCATACGCGAGAAACCCACACGGCGACACAGCGCCAGCGACTCCTCGAACTCCTCGTCCGTCTCACCGGGGAAGCCGACAATAACGTCGCAAGAAAGTGACGCCTGCGGCAGATTGGCGCGAATCATACGCACCGTGTCCTCAAAGGCCTCCGCACTATAGGGACGGCCCATGCGATGCAGGGTCGCCGTGCAGCCGGACTGCACGGGCAGGTGCAAAAACGGGGCGATACGCTGCGGATAGCGCGCCATAACCTTAAGCAGGCGCTCAGAGATATCCATGGGCTCGACCGAGGAAATGCGCACATGCGGAATAGACGTGCGCTCCATGATGGCCTCGAGCAGCTCATCGATTTCGACGTGCTCGTCGGTTGCGCTCTTGCCATCGTAGGCACCCAGGTTCACACCGGTCAGCACCACCTCGGGCACGCCAGCCTCCTGGGCCTCGCGAACTTGCTCAAGCACGGACTCGACGGGCACGGAGCGCTCGGGGCCGCGCGCCTTCCACACAATGCAATAGGTGCAGCGATGGTTGCAGCCGTCCTGAATCTTCACGCCCAGGCGAGAGCGACCGAGCGCATCGACCACCTCGCCATCGCTGCAGGCGGGAACGCTATCGGATTCGACACCCAGCACCTCGCAGACGCGCTCGGCGACGTCAATCTTAGACGGCTCGGCGATCACGCGATCGGAGAGCTCCAGCAGCTCCTCGGGATGCAAATTGACCACGCATCCGGTCACGACCACATAGGGCTCGTTTGGATAGGCCAGCGCATGACGGACGGCCTTACGGGTCTTGGCCTCGGCCTCGCCCGTAACGGCACAGGTGTTAATGACGATCAGATCGGCATCCTGGGGATCCACAATAGCAAAGCCCAGGCGCATAAGATCGGCAGTGATACGGTCAGACTCAACCCGGTTGACGCGGCAGCCGAGGTTGACGACGGAAATATGGGGTGCGAGCACGCGGGCTCCTTAATCGAGGATATCGTCGAGGGCACTCTTGATACGGTCGGTCACCGACTTCTTACCGGAAGCGACGTCATCGCCCATCTCATCGGCAAAAGCACGGAGCAGCTCGCGTTGCTTATTGGAAAGATTGGTGGGAACGACCACGCGCAGCTGCACGATCAGGCGGCCACGCGAACCGCCACCGCCAATGCGCGGCATGCCGTAATTATTGACGCTCACGGTGTCGCCGTACTGGGCGCCGGCGGGAACCGTCACCTTAACGACCTCGTCGGGCATAATGCCCTCGACCTCGATCTCGCAGCCGAGCGCAGCCTGCGCAATCGAGATATCGCTCACCAGGTACAGGTCGTCACCGTTGCGCTTAAAGCGCTCATGGTCGGCAACACGCACGTTGACAATCAGGTCGCCCGAGGGCTCGCCGCGAAGGCCGGCCTCGCCAAAGCCGCTCACGCGCAGCTGGCGACCGGTCGAAACGCCGGCGGGAATATCGATGTCGATCTTTTCGTGCGAAGGCGTGCGGCCCTGACCGTCGCAGGTCTCGCAGGGATGGTCGATAACCGTGCCCTCGCCATGGCAGTCGGGGCAAGGCGAGGAAGACTGAACCTGGCCCAGGAACGAACGCTGAACCGTCGTGACGTAGCCCGTACCGTGGCAGCGGCCGCACTGCTTTTCCTGTGCGCCCTCTGCCCTACCGGTGCCATTGCAGTCCTCGCAAGGAGCAAGGCGGTCATAGCTGATCGTCTTTTTGCAGCCGAGCGCCGCCTCCTCGAGCGTCACCGAAAGCGAGATGGCCATGTCACGTCCGCGACGACGCTCACGACGGCTGCGGGCGCCACCGCCGGCACCGCCGCCAAAGAACGACGAGAACAAGTCGTCCATGCCCATGCCACCAAAGATATCGTTGATATCGACGTAACCCGAACCACCAGGGCCGTCGGCGGTGCCGTAACGGTCGTAGTTAGCACGCTTCTGCTCATCGGAAAGAACGGAATAGGCCTCGTTGAGCTCCTTGAACTTGGCCTCGGCCTCGGGGTCGTCCGAAACGTCCGGGTGTACGGTACGGGCCTTCTTTAGAAACGCGCGCTTAATCGTCCGCGCGTCGGCATCCTTGTCGACGCCAAGTACCTCGTAGTAATCCCTATTTTCCGACACGACCGAATCCTTCCGACTTTCAATATTGTCACAGTGCGTCCTATACCCATGCAAGGCCGGCCGCAAACAGAGGGTTTGATGTTATTGCATCCCGTAGGGCGAAAGCATCGCGCGCTGCGAGCAGCTCGCAAACCACACCGACACGAGTGCGAACATGAAGCCGTTGGCAAAACCGTTGGCAAACTGCATCGCGCCACGTTTCCACCACAGCAGGCTGCGATGAAGCACACCGTCCGAAAGCACCATGAACAGGCCCATGGTAAACGGAATAAAGCACATCACGGCAAAGGCCGAGAACACGCCCGAAATGGCCGAAAGCACCAAAAACGGCGCCACGATGCCCATCAGGTAAAAACCGGTACGAGCTTTGCCTTCCAAGCGCTCGGCCTCAACATGGGCGCGACCGACCAGGTCGCCGCCCGCGGCACCGTTGGTGCCAGCATGACCCATGCCGCCAATGCGGACCTCATCGCCATCGTGCGTGCCGGCAGGAAACTCAATCGTCTGCTCGGAGGTTACGCGAGTACGACCGCTGCCGCCGCAATCGGGGCAGGGGTCGGCCACGACCTTACCGGAACCGCCGCACTCGGGGCAGACCGACTGGAACGTGCCCGCACCAAACAGGAAGGACAGGTCGACGTCGATGTGGCCGCGGCCACCGCAGCTCGGGCAGGTATGGGCATGCTCGGAGGAGACAGAACCCGAACCGCCGCAGTTGCTACAGGTATCGAAGCGCGTGTAGCGGACGGTCTTGCGGGCACCGCCCTTGGCCTCCTTGGCGTCGAGTTTGATATCGACGACCACATTGGCGCCGTTCTCGGGATTGTAGGCAGCCTGCCCGCGACGCTGCTGGCCCCAGGCGCCACCAAAGGGAAAGCCGCCCTCAAAAGGATTGCCATAGCCTGCGCTGCCGGCGTAGCCGCCACCATAGGGTGAAGCCGTAGGGGCACCGGCAAAGGGATTGCCAGAACGCATGGCGTCGTAGCGCGCACGTTTTTGCTCATCCGAAAGCACGGCGTAGGCCTCGGAAACCTCTTTAAACTTTTCCTCGGCATCCGGCTCTTTGTTGACGTCCGGATGGAGCTTGCGGGCCTTTTGCTGGAAGGCCTTTTGAATATCACGCGAGGTGGCGTCCTTGGAGACGCCCAAAATCTCGTAGTAATCTTTTTCGTTCATCGTCGCCATGCGCGGCAACCTCCTGCTCACAGCAGCGTATATATTCCGGTAATTCTACCCGAGCGGCCTAAGCTAGATCCCAAAACAGCTCGAACAGAACATTTCCATCGAGCCAGCCCAGGTGTGTCGGCGCCAGACGAGCTCGAACATGGCCCGCGACGACATCTGCCGAAGTGAAGGGTCCCTCATGGACCCCGAGCGTCTCGGGCACCCAAGTGGCAAGACCTAATTCGAGCGTACGATCGCAGGCAGCTGCCAGCTCGCCCGTTGGGATGACGCAAGCCGCACGAACCAACAGGTCGGACGCAATACCGCGCGTCATGCGACAAGCGAGCATCAGGTCTTCGGCCGCGGCCTCGCGCTGCGAGAGATATTCGGCCTCGAACGCCGTCGCGTCATCGTCACGTTGCACCAGACGCACGCGGTACGCATCGCCTCGAGAAGACACGCCGGGGAACAAACCTGCAAGACGGTCGAAATCCTCGGCGTCGAGCATGCCCGCGGCAGAACGACCCAGGCCCAGGTAGCCCCGTCCGGTCCAGTAGGCAATGTTATGGGCGCACTCATGGCCGTCGAGCGCGTAGCTCGCCACCTCATACGGGTGATAGCCGACGGCACCCAGGCGCTCACGCGCCGCGTCCATGCACGAAGCCTGAAAATCCTCGTCGGGCTCGAGCGACTCGTCGCGGCACGCCATGCGATAAAGGGGCGTCCCCTCCTCAAGCGTGAGCGGGTAGACCGAAACATGATGCGGAGCCGCCGCCAGCACGCCATCGAGCGTGCGCTTCCAACTCGCTGCGGTCTGCCCGGGAAGTCCGCACATAAGGTCGCACGACACGTCAAGCCCAGCGTTCTTGACCGTCGCGATGGCGGCGAGCGCCCGATCGGCATCGTGAATACGGCCGATGGCGGTAAGTTCGGTGTTATCGAGCGTTTGCACGCCCAGAGAGACGCGTGTGACACCAACCTTGGCAAGCGCAGCGGCAAGCTCGGCGGTCAGCGACTCGGGATTGGCCTCGCAGGTAAACTCAACGGGGGCGCACCACGCACGAATACGCCGCGCCAGCTCCACCAGGCGCTCCCCCGCCAGCGACGGCGTACCGCCGCCAACATAGACGGTGCGGATCTGGTCGAGGGCCCCAGCCTTGCCAAAAGCATCGAGGCGCGCGTACAACTGCTCAAAATAGACATCGAGCGCAGCGCTCAGGTCGCACGGAGCAAAACTGTGCGAGTCAAAGTCGCAGTACCGGCACTTTTGGGCGCAAAACGGCACATGCACGTACAGCGCGGTAACGGCCACCCTTAAGCCTCCAGCGAATGAGGGGGCACCGATTCGCCGGCGGCAAGGGCAGCCTCGCAGGCCACCACATCGCGCTCGATCTCATCGACCAGCGCCATAAACTCCTCGTAAGTGGAACAGCGCACCACATGGGCACGCCAAGCGGCGGCATGGGGCATGCCTTTTAAGTACCAGCTTGCGTACGTACGGGCACGCGACATGAGCGGCAGGAGCTCATGCGTCAGCGTTAGGTGCTCACGCAGGGCGTCCAGGCGCTCGACGGAACTGCGCGCCGGCACCGGCGTGCCATCGAGCGCAAGGGCACGAGCATCGCCAAACACCCACGGATTGCCGTAGATGCCGCGCGCGATAAACACCGCGCTGGCACCCGAGCCTTGCAGATGCTCAGCAGCGTCCTCGGCCGAGAACACATCGCCCGAACCGATCACGGGAATCTCAACGGCATCTGCGACCTCATCGACGACCGACCAATCCGCCTGGCCCGTGTAGAGCTGCGTGGCGCAACGACCATGCACCGCCACCGCGGCGACACCGGCACCTTCGAGCATCTGGGCAAACGTCGCGGCATTACGGTCCTCGGCGTAAAAGCCCTTGCGGATCTTTACGGTCACGGGCACGTGCGCCGCGCCCACCGTGGCCTCGACGATCTTCTCCGCCAGGTCGGGCGTGCGCATGAGCGCCGAGCCCTCGCCCTTGGTGACAACCTTGCGGGCAGGACAGGCCATGTTGATATCGATGAGCGACAGGCGATCGCCCACACGCTCCTCGACGGCGGCGACTGCACTCGCAAACTGATCGGGCTTGGAGCCAAAGAGCTGCACGCAAATCTGCTGCTCCTCGTCGGCCGGTAGCACCAGGCGCCAGGTCTTGTTGCTGGCATAGGCAAGGCCCGCCACGCTCACCATCTCGCTGTACGCAAGGTTGGCACCGCGGCGGCGACACATGATGCGGTAGGCGGGGTCGGTCACGCCCGCCATGGGAGCCATAAGGAACGGCTGCTCGGCATAGGCGCCCAGCAGCCGCTTGCTGTATTCAGAAAGCGCCATAGACCTACTCGTCCACCTTGAGGATCGCCATAAAGGCCTCCTGCGGGACCTCGACCGATCCGATGGCCTTCATGCGCTTCTTGCCCTCTTTCTGCTTCTCGAGCAGCTTGCGCTTACGCGAGATATCGCCGCCGTAGCACTTGGCAAGCACGTCCTTGCGACGCGCTTTGACGGTGGAACGGGCAATGATCTTGTTGCCGATGGCACCCTGGATGGGCACCTCGAACAGCTGACGCGGAATAATCTCCTTGAGCTTGTCGCATAGACCGCGGGCTAGGCCATAGGCCTTGTCCTTGTGCACGATAAACGAAAGCGCGTCCACCTCGTCGCCCGAAAGCAGGATATCGAGCTTGACGAGCTCGGAGGGACGGTACTCGTTGAACTCGTAGTCGAGCGAGGCATAGCCCTTGGTACGGCTCTTGAGCTGGTCAAAGAAGTCCAAGATGAGCTCGGCAAGCGGCATATCGAAGCGCATCTCAACCGACTTGCTCGTGAGATGGATCATGTCGGTCGTAACGCCGCGGTGCTCGATAGCGAGCTGCATGACGGCACCCGTATACTCGGGCGGGCAGATGATCTTTGCCTTGAGGTAGGGCTCCTCAATGCGCTCGATGCGCGTAGCCTCGGGCAGATCCTGCGGGCTGCGGACATCAATCATCTCGCCGTCTGTCTTGTAGACGTGATAGTCCACCGAGGGGCTCGTGGCAATGAGGTCAAGATTGAACTCGCGCTCCAGGCGCTCCTTGACGACTTCCATATGCAGCAGGCCCAAGAAGCCCACGCGGAAGCCAAAGCCGAGCGCCACCGAGGTCTCGGGCTCCCACACCAACGACGGGTCGTTGACGTGCAGCTTATCGAGCGCGTCACGCAGGTTCTCGTAGTCCTTGTTATCGATCGGGAACAGGCCCGTATAGACCATGGGCTTGGCCTCGCGGTAGCCGGGAAGCGGCTCGGGGCAGGGATTCGACGCCCACGTGAGGGTATCGCCCACGCGAACGGCCTCGGGATCCTTCAGGCCCGTGACCACGTAGCCCACCTCGCCGACCGTCAGCGCATCGACCGGGGTCTCGGCGGGACGCTTGACGCCCACGCCATCGACCAAAAAGTCGCCCTTTGCCTGCATCATGCGCAGGGTATCGCCCTTTTTGATGGAACCGTCAAAGACGCGGACCGTGGCGACGACGCCACGATACTCGTCGAAGTATGAATCCAGAATGAGTGCCTTGAGCGGCGCATTCGCATCGCCCTTGGGCGGAGAGATCAGAAAGACAATGGACTCCAGCAGATCGTGGATGCCCTCGCCGGTCTTGCCCGAGACACACACGGCATCATCGGCAGGGATCGCCAGGTCATCCTCGATCTCGGTCTTAACCTCGTCGGGATGGGCCGAGGGCAGGTCGATCTTGTTGATGGCCGGCACAATGTCCAGATTGGCGTTCATGGCGAGTGTCGCGTTGGAGACGGTCTGCGCCTCAACGCCCTGCGTGGCGTCGACAACGAGCACCGCGCCCTCACAGGCTGCCAGCGAGCGCGAGACCTCGTAGGTAAAGTCAACGTGGCCCGGCGTATCGATCAGGTTGAACTGATACGTCTCGCCATCGTCGGCGTCATAGGAAACGCGAACGGCATTGGACTTGATCGTGATGCCGCGCTCGCGCTCGATATCCATGGTGTCGAGCAGCTGCGACTCCATGTCGCGTTCGTCGACGGTATGGGTGAGCTCGAGGATGCGATCGCTGATCGTGGACTTGCCATGGTCGATGTGCGCAACGATTGAGAAGTTGCGGATGTGGGAAATGTCAATTGAAGTATTCATGCGGACTATCTTACCCGAGCGGTACAAAAAATGGAGCCTGTTCCATAAAACAGGCTCCATTTATGCGCGTAATCTGTGTGGTGTGAAATTTACAACTTAGGCGTTGATGCTGTTCACGAGCTTGGCAAGACCGGACTTGCGGTTGGAAGCCTGGTTCTTGTGGATAACATGCTTGGCGGCAGCCATGTCGAGACGCTTGGTGACGGTCTTGAGGGCAGCCTGGGCCTTCTCGGCGTCGCCCTCGGCGACGGCGGACTGGACGTGCTTGGTCAGCGTCTTGAGCTCGGACTTGACAGCCTTGTTACGCATGCGAGCTGCCTCATTGGTGCGGATACGCTTCTTCTGAGACTTGATGTTTGCCACTTCTGGAGTTCCTTTCGAGTTCCTTGCAAAAAATGTATGACACCTCTGAGACACGGTGAGGTCATGCAAGCGCCTACTATAGCACGCTCCCCCTCAAAGGGATAGAACGAATTTGTCAAATAGGCAGGTATCATCACGATTTTCTCAAGATGTTCGTAATCCAGAGCAAAAGCGCGGTCTCAGAATCGGCCGAACCCTTGAGCGCGAGCTCCACATCGACCGCACCCTCAAGCGCTGCGACGAGCTCTGCCATCGAAAAGCGACGTGCCCAGGTCAGGTGATTCTTGACCTGCCAGGACTGGAGCTTGAGCGTTGCGGCCAGCTCACGACCCTGTCCGCGCGCATCGAGCGCCTTGGCAACGATAAGCTCGCGGATGCGACCGCACAGCAACGTGTAAGTCCACACGTAGCTCTTGGCGGGCAATAGATTGAAAAGCTCGAGCGAGCGTCGCATGTCACGGGCCGAGACCGCATTGAGAAAGTCCCAAGGTTGGACCTCGGCCGTACGTACAATCCAGCGCTCAACGTCGGCAAGCTCAATCTGGGGCGCCTCGACCATCTGGGCAAGCTTAGCCAAGTCGTTATCGAGCATGCGAGTGTTTTCACCCGAACGCGAGACGAGCTCCTCGGCGGCCGCCGTCGAGATCGACTTGCCGTGCTGCGTCGCCATCTGCTGCACGCGGCGTGGAAGCTCCCAGCGCTTGGTGCCGGAGCAATCGATCACGGCCTTCTTGTCGATCTTGGCGATCGCCTTATACAGGCGCGTGTTCTTGGCAAGCGAGTCAGCAATGATGAGGCAGACCGTTGTGGGGCTGGGACTCGCCAAATACTCGACAAGCGGCTCCGAGACCGCCTTGGCGAGCTTTGAGCAGCCATCAAGGATTACCAGGCGAAACTCGCTGCCCATCGGAAAGGTGTTAAGCGATCCGATAATGGACTCGATATCGGGGTCCTTGGTCATGTCGCGCTCGTCGAGGTTGAACTCGACCATGCCCGTCTTTTCCAGACGCGCTTTCATACGCGAGACGGCGTGATCGCGCTTGACTCCGTCGGTACCGACGATCAGATATGCCGGCAGCAGACCGATTTCGGACATTGCGCTCCCCTCCCGCAGGTCTTCGTATTCGTTCCGTGCCATTCTAGCCCAGGGGCCCACCACACGCCAACGACGTCGTCACGGTCGCTGGCATCGCATCGCAAAGCCATTCTCAGTCGGCGTGACGGTAATGTCGCCGTGTTCGATGGTGCACGCGAACACGCCGCCCGCTTCCTTCACGGCATCGATGCAGGCATCGGACGGATGACCGTATCGATTCCCCTCGCCCGCGCTCGCGAGGGAAAGCTCGGGCTTCAGGACGTCCAGCAACTCACCATCAACTGAAACCTTGGAGCCGTGATGCCCAAGTTTAAGTACATCGATATCCCCCACCTCCTGCACGAATTCCCGTTCTTGGTCGAGCTCGGCATCGCCGGTGAGGAGCATACACAGGCCCTTGCCTTCCTGAACATAAGAGAGTAGCAGGACAAGCGAGTCCTCATTTCCCTCGCCATCCACGGACTCGAATGGCCACATCACGCGAGCGCAAAATGAGCCGATGTCAACCGTATCCCCACGGCGCACCTGCCGATACTCCACGCCAGGTCGGTTCAATACTTCGGCAGGAGCATCCTCCAGCGCATCAGCCGCCACGGCAATCGTTCCAACCGAAAACTGTTCGAGCACGGCAGGCAGACCACCCCAGTGGTCCTCATCCCAATGCGTAACAAAGACGGCATCGATATGGTGCACGTTATTGCGAACCAACGCCGCCACCACGCGCTCGTCGAGCCCGCAGTCGACGAGCGCTACTACGCCGCCCTGGCGGATAAGAATCGCATCCGCCTGGCCCACATCGAGCACCGTCACCGAAGGCGGAGCGAATCGATCCCAGTAGACGTACGGAATCGCAGCCAAGAGCACCAGGCATGCAAGCCCCACCGCCATAGGACGTGCACGGGGACGCGGCCACCAGACCAGCAGAACCGCCAGCAAACACGGCACTAGGTAAATCCACATGCTATCGGGCGGCACGCTCACGGATGCACCCGGCACCGCGGCAAACAGCTGCTCGAAAAACAGCGCGCAACGGGCGGCAATCATGGGCACAACGAGCGCCCAAGTCCGCAACGGTGCCACGAGCGAAAAGGGAACCAGCACGATGGACACAGCAAGCAGTACGCTCACCACCGGACCGATGACCGCATTTGCCAACGGAGCAATGAGCGAGAACGTACCGAAGGCGGGAATGGTAATGGGAAGAGTCGCCAGTTGCGAGCACAGCGTGACGGAAAGCATGCTTGCAACGCCCGATGGCACACTCAGCTCACCCAAAGCGAAGGTCGCATAGGGGCAAAAGCACAGAATGGCAAAGACGCTGGCACATGAAAGCTGAAAGCCCATCTCGAACAGCACCGTCGGCCGCAGTAGCACAAAGATGGACATGGTTACGAAGAGTGCCGATGCGCCGTGCCGGCGACGCCCCGCGCCGTTTACGACAAGCGTCGCGAACACCATGCAGCACGCGCGCACGGCCGAGGGAGACGCGCCCGTAAAGACAGCGTAGCCCACAAGCGTTATCGCCAATATCGCCCGCTGAAGACCACGTGAGCAGCGAGTCTTTTGCAATACACCCTCGATTACAAACCCCACGATAGCCAAATGGCTGCCGGAGACGGCTATAAGATGCGCCGTTCCCGTCACCGAAAACCAATCGCCCGCCGACTGGGCGCGCAGCTCGGCCGAACGACCGCAGACGACACCGGCTATGAGTGCACGCGCCGGGTCGGTCGCAGGCGCGATGGACGCAAGCAGCCCATTTCGCAGCCGAAGCAGCGGCCCCGGAGAGCCCTCATCGACCGACACAATCCGAACGGCTTTTACCTTGCATACCTCGCCTCGGAGCACGCGCGATTGTCCATACGCATCGTTCTCAAAACGTGAAACGCGACCGATAACACGCACGTGCGCCCCGACCTTGAGCTCGCGGTCGCACGATAGGCGAACCGTTGCCAAGTTCTTACCGTCCGCGCGTGCCTCGCAGGTATAGGAATACACGTCGTCGTTTATGGATGGATCGCCCTGCACGATAAACTCGAGGCCGCTTGCCGCTCGACCGTCGAGCGCCTTCGAGGCGCTGAGCGCACCCACAGCCCACCACGCCGAGACGACCGCTCCCGCCACGAGACCGACGGACGCGGCATACAACCACCACTTCAAAGGGGCAAGCCGCGCACAAGATTGAGCCAGCACAACGAATACCGCCGCCGCAACGGGAATGACCCATAGCAGCCCGACCGCCGGCGCCCGCTCCCTCAGCAGCGCATCAGCGGCCACGTTGAGCACCAAGGCGCAGCTCATGCACATGCCGGCACACAAGGCCATCGTCCACGGAAGCAGGGGCCGCGGAGGCATCACACGCTCGCGCTCGGTCGCACTCATACGCAGATGCAATCTTTGATTTTGGCAAGCTTCTTCTCGCCGATTCCCGACACACGCATCAGATCGTCAACCGAGGCAAAAGCACCGTTCTTTGTCCGTTCATCGATAATCGACTGGGCCATGGAGGGACCGATGCCCGAGAGCGTCTGCAGCTCTGCCGCGCTTGCCGTATTGATGTTTACTAGGCCTGTTGCGCCACTCACGCCCGATGATGTGGAAGCCCCACCATCAACACCGACTTCCGCAATGGACGCCTGCTGCTCCCCTACCGTTGGAACATGGATTTTTTGTCCATCAGTGACCTTAGATGCCCGATTAAGCCCCGTAACGTCAGCCTCGGGCGCCAGCCCGCCGGCGGCATCGATCGCCTGGGATACCCGTGCCCCATCTTTGAGTCTGTATACACCGGGCGACACAACGGCGCCATCGACATCGACATAGACCTCTGCCGCGGCAGAAGCCTTAGTCGAAGAGCCTTCGGATGTCTTTCCGCTCGAAGCATCGCCGGATCCCGGCTCCACTAACGAGCCCGTACCATCAGTGCGCTCAAACGACACGCCGCCGGCACCGCCGCCAAGGTTCGCCATCGCCAAGCCGCTCGCCATCGCAATGACGCCCAATATCGCCACCACCACAGCCTTATGACCGAGCAGCTTGCCTGCCCAGCGGTCCATCTTTTTGACCCGTTCGTGTTGTTCGCGCTGCGCCATAACAAAACCTCCCAACAACATCGTGTCAGGAAAAGAGCCCTGCAACAGCCATGCTTCAAAACCGGTTTTCGCGGTCAAACCAAAAGCTGACCAAAACCTTGCACAAATCTGTCCATTTATTCAGGCACACGTCAGCAAATGAACACTTAGCCGCAAAATGCCCAGATAGAAAAAGACCGACGATGCAAAATCACCGCCGGTCTATACACAACATTATTCGTGATCTTGGTAAATCTCACGTGGAGCGAGCTCGGAATGCTTGCGTTTTAAGGTCTTAGGGGCCTTATACGTGTTGCTCTCGAAGTCGATGTACTC
>JAUMNV010000195.1 GCA_031295725.1 Collinsella sp.
TCCAAAATATCGCTCATGTTGTCTCCCTCTCACTTGGAAACGTAGTGAATGCAAGCGACCGGCTGACCGTGCACCGTCGGTGCGTCTCCGTAAGTTAGCCATGTCGCACTTTTTGCATTATGCCCTAAGTTAGCCGAGGGATACACTTGATTATCAAAAAATTTATCGGGAACGATGAGGCGCGTCAGCCCGTCGTTCCCGCAGTCTTACTCCTCCGCCTTTGCGGCATCCCACAGGTCGTTGAGGCCGTGGGTCGAAAGCTCGGCAAGATCCACGTGAGCACCGGCCGCCATCTGCTCCATCGCAGCCCAGCGACGGCGGAACTTGGCCGTGCTCGCGCGCAGGGCGCTCTCGGCGTCAATCCCCTCTTTACGCGCAACGTTGACTAGGGCAAAGAGCAGGTCGCCAAACTCCATCTCGCGCTCGGGCGAGCCGGGCTCCTCGGCCTCAAACTCGGCACGCTCCTCGGCGACCTCGTCCCACACATCCTGGACCGCCTCCCACTCAAAGCCCACGGCCGCCGCCTTGCGCGACACCTTCTGAGCTTGCATCAGCGCCGGCAGGTGCGTGGGCACGCCGTCGAGCAGGCCTTCGGGCGCAGCCTCGCTCGCCGCCACAGCCTTGTCCTTGGCAGCCTTCTCGGCAAGCTTGACCTCGTCCCAAATCTTGAGCACCTCATCGGAGTTGTCGGCATCCGCATCGCCAAACACGTGCGGGTGGCGGCGAATGAGCTTGGCGTCGATATCGCGTGCCACATCGGCCAGCGTAAACTCGCCGGCGTCCGCCGCAATCTGCGCATGCAGCACTACCTGCATGAGTACGTCGCCCAGCTCCTCGCACAGATGCGTGGCATCGTCGGCCTCGATGCAGTCGAGCGCCTCATAGGCCTCCTCGATCATGTTCTTGCCAATGCTGCGGTGCGTCTGCTCGCGGTCCCACGGACAGCCGTCGGGCTGGCGTAGGCGCCAGATGGTCTGCACCAGATGCTGCAGCTCGGCCGACGCGTCGACCAGCGTGGACAGGTCGCGCGAGCCCTCGGCATTTTGCTGAGCCATGTGCTGTGCCATGGTTAATCCTCCTCCATGATCACGTGGCGGAACGCGTCGCCCTCGTAGATGCCGTAGCTGTGTGTGCCGTCCTTGGGGATGCTCACGCTGCCGGGGTTGAAGAGCCACAGGCCCGGATGCGCGGCGCTCTCCTCGTTAACCTTGATGTGTGTGTGACCGTAGACGAGCGCGGAGCCCTCGGGCAACGCGGGCGCGTGGTCGACGCTGTTGTGCATGCCGGCGCCAAAGACGTGGCCGTGTGTCAGGAACAGCTCGCGGCCGGCTTCGTCGAACAGCGTGGCGTAGTCCGCCATGACGGGGAAGTCGAGCACCATCTGGTCGACCTCGGCGTCGCAGTTGCCGCGCACCGCGATGATGCGGTCGGCCAGGGCGTTGAGCAGCGGAATCACGCGCTTGGGGGCGTAGTCGCGCGGCAGGTCGTTGCGCGGACCGTGGTAGAGCAGGTCGCCCAGCAGCACGATGCGGTCGGGCTCCTCGGATTCGATGGCGGTGCAGAGGCGCTCGGCCCAGTATGCCGAGCCATGGATGTCGGAGGCGATGAGGTATTTCATGGGGAGTCCTTTCGGTGTGGGGTTGATGGGGGCTGAATACGAAGTCCAGCGGATGTGGAGCCCCTCTACCGCGTTACTCAAATCGAAGCGCCGCGCTCTGAGCCGCCTGCATCACGCGTTGGAGCGGCACGCCATGTTCGCGGGCGAGACGGGCGCAGTCCTCGTACTCAGGCGCCGCACGCTCACTGCCGTCGGGCAGGGTGGCCACCTTGACGGCTACCTCGCCCCAAGGCGTCGCCACCCGCTCAAAACGACGTGGCAAGCAAACACGCTCCATGACCTGGCGACGAATGCCGTTGGTCGTGGTTTCCAAAAAGATGATCGTCTGCAGGCGTTCGATATCCTCATGCGAGCAGATCACCTGCAGCTGCCAGCCGGGGCGGCCTTTTTTGCAGTAGAGAGGCAGCCAGTGCACCTCGCGGGCGCCTGCCTCGCGCAGGCGGTCGGCGGCATAGGCGATTACCTCGGGCGACGCATCGTCGATGTCGCACTCCAGCTTGACGATGGTCTCGGGCGCATCGGTCTCGCGGGACAGCGGAGATGTACTTCCACGTTGCATACGGTCCGGATCCTTTCCGCACGGGCTCGTTTTATTTACCCAAACGCTAGCACATCGGACGTGGCACAGGCGTGACTTTCGTCCGTCGCCGCCCTCGCTCCTATCCAAACATGTACATCAGCCTCCAAACATGTCATTTTTTGCAGCTTTTGGAGGCTGGTGTACATGCTTTGAGAGCGCAAGCGAGGCCGCACCGCGCGCCGCGCAGCCTTTCCAATCGATTTCGAGCTCCGGCGTGCCCGGCGTGTTGAAAGCTGCACCATTACAATGGAGCGGATTCGCTTGACGCAAAGGAGTCGCAATGTCTGCCTGCCCGCTGGTCGATTGCCATACCCACACCTCGTTTTCGGACGGACATGCCTCGTTTGAGGACAACGTTCGCGCCGCTGCTGCGGCCGGCTGCCGCGTCATGGTCTCGACCGACCATCTCACCCTGCCCGCCAGCATGGATGCCAACTGCGAAGTGCAGGTTACTGAGGGCGACCTGCCGGCACATCGTCTGGCTTTTGAGGATGCTCGCAAGCTTTCCGCGCAGATCGCGCCGGAGCTCGAGCTTATCTATGGCTTTGAATGCGATTGGTACGAGGGCTGCGAGCCTTTGGTTGAGCGCTGGTCCCAGGGCGCCGTCGTACGCCTGGGTAGCGTGCATTGGATTGGCAACCCAGGCGATATCATGGCCGGCGCTGCGGGCACGGCAGGGACAGAGGGTGTCGCACGCCCCGATACGCCCGATTCGCGCTGCGGTTGGATCGATGACGACACCGACCTGCACGTTTGGGAAAACCTGGGCGTGCACGGCGTGTGGGAGCGCTATGTCGATGACTGGTGCCGCGCCTGCGAAAGCCCGCTCAACTTTGACGTGATGGCTCATCCCGACCTGATCATGCGCTTTTCGAAGGAAGGCTTTGCGCCCGATTTTGATCCCGCGCCGTTCTGGGAGCAGATGGCCGAATGCGCCCACGATACGGGTCGCCGCGTTGAGGTCTCGACCGCCGCACCGCGCAAGGGCCTCGACGACTACTATCCCGCGACTGGGCTGTTGCGTTGCTTTGCCCATGCCGAAGTGCCGATTACTTTTGGCTCGGACGCACACCGCGCCTGCGATATCTGCTGGAACATCCGCGAGGCCCAGGCCCACGCCTACGACTGCGGTTATCGAACCTACGATATCCCCCACCCCACCGGCGAATGGGAATCCACACCCCTCGCCTAACTAGTCGTTTAAGAACGTCCCCAATGACTAGTGGCGGCGGGCGTTGAGTTCGCCGGCCAGTTCGTCGAGGGTAATGCCGTAGCGCTCGAGCGTCACGAGCAGGTGATAGATCAGGTCACCGGCCTCGTAGCGAATGTGATCGTGATCGTTATCCTTGCAGGCCATGATCACCTCGCTCGCCTCCTCGGCAAGCTTCTTGAGCAGCTCATCCTCGACGTCGGTCAGCAGACGCGCGGTATAGCTCTCCTGCGGCGATGCATCACGACGACCGTGAATCACCTCGGCCAGACCTGTCAGCGTCTCACCGATATTTCCATTCTGAACATTCGCGGTGCGCACACCCATGGTTCAATCCTTTCTGGTTGGCCAAGCACCTAGTCGAGCGCCCGCCCTACGCGAGTTTTTTAAAGAAGCAGGTACGGTTGCCGGTATGGCAGGCCGGACCCGGCGAGTCGACCTTGACCAGCAGCGTATCGCTATCGCAGTCGGCCCAGAGCTCCTTGACCTCCTGCATGTTGCCGCTCGTCGCGCCCTTGTTCCAGAGCTCCTGGCGGCTGCGGCTCCAAAACCACGTGGTGCCGGTCTTGAGCGTCAGCCCCACCGACTCCTCGTTCATCCAAGCAACCATAAGCACCTCGCCGGTGTCATACTGCTGAACCACACAAGGAATCAGCCCCTTGGCGTCGTATGTAAGCTTTGAAGGATCGGTTATCTCTTCCATTTCTCTCCCCAAATTCAAACTTCGCAGGTCGGCGAGGGTTGTCCAGGTGCCCGAGATTCCGAGCGACAAGACCGACGACGCGTACTTAAGTACGCGAGGAGGGTTGGAGCCGGAAGGTCGGGTGCCTGGACAAGCCGCAGCGCTAGAAGTCCAACCTGACAGGGATGCCTTGAGAGGCCATATACTCTTTGACTTCGCGAATGCTGAAGGTTCCAAAGTGAAAGACGCTCGCCGCCAGCACGGCGTCGGCCTCGCCCTCGATCACACCCTCGGCAAAATGCTCGAGCGTACCCACGCCGCCGCTCGCGATGACGGGGATTGGCACCGCGCGGGCCACGGCGCGGGTGAGCGCCAGGTCAAATCCGGCCTTGGTGCCGTCGCGGTCCATACTGGTGAGCAGGATCTCGCCGGCGCCGCGACGAGCCGCCTCCTCGGCCCACGCCACCGCGTCGATACCCGTGGCGTTGCGGCCTCCTGCGGTAAAGACCTCCCACTTGTCGGCACCGGATGCGCCAGGCAGGCCGACGCGCTTGGCATCGATCGCCACGACCACGGCCTGGCTGCCAAACGCCGCGGCGGCCTGGCTGATCAGCGACGGGTCGTGCACGGCCGCCGAGTTGAGCGACACCTTGTCGGCACCGGCTGCAACCATGGTGCGCATGCCCGGCAGGTCGCGAAAGCCGCCGCCCACGGTATAGGGAATGGCCAGCTCCTCGGCCGCATGCGCTGCCATCTCGATAGTCGTCGCACGGTTGTCGCTTGTGGCGGTAATGTCTAAAAACACGACCTCGTCCGCACCCTCGCGGTCGTAGGCACGCGCCAGCTCCACCGGATCGCCCGCATCGCGCAGGCTCACAAAGTTGACACCTTTGACCACACGGCCGTCCTTGACGTCTAGACAGGGAATTACGCGTTTAGTAAGCATGGGCTACTCCTCCCCTCGGGCGGCGACCAGTGCCTGGGCCAGCGTAAAGTTGCCCTCGTAGAGCGCACGGCCGGTAATGGCACCCTCAATAGCATCCTCACCCACCGCAGCCAGCGCGCGAATGTCATCGAGCGTAGAGATGCCGCCCGAAGCCACGACAGGAAAGCCCGCGACCTTGGCAACATGGCGATACGCCGCCACATCGATGCCCGTCTGCATGCCATCGCGCGCGATGTCGGTATACACCAGATGCTTAAAGCCCAGCTCGGAAAGCTGCGCCACGGCATCGTCGAGCGCCACACCCGCGCCGTCGCGCCAGCCGTTCACCTTGACCTGGCCGTCGCGTGCGGCAATGTCAGCCACCAGCAGCTCGCCAAAGCCTTGGGCCGCCACTTCGGCAAAACCCGGCTCGGTCACGAGCACCGTGCCTAGTGCGATGCGGCGCGCACCGTAGCCGGCCAACTCGTCGATGCGCGCGAGCGAGCGGACGCCGCCGCCCACGTCCACGGACAGACCGTCGACGCCGCAGATGGCCTTAATCGCCGCTGAGTTGGCAGCGCATGCGTCCTCGTCCTCGCCAAAGGCGGCGGACAGGTCGACAACGTGCACCCAGCTCGCGCCCTGCTCGGCAAAGGAGCGGGCGACGGCCACGGGGTCGTCGGAATATACCTTGCAACGGCTGCGGTCGCCGTGCTCCAGGCGCACGACCCTGCCGCCGATCAAATCGATTGCGGGAAACAGGATCATCGGCCAACCTCCTCGACGATGTTGACGAAGTTCTTAAGGATGCGCTGACCCAGCGCAGAGGATTTCTCGGGATGGAACTGACAACCCCACACGTTACCGTGGCGCACGATGCACGGGAAGCTCCGCGTATAGTGCGTGCGCGCCAGCACATCGGCGGCATCGGCATCGTCGGTCACCGCGTAGCTGTGGGTGAAGTACATGTTGGCGCCCTCGGCAAAACCGGCGAGCAATGGATCGGCCGCACCAGAGGGCGTCATGTGCACCTGATCCCATCCCACGTGCGGCACCTTCAGACGGCTCGACTCCAGGCGCGTGCACGAACCGTGCATAATGCCCAGGCCATCGACCCAAGGGCCGTCGGTATGGTCGGGGGCGTTGCCGTCGGCGACCGCGCCCTCGTCCGCAGGCACACCCTCGTTGCCGCGCTCAAAGAATAGTTGAAGGCCCAGGCAGATGCCGAGCAGCGGAGTTCCGGCGGCAACGGCGTCGAGCACCGCGTCCGCCTCGCCGCTCTGGCGCATAAAGGCGATCGCGTCATAGAACGCGCCCACGCCCGGGATGACCAGGCCGTCAGCGTTGCAGATCTGCTCCGGATCGTCCGACGTGCAGGCAGCGGCACCGGCGCGCGCAAGCCCGCGCACGACGCTCGACAAGTTGCCCTTGTGGTAGTCGACCACCACGATCTTCGGTTCGCCCACGCGACCCCTCCACTTCTCATCATCCAAAACCACCACAAAGGGGACAGGCACCTTTGTGGTGGTTTTTGCCTTTGTTGCGGTTACAGCGAGCCCTTGGTGCTGGGGATGCCCTGCACGCGGGGATCCAGCTCACAGGCGTGGCGCATCGTGCGGCCCACGGCCTTAAAGGCGGCCTCGATAATGTGATGCGAGTTGCCGCCCGCCAGCTCGCGCACGTGCAGCGTGAGCTTGGCGTCGCGCGCAAAGGCGTAGAAGAACTCGACGGCCAGCTCGGTATCGAAGCTGCCCACGCGCTCGGTCGGCACGGGCAGCTCGCAGTAGGCCTGGCCGCGGCCCGAAATATCAACAGCAGCCATCACGAGCGTCTCGTCCATGGCGATCGCCGCGTCGGCAAAGCGCGTAATGCCCGCCTTGTCGCCCAGCGCCTGGCAAAACGCCTCGCCCAGCACAATGCCCGTGTCCTCGACGGTATGGTGCGCGTCGACCTCCACGTCGCCCACCGCGTGCACCGTCAGATCGAACAGACCATGGCGGCCAAAAGCGTTGAGCATGTGGTCGAAAAACAGCACGCCGGTCGAGATATCGCACACGCCGTTTCCGTCCAAGTCGAGCTTTACGACAATGTCGGTCTCGCCCGTCTTGCGGGTTACCTCGGCATAGCGGTCCATCTACATCTCCTCCTTCACCAGCGCGGCAAACGCAGCCAGTACCTCGTCGTTTTCCTGCGGGGTACCCACGGTAATGCGCAGGCAGTCCGCGAGCCCCGGCGCATAGCTAAAGTCGCGCACCAAAATCGAATACTCGTCGCGCAGACGCTCGCGCACGTGCGTGGCATGCGGCGTGCGCACGAGCACAAAGTTCGCCGCGCTCGGCCACGCCTCCACGGGCAGACCCTCGGCAGCCATTGCGTGCAGGGCACACAGTTCGCGCTCGCGCTCGGATGCAACCTGTGCCACCACGGGCGCGTACGCATCGCGGGCACGCACGCAGGCAAGCGCGGCGGCCTGGCTCAGCACGTTGACCGAATAGATCTGGCGAATCGCCGCGAACACATCGATGACCTCGGGCGCCGCGATCACATAGCCCAGACGCGTGCCGGCGGCGCCGAACGCCTTGGACAGCGTATGCAGAATCACCAGGTTGGGATGCTCGGCGATAAGCCCCTGCGCCGTGGTAGCCGCGCCAAACGAATCGTCCGCAAACTCAACGTAGGCCTCGTCGACCATGACCATGCCGGGGCACGCATCGCACAAGGCCGCGACAAAGTCGAGCGGCGCCACGTCACCCGTGGGATTGTTGGGCGAGGTTACGATCGCCAGATTGCACTCGGGAGCCGCTGCAAGCACCGCTGCCTGGTCGAGCTCAAAGGTCGCCGGGTCGCGCCATACGTCGCGCACCTCGGTCTGACAGAGCGATGCAAAGAACGCATACTCGCTAAAGCACGGCGGGCAGTTGAGCAGAGTCCTCTCTGCGCCGCCAAACGCCAGCAGGTAGTTATAGAGCAGCTCATCGCCGCCGTTGCCCACGCAGATGTTCTCGCGCGTCACGCCATGCCAGGCAGCAAGCTCGTCGCGCAGATCGTTGGACATGGAATCGGGATAGCGGTTGAGCGGTGTGGCAGCCAGGGCGGCGTCGACCGCCTCGCGCACGCCGGCCGGCACGGGATAGGTGTTCTCGTTGGCCGATAGGTTGATGCGCGTAGGCGTAAAGTTAGGATCGTAGGGCTCAATACCGGCCAGGTAAGGCTGGACGAGCCCCTTCATGCGGGGCGTCAGCTCGGCCATATTAGGCCTCCTCGCCGGTCGCGCCAGCGGCACCACCCGCAGCCGCCAGGCTCACAGCCTCGGCAACCGTCGTCACGGCGTCGCCCGGCCAGGCGACCTTGGTCAGGTCGGCCGCGGCCAGCGACTCGGCACTCACGGCATCCTCGCCCTGTTCCAACACGCGGCGACGCAGAGCGGCCGAAAGCGCGTGCGCCCAAAGACCCTCGGCCTCGGCCAGGCGCTGCGTAGCGGGAGCGTCCGAGAGCAGGCCCTCGGGCGTATAGCAAATGACGCTCGAGCGCTTGACGAACTCTTCCACCGAAAGCGGGTTGGAGAACATGGCGGTGCCGCCGGTCGGCAGCGTGTGGTTGGGGCCGGCGACGTAATCGCCGAGCGGCTCGGAACTCCAGGCGCCCACAAAGATGGCGCCGGCGTTGCGGATGCCGCCGAGCAGGCCCATCGCGTCCTTGCAGTGCAGCTCAAGGTGCTCGGGCGCCACGGTGTTCACCGCCTCGACGGCAGCGGCCATGTCGGCGGCCACTACGATGGTGCCCTCGTTATCGAGCGAGGCGCGCGTGATCTCGGCACGCGGTGACTGCGCCACCAGGATGTCGATACCCGCCTCGACCTCGCGCGCAAACTGCTCGTCGCAAGTCACCAGGTAGCAGGCAGCCAGCGGATCGTGCTCGGCCTGGGCCATCAGGTCGGCCGCGACCACCATAGGCTTGGCCGTGGCATCGGCCAGCACACAGACCTCGGAGGGACCGGCGACCATGTCGATACCCACGTCACCCGAGACAATCTGCTTGGCCGCAGCGACAAAGGCGTTGCCCGGACCGGTGATTTTGTCGACGCGCGGAATGGTCTCGGTACCGTACGCCAGCGCGGCCACGGCCTGAGCGCCGCCCACCATATAGATTTCGTCCACGCCGCCGAGCTTTGCCGCCGCGAGCGTGTAGGGGCTGATCAGGCCGTCCTTTTGCGGCGGGGTCACCATGACCACGCGTTTGACGCCGGCCACCTTGGCGGGAATGGCGTTCATGAGCACGGTAGAGGGATACTGCGCGCGACCGCCCGGCACATAGATGCCGGCAGCGGCAAGCGGGGTCACCTTAACGCCGAGCATCGTGCCGTCCGGGCGCGTGGTAAACCAGCTCTGCTCGACCTCGCGCTGGTGGAACTCGCGAATCTGGTGTGCGGCCTTCTCGAGCGCGGCGACAAAGGCAGGATCAAGGCCTTCGAGCGCAGCATCGATCTGCTCCTGCGGTAGGCGAAAACTCTGCAGCTCAACACCGTCAAAACGCTGGCAGTAATCGCGCACCGCGGCATCACCGTTGGCGCGCACGTTGGCCACGATATCACGGGCGGCGTCGACGATGTTTTGCGGCAGCACGCCCTTGCGGTTGAGCTGGTTGGTAACGAGGCGCTCACCGGGAGCAAGCTTGATGGTCTTCATATCGGAATCCCCTATCGGTCGAGGTTGAGTTCGAAAAACGAGAGGCCGGGCGGCGGCGCCAATCGGCCCGCAGCCCAGACGTTGGGACGCCCGTGCGTGCTCGCGCTATTGTGCCGAGCCCGCAACGGGCTCAAAATGCTTGTCCTTCACGGCCGCTGCCAAGCGATCTGCCAGATTACGCACGCGCGGATCCAGGCGCGCAGCACCCGGGTTGACGAAGAAGCGGGCCGTACAGTCCATAATGCGACCGGTGATGACCAGGTCGTTGTCGCGCAGCGTGGCGCCCGTGGCAGTAATATCCACGATGCGATCAGTCATGCCGACGATGGGGCCCAACTCGATGTTGCCGTGCAGCGAAACGATGTCGGCGTTCACGCCGCGCTCGGCATACCATGCACCCGCGATGCGCGGATACTTGGTGGCCACGCGAAGCGACCCGCGGCGAGTATAGTTGCGCTCGGCCTGACCGGCGCGCCATGCGGGCTCCGCCTCGATAAAGGTGCACAGGCCATAGCCCAGGTCGACCAGCTGCAGCAGGTTGAGGTCTGCCTCGATGAGCGAGTCCCAACCGCAGATGCCGCAATCGGCACCACCGCAGCCCACAAAGGCAGGCGCATCGCTGGGACGCACGATGACAAACTCGATATCGCCGACCGCGCCCTCGCCGGCACGCGTGTCGCGGCCGCGCACGATCAGGTGACGGCCGGGGTCACGCAGCTCGGAGACGTCCAGGCCCGCGATCTCAAGCACGTCGAGCGTGTCGGCCTTAAGCGAGCCCTTGGGCACGGCGATGCGCAGCGGGCCCTCGGCGCCACGGCCCGCGGCGTGATCGCCATCGGAAGCGGCATCCTCGGCCGAGGTGCGCGCGGCCTCCAGGCGCTCGAGCGAAAAGGCGAAGCCCGCCGCCGGCACCTCGATACCGTCGCCAAACGCGCCGGTGAAGATGGAGTCATAGCGCCCGCCCGAACCGACCGGATCGGGCAGTCCGCCGGCATAAGCCTTAAAGACCAGGCCCGTGTAGTAATCGAAAGAGTTCATGATAGAGAAGTCGAACGACAGCACCTGGGCGTCCTCGGGTGCCAGGCCCTCAACCAGGGCACGCAGCTCGCGCGTCAGCGGCGCGACGATACCGGCAGCCTCCAGCAGCGCGTCCACGCGGTCGAGCACCTCGGCACCGCCGTGCAGACGCGGCAGCTCGCTAATGGCGGCCTTGACGGCATCGGACTCGGTGCTTGCCGCCACGCGGGCATCGAGGCCCACAAAGTCGTTGGCGTGCACGCAGCGCAGGGCCTCAGCGGCCAGCTCGCGATCCTCGCACGCCGCGAGCAGTTCCTTAAACGGACGCACGCTACCTGCGATAATGCGTGCATCGGGCAGTGCCAGCTTACGCACGGCCTCGGCCACGAGCGAGACGATCTCGACATCGCCCGCGGTATCGCCCGCACCGATAAGCTCAAAGCCCAGCTGTGTAAACTGACGCGAGCCACCGGCATTGCGCTGGCACTCGCGAACCACCGGCGCCTCGTAGCGAAGGCGTAGGGGCAGGTCGGCCGCGCGCATGCGGGTCGAAACCAAGCGCACGATCGGCAATGTGTTGTCGGGACGGACCACCAGCAGGCGGCCATCATCGTCAAAGAGCTTAAACGGCGTGTCCGCAATGCGGCCGCCCTCCTCGAGCGAACCCTTGTCCTCGAGCAGTGGCGTCTCGACCGGCAGGTAATGATGCTCCCTAAAGCAGCCCTTCACCGTATATGCGATCTCCTCGCGCGCCTGAGCCTCCTCGGGCAATATGTCCCGGAATCCCCACGGTGTGGCCGTCATCTGGTGAGCCTCCTCATGCTGTGTTTCGTATAGAACAGAAGACCGGCATAGCTCCGCCGGTCTTCTGGGTACTTTAGCATACTAGAGTGCTTGCGGGGAGAATCGCCCTCCTCGGCTCACAGCGTATTCATTTGGAAACATGGGGGAAAGCGCGTCCCGCCCGCCAGCCAAAAACTGGGATGCGGTTTCCGGTTGAAGTCCTCAGCGGAAAGTGTGTCCCATTCTGAGCGCCTGTTCTGGGATGTGCTTTCCGCCAGAAGCCTCAAGCGGAAAGCACGTCCCGTTTCTCAAAAAGCGTCAAACGCCAACTCGGCGCCCTGTCCCACTTAGGCGCCAATCGCACGACGATACTCTGCCATTACCTGCGCATCGGCAGCTGCGGGGTCGGCAAAATAGCGCCAGTCATAGGTCTCGGCCGAAACAACTCCGCGATAGCCGCGCGCCACCAGCCTATCTAGGTCGGCGCGCATATCGCGGTCGCCGTCACCCCAGGCAAGATGCGTCGTGCCGTCTGCCGCAACATCGACAAAATGCACGTGGGCGACATCATCGCCAAGCAGATCGAAATAATCGTCGATGGTATCCCCCGCCACCGCCATAGCGCCCAAATCCAGACACGCCTTAAGTGCCGGATGATCAACCGCCTCGATCATGCGCTTCGTATCGGCTGCCGAGTTCACGATCATCGACTCAACCGGCTGTAGGGCCTCGAGCACCAGTCGCACGCCGCGCTCTCCCGCATGCTCGGCAATCGCACGCAGCATCGAGGCGCTGCGACCCCACGCGTCCTCGATTGGCTCGTTCAAAAATGCCCAGCCACTCGAGACCATGACCTGCTCGGCTCCAAGTTCCGCCGCGATATCCACAACGTTCTTAAAGTACGCGAGCGTGCGGGCACGTGCCTCATTCCCGCGCGCCGCGATATTCCACGGCTTGGGGTTGTTCTGTTCGGGACAAAGCCCCACAATCCGAACCCCATACCGCTGCGACAGCTCCCGCACCTGCCCGAGCGAATCGTATCCATGGCAATCGACATACAGATGCATCGCCCCGGTCCAAAGCTCGCAACACGTGTAGCCCGAGGCCGCTGCCGAAGAAAAGAATTCCTCAAGGTCAAAATAACGATGGCTGATATTCATGACGGCAAGCAGGGGGTAGCTCATAATTACTCTCCAACCTAAACGAGGCCCCGTTCCATATAGGAGCGGGGCCCAATTACATAAACGTTATTTGCTCTTAGTAGTCGAACTGGTGATAGTAGCGGCGATAGTTAAGGTTGTGCTTGGTGACCGTCTCGTAGTAAGCGGCAAGGCGATCGGTGATCAGCGAGGAGAGGATCCACGGAGACACGATGACGCGGAACTCGTCGTCAAGGCCGGGGATCGCGAACTCGGCGGTGTCGATGACGTTGATGTCGGTGTCGCCGGTCACGCCGCGGTTGAGGAAGGCGCGGACGCGCTCGTCGAGCTTGCGGTTCTCGTCCTCGCCC
>JAUMNV010000211.1 GCA_031295725.1 Collinsella sp.
CGTCTTGCCCGAGTTGGAGAGGTCCATGATGGCGTCGGCGCCAAAGTCCTCAGCGATCTTGACCTTCTTCCATTCCTCGGCGGCATCGGCCTTGTCGCCCGAGATGCCCAAGTTCACGTTGACCTTGGTGGACAGGCCCTCGCCGACACCAAAGGCGCGCATGCCCTTTTTGATGTGCACGATGTTGGCGGGAATGGCGATGCGGCCGTCGGCCACGCGCTCGCGGATGTACTCGGGGTCGCGATGCTCGCGCTCGGCGACTTCCTTCATCTGCGGCGTGATCTGTCCGGCGCGGGCGAAGTCGATTTGCGTGACAAGCTTGGACTCGGTCTGTGTGCTCATTGGCACGGCTCCCTTCGTTGGCATTACCCATATCAGGTTTGCGGGTCAGGGCGGGCGCGCCCAATCTCAGCCTGCCGTCTGGTCCTGCAAGCTCCCCGTTTATGTAGTGGGCTCAAGTATAGCCTGAATGGGTACGATTGGCCTAACGAACGTGCCTGTGGGGAGGCGTACATGGAAGACAAGCATCTATATCGAGAGACGCAATGGGACATATCGGCCGAGGAGGGCCGTGCGCACCATGGGTTGGTCGCGATTGGCTTTGCGGTGCTTGCCGTGCTGGTGATTGCCTTTTGTATTTGGACGTTTGGCGGTCGCGGCGGCGCTGCCTGGGAGTTTGAGGCCGATGATAGCCTACCGATTATGGCGGTGAGGAGTACTGGCGGTAATGCCAATACGCTCGCCATTCCGGGCGATTATTGGTACCCGCGCGATGAGTTTGTGCAGTTGCAGCTGAGTGGTGGGTCCATTCCAGGCGAAGAAATCGAACGCGTGACGTTTGACGCGGCGCTCAAAACGCTGACGGTGAAGCTCAAAGATCAAGGAGATGTGCCCACGACCATGGATATCGCCCTGGCGGAATGGCGTCTGGAGCCTCCGTCGGGCGTCAAGGTGTCCGAGGTTGAGCATGTCAAGATTACCTATCAGGACGGCACGACAAATGAAATTGCCAAAGCCGACGGCTTGGCGGAATAGACGTCGTGCCTAGGCAGTACATTCAAGAGTAGCGGTGGTCCTACAAGGCCCGTTCGTTCAGGAAGACCAAAGTGTTTTTATTTGAAAGCTCGGGAAGGTGACGATAGCCAACGTCGAATGCGGTGAGCCCGCTTACATCCTCGACCTTGTTTTCCGCCATCCAGCGCACCATGGAGCCGCGCGCCTTTTTGCTGGCGGTCGAGCGCTGGATGGGCTTGCCGTTGCGGATGCCTTCACCAAAGAGGCACGTGACGACTGTGGCGTCGCCCGCGAGGTGGGGCAGAACGGCTTTGGCGTACTCCGCGCTGGCGAGATTGACGATCGTAGCGTTGGAGCTCGCCGGAGCGATGGTCCGTGCGAGCTTGTCGCCCCAAAACGCGTAGAGGTCTCGGGCATCGTCGACGGCAAGCTTTGCGCCCATCTCCAGCCGATACGGTTCAACGGCATGAAAGGGGCGTACGCATCCGTAAAGGCCCGAGAGGATCCAGAGATGGTTTTGCAGCCAGTCGAGCTGTGCGGCATCCATGACCTCGGGCGCCATACTTTGGTATTGGATGCCGTGGTAGGACATGACGGCGGGGGAGAGGTGTCGGGCGAGTGCGGGATTGTCGAGATCGCCGTTTTTCAGGATGGGCCCGAACTCATGCAGGGTGTTGAGGCAAGGCCCCAGCAGTTTGTCACTTACGTTCCATAGCGTCTGCAGACCGCCGCTGCCTTCATTTCGTTCGATATCTAGCAGTGCGCGGTGGAGGCGAGCCGTTTCGTGCGCAAAAGGCGGTATGTCCAGGACTTCAAAAGCATCTTGGGCCGCGCGCATCTGCTTGGCGGGCGAAATGATGACCTGCAGCATGGACTCTCCTCTGCCAAAAAGGAAGTTGCGGTGGAATACGGTCTGTTTTGGCCGTTTATGGGCCAGTTTAGTCCGTATTTCACCGCAACTGATGAAGGGTTGGTTAGGCTCGCTCGATGAAGGCCTTGTAGCCGCGGTAGGCCTCGTAGATGTCGGCCTTGTTGGCGACCTCCCACAGGGCGTGCATGGACAGGACGGCAACGCCGGAGTCGATGACGTTCATGCCGTACTTGGCCATGATGTAGGCGATGGTGCCGCCGCCGCCCGCGTTGACGCGGCCGAGCTCGCAGGTCTGGAAGTCCACGCCTGCCTCGTCCATGATGTCGCGGACGAGGGCCACGTATTCGGCGTCGGCGTCGTTCGAGCCACCCTTGCCGCGGCTGCCCGTGTACTTGTTAAAGCACAGGCCGCGACCCATAAAGGCGGCGTTCTTGGTCTCGAACTTGCCGGCATAGCCCGGGTCGAAGCCGGCGGACACGTCGGAGGAGAGCATGCGGCTGCGGGCGAGTGCGCGGCGCAGGGCCAGCGGGCTATCCTCGCCGGCGAGCGTCATGATCTCGGCGACGGTGTTCTCGAAGAAGCGGCTCGTCATACCGGTGGCACCCACGGAGCCGATCTCCTCCTTGTCGACGATGAGCGTGATGCTCGTGCGCTCGACATTGGCCACATTAATCTGGGCGAGCATGGAGGGGTAAGCGCAGACGCGGTCGTCGTGACCATAGCCCAGAATCATGGAACGGTCGAGGCCCATGTCGCGGGCGGGGCCGGCGGGCACGACCTCGATCTCGGCGGAGAGGAAGTCCTCCTCCTCGACGCCGTACTGCTCCTTGAGGATGTCCAGGAACATCTGCTTGACGGGCTCCTTGGGAGCGTCCTTGTCGTCCTCGTCAAACTTGACGGGACGGCCGCCTACGATCACGTCGAGGATCTCGGCGTCGACGGCGTCCTTGGCGGGCTTGGCCATCTGCTCGCTCGAGAGATGGATCAGCAGGTCGGAGATGGTAAAGACCGGGTCGTCGGCCTTGTCGCCGATGTTGATGTCGACGGTGGTGCCGTCCTTTTTGCAGATGACGCCCACGAGTGCGAGCGGGGAGGCCACCCAGTGGTAGCTCTTGACGCCGCCGTAGTAGTGCGTGTCGAGATAAGCCATGTCGCCGGCCTCGAAGGCGGGGTTCTGCTTAAGGTCCAGGCGCGGCGAGTCCACGTGGGCGCCCAGGATGTTAAAGCCCTGCTCGAGCGGGGCGGTGCCCAGGTTGACGAGCATGAGGTCCTTGCCGTGATTGGCGGCGTACACCTTGTCGCCTGCCTTGAGCTCGCGGCCTTCGGCGATCACGGTCTCCAGGTCGACGTATCCCGCCTCCTCGGCCATCTTGATGCCGGTCTTGACGCACAGGCGCTCGGTCTTGTTCTCGCTCAAAAACTGCTTATAGCCGCGGCAAAGCTCCTCGAGCTCCTCGACTTGCTGTGGCGTGTACTTTTTCCATGCGCAGGGACGCTCCATGACGCAGGCTCCTTTCGGATCGATCGTGCTGGTTGATGTACCGTGAGCCATCGTATCACGCGCGGGCTCACGGTGGCAGGGGGCTGATGTGCGGTAGCCGCGGGGCGGGGAGCGTGTAAACTGGAGTGAGCAAACCGTGCCCAGCCCAAAGCGAGGTATTCAATATGTCTGACAAGCGCCGCACTTTTGCCGTTATCGACGGCAACTCGCTCATGCATCGCGCCTTCCACGCCGTGCCGCCGACCATGAACGCGCCGGACGGTCGTCCCACCAACGCGATTTTTGGCTTTCTGAACATGTTTCTTAAGATGATCGACGCCTTTAACCCCGACGGTGTTGTTGTGGCGTTTGATAAGGGCAAGCCGCGCGTGCGTATGGAGATGCTGCCGCAGTATAAGGCGCAGCGCCCGCCCATGGACCCCGATCTGCACGCGCAGTTTCCGATGATCAAGGAGCTGCTCGGTGCGCTCAACGTGCCGATTCTGCAGTCCGAGGGCTGGGAAGGCGACGATATCCTGGGAACCATGGCGCGCCTGGGCGAGCAGGCCGGCTGTGACATGCTGCTGGTGACCGGTGATCGCGACATGTATCAGCTTGTTACCGAGCACGTCAACGTGGTCTCGACCCGCAAGGGCCTGTCCGACGTGGCGATTATGACGCCCGAGAGCGTGGATGACCTGTATCACGGCATTACGCCGGCGCTCGTGCCCGACTTTTATGGTCTGAAGGGCGACACGTCCGACAACATCCCCGGCGTGCCGGGCATCGGTCCCAAAAAGGCGAGTGCGCTTATTGCGCAGTACGGTAGCCTGGACGAGGTCATCGCACATGCCGACGAGGTCAAGGGCAAGATGGGCGAGAACCTGCGTGCACACATCGACGATGCGCTGCTGAGCCGCAAGGTCGCAACCATTCGCACCGATGCGCCCGTCGAGCTCGATTTTGAGGCGACGTCCTTCCCGGCGTTTTCTGCCGACGAAGTGTCCGCGGCGCTGGGCACGCTTGGTATCACCGCCATGCAGAACCGTTTCTTGGCGCTGATCGGCGGCGAGGGCGGGGCTGCTGCTGCCTCCAGTGTGTTTGAGATACCTGCGATGGTTCGCGCAGCTGCCGGCGATGCCGACGCGCTTGGTGCCGTTGCGGCTGAGGTCTCCCGCGCGATTGGTGCCGGCGAGTGGGTCGCCGCCGTGGTGGACGACGACAAGGAAGAGGGCGCGCTCTTTGGACTGACGCGCACGCTGTGGTTGGCGACGTCCAAGGGCCTGTTCGCGCTCGAGGAGGGCGATGGCGGTACCACTGCCGTAGTCGATGGCTTCAACTTCGTCCACGGCGTGATCTCCGGCGTGCTCGCGCGCCTGTTTATGGAGGGCCGCGTGGCGAGCCCGGACATGAAGGCGCTGCTGCACGAGCTTTCGCCTATCGATTCCTCTGAGCCCGAGCTCATGGATCCGCTGTCTGCCGATTCCACGCGCATCTTCGATACCGTGGTTGCCGCTTACCTGCTGGATTCCGACCGCTCCGAGTTCGATGAGGCGTATCTGGCCGATACCTATCTGCAGATGGCGCTGCCTGCGGCGCGCGGTGCAGAGGGTGCCGGCGAGGACGCTCCGGCACCTGCCGCTCGCACGGCGGCCTTGACGCTGGCGCTCGTGGCGCCGTTGCGCGAGTGCATGGCCCGCGAGAACGCCGTCAACGTGTTCGATGGCATCGAGATGCCGCTCGTTCCGGTACTTGCCAAGATGGAGCGCGCGGGTATGCTCGTGGATCCCGACCGCCTGCATAGCCTGTCCGAGGGCCTGGCGACCCAGATTACCGAGGTCGAGCGAAGCATTCGCGACCTTGCCGGTGACGAGACCTTTAACATCGGCAGCCCCATGCAGCTCTCGCACGTGCTGTTTGACGTTATGGGGCTTCCGACCAAGGGCCTCAAGAAGACTAAGCGCGGTTATTATTCGACCAACGCCAAGGTGCTGAGCGACCTTGCGCGTGACCACGAAATCGTGCGTCTGATCTTGGACTGGCGTGAGAAGTCTAAGATCAAGTCCACCTATCTGGACACGCTGGGCCCGCTGCGCCGTGGTGACGGTCGTGTGCACACTACGTACAACCAGACCATCACGGCAACGGGGCGTTTGTCCTCGAGCGACCCGAACCTGCAGAACATCCCGACGCGCTCGGAGCTGGGTCGTACCGTCAAGACGGCGTTTTCGGCAGGCGAGGGAAGCGTCTTTTTGGCGGTGGACTACTCGCAGATCGAGCTGCGTCTGCTGGCGCATCTCTCGGGTGACGAGCACTTGGTGCGCGCCTTTAACGAGGGCGAGGACTTCCATGCCGAGACGGCCGCGCGCGTATTTGGCGTGCCGGTGTCCGAGGTGACACCCGACCTGCGCAGCCGCGCCAAGGCCGTGAACTTTGGCATTGTGTACGGTCAGCAGGCCTACGGCCTGTCGCAGTCGCTGCATATCTCGATGGCCGAGGCGCGCGACATGATCGACCGCTACTACGAGGCCTACCCGGGCGTGCGTACGTTCCTCGACAACGTGGTGGCGCGCGCCAAGCAGATGGGCTACGCCGAGACCATGTATGGCCGCAGACGCCATATTCCGGAGCTCAAGGCCAAAAACCCGCAACTCCGCGGCTTTGGCGAGCGCACGGCCATGAACCACCCCATGCAGGGCACCGCGGCCGACATCATCAAGATCGCCATGGCCCGTGTGAGCCGCCGCCTGGAAGAAGAGGGCTTTGCCGCCCACATGATTCTGCAGGTACACGACGAACTGGACTTTGAGTGCCCCGTCGACGAAGTCGAGCGCCTAACCACCATGGTCCGCGACGTCATGGAACACGTAGTAGACCTCCGCGTCCCCCTAATCGCCGAAGCTTCGACTGGAGTGACCTGGGCAGACGCCAAGTAAGGGCACGACCACAATTCCAAAGTAACCAAAACCAGAAGGACGCCCCTCATCAACAAGGAGCGTCCTTCGTTCAATAAAAATCAGCCAAGTATCTAGACGCCAAGACGCCATCCAGGCGGCAAGCAAGTCACCGCAGGACCTGGCCGGGCGAGGCGGGTAAGTTTTTCGTAGATTCCGCACGAGCCGGAAAGCACTTAATGTGCTTTCCGAGCGAGCCCAGGACCTGACCGAACGAAAAACTTACCCGCCTCGCCCGGCCAGGTCCGATGAGCCACGTTAACGAGCCGCCAAGATGGCGTCGATGAGCGTCAGTACGCCCCCGTCGTTGTTGCTCGGAATGCGCCACTTGGCGTGCGCGTTCATGTGCTCCTCGGCATTGTCCACGATAAAGCTGTGCCCGACGCGCTCCAGCATGGGGATATCGTTGTAGGTGTCGCCCACGGCGGCGGCATCGGCGATATCGATGCCGAGCTGCTCGCACAGGTGCGCGACGCCAGCGCCCTTGTCGACGCCCAGGTTCATAAAGTCGATCCACTCGCGGCCGGCATTGGTGACGTAGAGCTTGTCCGAGAACTCGGGGCTATAGCTCTCGCGGAATGCGGGCTCGGCATCATAGGCCGGGAAGAAGATCGAGATCTTGTTGGACTCGATATCAAGGTCCTCAAAGCTGTCGACGTAGTTGATCGTGTTGTAGTAGACGCTGATCTCGTCGTGGTATTGATGGTCGCGGGCAAGCACGTAGAACTCGTCGAAGCAGCACAGGACGGGGACAGCGCGAGGATCCTCCGAGGCACGGCTCAAGACCTGCTGGTACAGCTTCACGTCAATATTGCTCTTATAGATATAGCTGCCGCGATAGATCACGCACGCTCCGTTGTCGGGACAAAAGGCGAGGCGGTTCTTGATGCCCTCGAACATCTCCTCGAGCTTGGGGGCGGGACGTCCGCTGGCGGGGCAGAATACGATGCCGGCGTCGGCGAGCTTGTCCAGGCGCTCATCAAGACCCTGGGGCAGCACGCGCTCGTCGGTCAGCAGCGTCTTGTCCATGTCGACGGCGAGAATCTTAATGTTTCCGATATTGGCGTCCGATTCGTAAGTTTGCATAAAAGCGAGCCTTTCGTTTCGAGATTGTTTCAGACGTTATAACCATCAATTCGTAGTCGGGCGTATTTTCGCAGGAACGGAGCGTATTTGCACCACGCTTCACAAAGTAATGAAAAAACTTTTCAGAAATTTGAATTTGTCGCCTGTGCTGCGGGCACTTTAGCGTAATATAGCGACCATCGAAAACGGAGACGGAAAAACAACCGCTTACCGAGGAAAAGGTACCGTTTACGATATTAGAATTGCGCCCGGCGATAGGTGAAAGGAGAGGCAGATGCAGTTCGTAACGATCATCACCACTGCAGACAATGCCATCCGACGCCAGCGCGCAATTTCCCGACGACGATAACAATCGTCTCTGTCCGCATGGGGCGAATTGCCTCAACAGAGTCATTTTGAGGTCGTTGGGTTTTAGCGCGACATTGCTGCATGTTTCTAGGGCATGTATGTGCTGATTTTTGCTATTTAACCTGATATTGCACGGTATATGACCTTGAAATGACTTGCAACTGACCGATGTTCTAACTAGCTACCAAGGGCGAAAGGAAACAGCCATGA
>JAUMNV010000041.1 GCA_031295725.1 Collinsella sp.
CTCGGCCGCCTGCTCGGTATTGGCACGAACGGCCTCGACCGTGCGGTAGCCAACCGAGACAATCGGCGTTCCGCCAACACGCTCGACCTCGGCAAAAATCGACTTGTCCTCAAGATCGGCCGTCAACAGCTCACGGTAGGCGTCAAACGGCACAAAGATGTTCTCCTCAAAGATGGGCTCGCCGTCGGCTGTGCGCACGCGCTTGATATGCAGCAGCAGCGCGTCCTTTTGCAGGCCAAAGAACTCCATCTCGTTTTGACGTGCCGGCACAATCTGGCGATCGACCACATGCGCGCCCGCCTTCATGCCGTTGCTGGCACACAGCGCGGTAAACGTCTGCAGCGTCGAAGCGTGGAACTGACGATTGATGTGCGGCGTGGAGACAAAGGTACCACGGCCCTGCTGCTTAACCAGGTAGCCATCGGAGCACAGCTCCTCGACGGCGCGGCGCACCGTAATGCGGCTCACGTCGTACTGCTCGGCTAGCTCAAGCTCGGACGGAATACGCTCCTTGGGTGCATAAACACCTTTCTCGATCGCATCCTTGATCTCGTCGTAAATCTGCTGGTAAAGCGGTGCATTTTTGGGCGCGGGCATATCTGATCACTCTTATCGAAATATCGAAATAACTAATACGTATATAACGTCTAGTTTCATGTTACCTCATAATGATAAAACGATACACCCTCCCTACCAAAAAGCGACAGCTTCATTTTGGTAGGTTTTATCTGGGAAAACGAAAGCCCCTCGAAAGCAGCGAGGCTTTCGAGGGGCTCATACGGAAGGGTTGCGCCAGGGCGGCAAAATGCCAATACCCTACCTGCCGTCGTCCTGCTGCAGGCTGTCCTGCTCGCTGAGGCGCGCCTGCCTGCTGGCCATGCGCGCGGGCTTGTCGGGATCAGGTACGGCCGTGGGCATGGGCTCGTCGACATGACCGCCCCACCAGCCGCCCACAAAGTTGAGCGTGTGAAACACATTGATCACGGCACCGGAATCAATGTCGCACACCAGCTTGATAATGTCCTGACTCTCGTAGGTCGAGACAACGGCGTGCAGCAGGTACATCTTCTCGCGGCTGTATCCGCCGATGACCTCGGCGCAGCTAATGCCGTGCTGAAAATGGTCAACATAGGCGGTCATGACCTCGTTTGCCTTGCGCGTCGTGATCTGCAGCGTCACGCGGTCGTACCGACGATAGAAGCTGTCGATGGTCTTGGTCGAAATAAACTGGAACACGATGGAGTACGCCGCATTGTCCCAGCCAAACATAAAGCCAAAGATCGCCAGGATAAAGCAGTTGAAACCAAAGATGACGCCCCAGATGGTCTTGCCCGTGTGGTTGGAGACCCACAGCGCGATAAAGTCGGTGCCGCCGGTGGATGCGCCGGACTTGAGCGCGATGGCAGCGCCCAGGCCCGAGACCACGCCGCCAAAAATGATGAGCATGATCTTGTCGCCCAAAAACGGGGCGAAGTGAAAGACGTTGAGGAACAGCGACGAGAGCACGACCTGCATCATCGAGAAGATGACGAAGCGTTTGCTAATGCCGCTCCAACATAGGAGCGCCACGGGGATGTTAAGCGCAAGCATACCGAGCGAGATGTCGATGTGAACGCCGCCGAGCGAGGTAACGCGATCGAGCAGGACCGCGACGCCGGTGAGACCGCTCGGAAGCAGGTCGGCGGGCCGAATGAACGCCTGGATCAGAAATGTCTGGAGAACGGCGGAAATGGTGACCGCCACGGCGGTGATGGCGCGGCGGACGATGGTGAGGCGGCCGAGCACGAGCACGCGGTCCGTGAGCTGATCGATGGCGTTCGCCACGTAGGCTCCTTTCGAAGGCAGATCTAGTTGTGAGGCATGCCCGCGATTGTAGCATGGACCACCACAAAGGGGACAGGCACCCTTGTGGTGGTTTTAGCATCGACTGCCTTCAAAAAACGTCGCCCCAATAAAAACCACCACAAGGGTGCCTGTCCCTTTTGTGGTGGTTTGCTGCTAGATGGCAGGTAGGATGTCGGTCAGGTTGTCGATGATGGTGTCGGCGGCGGACTGGTCCAGGTTGACGCCCTCGTGCGGACGCAGTGCCAGGACGCGGGCGCCGGAGCGCTTGCCGGCCTCGATACCCAAAGGCGAGTCCTCGATAACCAGGCACTCGGCAGGCTCCACCCCCAGCATCTCCATGGCACGCAGGTAGATCTCGGGATCGGGCTTAAACGCACTGCACTCGTGACCGCTGATGGTGTAGTCCAGCACGTCGGCGATACCGGCGATATCCACCAGCTCGTCGATCAGCTCGCGATAGGACGAGCTCGCGATAGCGCACTTCACGCCACGCTCGTGCAGCTCGCGCATCACCGGCTCCGTCTGCTTGTTGAGCAGCTCGGCATACGGAACGGGGTGGTCCGGGCTGTAGACCTGCTTGTACTCCACGCGCAGGCGCTCGCGCAGCTCAACATCGTCGGGCACCAGCGCCTCCCAAATGGCAGGCTCGTTAGACCCCGAAAGATCGGGAATCTCGTCAAAGTGGAACCCCTTCTCTTCCATAAACGCCACGCGGCGACGGTTGTAGAACCACTCGGTATCGACCAGCACGCCGTCCATGTCAAACAGCACTGCCTTGATCATACGCATCTCCTCCCCACCTGCCAAAAAGGGACAGGTTTATTTTGGTAGGTTTTATCTGGGGTTTTATGGCACGACGGACACGCCCTCCCCAAAGCAAAAAAGGGGACGGGGCGCAAACCCCATCCCCTCTCAATCAACCCGTAAGGTCTACTTACTTGTGATTAGTAGGAAAGCTTCCACATGTAGCGACGCATGGTCAGCGGGTGCTGACGGGCCTCGGCGATCTGGTTGCCGTACTCACGCATAACGGCGAG
>JAUMNV010000096.1 GCA_031295725.1 Collinsella sp.
ATGCCTGGTGGGCAGCCCAGCGCCATGCCTACATCGAGAAGAACGACATCCTTCTGTCCGACTATCCGTCCTGGGAATGGGTCAGCCCGTACGACTTTTGGCGGACCATCTTCCCCGAGGGTTTCCTGCAGCCCCGCGGCGAGGAGGTCCCGTGGCACGAGAGGGGCGGCGGCCATCCCAACGGCATCGCCATCCAGATCACCAACGTGACCAAGACGGTCAAGACCAAGACGGGCCGTAAACACGACGTCCCCGTGGTCGAGCGGTTCACGCTGACCGATGACCTCGACGGCGTGATGGAGCGCGTCATCGACTCGAACAGGAAGAACGAGTCCGTCTTCTGCGCTCCCGTGTCGTATTTCGGTAAGAGCCGCGTCGCTGCGAACGCGCGGTTCCTGCACGCGTTCGCAATCGACCTCGACGGCGTCGGCGTGCAGGAACTGAAGAATATGCTGAAGCAGTTCCGCAACGGCCGTGACCCGGCGTTTGCGGCAGATAAGTGGGTGTCTCTCCCCCAGCCGACCTTCCTCGTGAACTCAGGTACGGGTTTCCACCTCTACTACGTACTTGACCAGCCGATCCCGCTGGTGCCGCGTGTCGTGCCATTTCTGCAGGAGTTCAAGGCGATGCTCACGGACTACATCTGGCGCGACACCGTCTCGACGCTCGAGGAAGTCCAACACCAGGGCATCTACCAGCCCTTCAGGATGCCCGGCACGCCGACGAAGCTGAATGGCAAGACCGAGAGGTCGAAAATCAAGGACAAGTACGAGGCCGTGGCGTTCGTGCACAACGGCGAGGACGGGAAACCTTGGCTCTGCAGCATGGATTACCTGCTCGGATACGCCGGCGTCCGCGGCGGCAAGGACCGCGCCGAATTCATAGAGCTCATGCGCACCGCCGGGCGGACCCCCATCGAGCGCGCCAAGAAGCTCTGGCCGGAGTGGTACCAGGCGCGCATCGTCGAGGGCAAGGCCCCCGGGCGCTGGACCTGCAAGCGCGACCTTTACGACTGGTGGCGTGGGGAGGTCGAGACGAAGGCCACCGACCACCACCGCTACTGGTGCCTCAACGTCCTGGCCGCCTACGCCAAGAAATGCGGCATCCCGTATGAGGAGCTCGAGGCCGACGCGCTCGCGCTCGTGCCGACACTCGAGGGCCTGACGGAGCGCGAGGACAACCACTTCACCGAGGATGACGCACTCTCCGCGATCGAGGTGTACTACGACCCCATCATCCACAAGCTCACCCGCGACCGAATTGAGCGCCGCACGGCCATCGAGTTGCCGAAAAACAAGAGAAACGGGCGATCTCAGGCAAAGCACCTTGAGGGCGCACGGGCTATTCGCGATATTAACAACGACAATTGGCGTGAAGGAAACGGGCGAAAACCGAAGGCCGAGCTCGTCCGCGAGTACGCTGCGGCACATCCCGACGCCAGCCATAGCGCCATCGCCCGCGAGCTCGGTATCTCGCGCACGACCGTCATCAAGTGGTTGCGCGATGTGCCGAAGGACGCCGCCGAGTCGGAAAAACCGAAGCCGGATGATCTGTACGAGCCGTACAACCCCGCGATGGTCGAGCTCAGGGCAGCGCTCGACGAGTACTGGTCGAGCGCCAGCGACCGCGGGCACCTGAGCCCGCCGCAGTCCGCCATGACCAGGCTGGAGCTCGCACAGAAGGCCATCGGCTTGGATACCGGGATCGAGGAGTACTGGAAACGTGCCGACGCGGAGAACGAGAAACGGGAAAAACGGGAACGGGAAACGGTAAAATCATCGGGAACCGCCGTGAAACTTCCCGATGTTTCCCGGGAAACATTCCCGATTGACGATAGGTTGACCAATGGGCATAACGAAGCGTGAAATAGCGTCTGAACTGGGTGTTTCAAAGCGCACAGTCGCGAACTACATCGAGAAGCTGGGACTGGGAAACCATGTTTCACGAAACGGGAACACCGATTTTCTCGATGACTTCGCCGCCGCAGCCATCGCCGATGCCCTGAAGAACCCCGGCAAACCGTCCCGCCAGCCAGCCGACGCGCCCGCTGCACCCGCCCCGGACTCCCTGGTCGACTCCCTGGCCGCCCAACTGGAAATCGAACGGTCCCGCAACGCCGAGCTGATGGAGGCGCTTACGGCCGAGCGCGACCGCGCCGCCCGCGCCGAGGGCGCGGCCAAGGCGCAACTCGCCGAGGCGAACGCCAGGGTCGCGGAGCTCGCCGGAAAGCTCGCATCGCTCGCAGAACGCCAGCAGGCGATCGCGGCCACGCCGTGGTGGCGCCGCGGCCGCATGGCCATGAAGCTGCTCGGCCCAGGTGGAGAATGACGAGAACCCCGCGGACCCTCAGAGGGTTCGCGGGGTTCTCGTAGGTTTTGCTGTGCCGCCGGGATCAGAACGGGTACACGAGCTTGCCGTCGACCTCGACCTCGACCACGTCGCAGTGCTGGGCAGCGCGAGTCCAAAACTCGTCCAGGCTGCCGCCGGGACCGAGTGCCGCCGCGGGCGGCAGGCGCAACACCTCGCGGCTGTAGCCTTTTTCGACGCGGGGTTTGGTCCCGTCATCGCCGCCGCCCCTGTCGAACTCGAGGCGGCTCCAGAGCACCGTCGCCGACCCGTCGGCGGTGAGCTCTAGCACGTCCTTGCTCAACGCCGCCGACCCGTCGGCGCGGGTGTAGAAGCTCTCGACCCTGTTCTTAAAAGTGATGGTGACGTTCATCGCTGATCCCCGTCCGGCTCGCCGCAGGCGCTGGCGATGTCCCCGCCGCGGGTAAACGCCACGCCGTTGGAGTAGTACAGCTGCTCGTTCAGTGCCGTGGACAGAGCTCGGCGGCTGTCCTCGGTATCAAAGGTCAGGCCAGTTGCCTGCTCGAGGATCGCGCCGATCTCGACAAGGCGATGCGTGCGGGCCTTGCGCTCGGCGGCCGCTTTCTTCTTCTCGAGGTCTTTCAGCTCCTTCTTCAGCGCCGCTGCGCGCGCGGCCTGCTTGTCCGCCGCCGCCCTCTTGCGCGCGATTTGCTCGTCAATCGAAGCTGTCATATCGACCGCCCTTCCTGCTCGTCGGTGTTGTTCTCTGCAAGCAAATATACCCGTTCGCGCGTTAAAATATCGCGAGCCGGGTATATCCCTACCATAGGTAGGGCGCACTTAGTCTCACTTTCTCGCGGCTACGCCGCTGCGAGAGTGAGACATTGCGTGCGCGCCTGGGCGGCGGGCCTCTCCGGCACATCACCGACCGTTCGCCTGACGCGGCTCACGGTTTCTGAAGTGCCTGCGCGCTCACTTCGCTCGCTTGCCCTGCGCGCCGCCGCGCCCGTTCGCGACCACGCTCACGGACCGCCGCGACGCTGCGCGCTCACTTCGCTCGCTTGCCTGGAAGGAGGCAGACGCCATGGCCATCTACCACCTCAACGCTCGCGGCATCGCGCCCGCGCGCGGCTCGTCGGCCGTCGCGTCGGCCGCCTACCAGAGCGGCGAGACGCTACGGGACGAGGCCACAGGCGAGCTCAAGCGCTATGCCCGCGCCGAGCGCATCGCCGATACCGGCATAGTCCTTCCCGGTGGCATGCCCGCCCTCGACCGCCAGACCATCTGGAACGAGGCCCAGCGCGTATACGCCGGGGGCAATGAACTCGTCGCGAAGCGCTACGAGTTCGCCCTGCCGCGCGAGCTCGACCTGGACGGCCAGCGGGCCTGTGTCCTCGATTTCTGCAGCCTGTTCAATGACAGGGCCTGCGACTGGGCAATCCACGATTCAGGTGACGGCAACCCGCATGCCCACGTCCTCGTGAGCGCCCTCGCGATCGGCCCCGGCGGTTTCGAGCGCCCGAAAGCCCAGAAGTCCACCAAGGTCTACCTGTGCCGCTACCCCGACGGCAGCAACGTCATGGTTGAGGCGAGGGACTGGAAGGCCGCCAAGGCTGAGGGCATCGAGAAGGTATACAACTTCAAGGACGGTGAGCGTCGGACCATGTCCCAGGCAGAGGCCCAGGGCCTCACCAAGGACGACCGCAAGACCAAGACGCCAGTGGCCGTCACCGCCAAGATGGACGGCACCAAGGCGTTTGATGCCGAGAAGGCCGAGCTGACGTCCATCCGCGCCGCCTGGGCGGGAATCGCAAACAGGCATCTCGCCCAGGCGGCGGCAATGACGGGCAGCGCTCCGCAGTCAATCGACCACCGTTCCAATAAAGATAGGTATATGGATGAGCAGCCGACCGTCCATGAGGGCGGCGCTGGCCTGATCGGCCATGCCGATCGCGTCAAGCTCAACGAGGAAATCAAAGCAAGGAACGAGCGCCTTCGGGTCCTTCGCGCGGAGCTTCAGCAGGAGGGTGCCGCCCTCGAGCAGCTGCAGCGGGAGGTCGCGGAGCTCGAGCGCCAGCGCGGTCGTATCGAAAAGGCCAAGCGCGGCCGCGTCCAGGGCAGGCACAAGGGCGCCCTGGCAAAGCGCCGCCGCGTGGCCATGGCCACCGCGGCGGCAGCCGCCGAGACCCAGCGTCGCATGGCCATGGCCGCCGCGAATCAGGTCGATACCCGCGTCGAGATGATCGCCCAGCTTGACGAGCAAATCGCCGATCTCGATCAAGAGATCCACCGCCTGCAGCGCGGCGGCACGGCGATCATGATGTCGAGCAACCTGATCAAGGCGACCGAGCTCGCCGCAGAGTGCAAGAAACTCGCCGACGAGCGGGCGCGTCTTGCAGGCGAGGGTGAAACCCGGCGTCGGCGCGAGCCGCCGACGCCCGAGCAGAAGCGCCGCGGGCCCAAGCACTAGCGCCGCCGCACGGTGCCTTCGGGCACCCTTGGTGGCAGGCGTAAAAAAACGGTGGAGCGGCTGCAAAAGAGCCGCCCCACCGGGTAAAATCAGAAATGAAAGAAGCGGACCCCGCGCAGGTGGCTAACCGGTTACGCGGGCGATGCGGATTTCAGGTTCAAAGGCCGGGGCTGCAACCCCGGCCTTATTTTTTGCTGCGACGTCCCCGCCGCCCTTCATCGCGCACAGTCCGCGCGCGCCTCCGAATCCTGAACTTGATCTCGTACGAGTCGAGAAACGTGCCCACCGCCGCCAGGGCGGCGAGGGCTTCAAAGACCTTCGACATAAGCGACACCTCCAAGGGAAAGCATCGCCCGCGCGCGGGAATCCGCCGCTGTGATTCTACCCCACTGGCCGCCGCGGGGCTGCAGGAAACCCTCGGGGAAGATGGTCCGCCAAAAGTCGTACGGGCTGACCCATTCCCAGGACGGATAGTCGGACAGAAGGATGTCGTTCTTCTCGATGTAGGCATGGCGCTGGGCTGCCCACCAGGCAT
>JAUMNV010000102.1 GCA_031295725.1 Collinsella sp.
CCTGGAGCGCTTCCGCTGGCTGCGCGCCGCCACGCAGGTTCTCGACAATCAGGACATCGTGAACGAGCACAAGCAGATTCGCCGCGCTATCGCCGGTCGCGACCCCATCGAAGCGAGCTTTTTGGTCAGCAAGCACCTGCACATGATGTTCCGCAACCAAACCGAGGTTCTGGACCAGTTCCCCGAGTACTTTGAGACCAGTAAGCTCCGCTAACCTGCCAAAAAGGGACAGGTTCATTTTGGCAGGTTTTATCTGGTCAAATGAAACAAGGCCCGACTCCGCCACAACGGAGCCGGGCCTTAGTTGTTAGAACGACGGAACTCGATTACTCGACAGTAACGCTTTTCGCCAGGTTACGGGGCTGGTCGACGTCGCAGCCGCGCAGGATGGCGACCTCGCGGGCGAGCAGCTGCAGCGGGACACTCGCCGTGATGGGGCTGAACACGTCGCGGACTGCCGGCACGCGGATGATGCAGTCGGCAATCTTGTTGATCTCCTCGTCGCCCTCGGTGGCAACGACGATGACCTTGGCACCGCGCGCCTTGCACTCCATAAGGTTCGACACGGCCTTGTCGTAGGTGGCACTCTTGGTGGCCACGGCGATGACAGGGAAGCCCGGGTCGATCAAGGCAATGGGGCCGTGCTTCATCTCGCCGGCGGCGTAGGCCTCGGCGTGCAGGTAGCTGACCTCTTTGAGCTTAAGCGCGCCCTCGTAGGAAATAGCGGCACCCATGCCACGGCCCACGAACAGCGCCGACTGCGCGTCCTTGCACAGCAGGGCGGCCTCATGAACGGCCTCGGTTTGGGTATCCAAAATCCACTGGATCTGCTCGGCCGTATCGGAAAGCTCGCGGAACAGCATGCGCGCCTGCTTGGTGGTCAAGCGGTACTTGACCTGCGCCAGCAGCAGGGCCAAAAGCGTAAGGCTCACGACCTGGCCGATGAAGCTCTTGGTCGAGGCGACCGCGATCTCCTTGTTGGCCTTGGTGTAGATGACGCCGTCGCTCTCACGCGCCACGGGGCTGCCCACCACGTTGGTGATGCCGAAGACCTTGGCACCCTTGATGCGCGCGTCGCGAATGGCGGCAAGGGTATCGGCCGTCTCGCCCGACTGGGACACGGCCACGACGAGCGTCGTCGGCGTGATGATGGGGTTGCGATAGCGGAACTCGCTGGCCGCCTCCACCTCGGTGGGGATGCGAGCCCAGCCCTCGATGAGATTCTTAGCAATGAGGCCAGCGTGATAGCTGGTGCCGCAAGCGATCACGTAGACGCGATCGATGTCGTTGAGCTCCTCGAGCGAAAGGCCCAGCTCGTCAATATCGAGCTCGCCAGCAGGCGTCATGCGGCCCACCAGCGTGTCGCGCACCACGCGCGGCTGCTCGTGAATCTCCTTGAGCATAAAGTCGGGATAACCGCCCTTTTCTGCCATGTCCAGGTCCCAGTCGATGTGGGTGACCTTGGGCTCGATAACGTTGCCGGCCTCGTCGGTGTACTCGACGCCTGCGGGCGTGAGCTTGGCAAACTGACCGTCCTCGAGCACCACGACGTCGCGGGTTGCGTCGATGAGCGCGATGACGTCGGAGGCGACATAGGCGCCGGTCTCGCCCGCGCCGACCACGATCGGGGAATCCTTGCGAGCCACGGCGATCACGCCGGGCTCGTCAGCGCACACGGCGGCCAGACCATAGGCACCGACCACGTGGGTGCAAGCCTCGCGCACGGAGGCCATCAGGTCGTGCGTCTCGGCATAAGCCCCTTCGATCAGATGCGCGAAGACCTCGGTATCGGTCTCGCTCTTAAAGTGGTGGCCGCGGCCCTCCAGCTCTTCGCGCAGCTCGGCGAAGTTCTCGATGATGCCGTTGTGGACGATGGCGATACGACCGTCGCAGCTGGTGTGGGGGTGAGCGTTAACGACCGAAGGCTTGCCGTGAGTGGCCCAACGGGTGTGGCCGATACCGCAGGTAGCGTCGCTGTCGATGTTGGAAAGCTCGCTCTCCAGGCCCGCGACCTTGCCCACGCGGCGGATGACGTCGAGGTGCGCCGCGGCGCCCTCGCCCACCTCGAGCGCGACACCCGAGGAGTCATAGCCGCGATACTCCATACGCTTGAGGCCCGTGACCAGGATGTTCTTTGCAATATCAGAGCCGGTGTAGCCGACGATTCCGCACATAGGATAAATCCCTTCGTTCGCGTGACTGCAAGACGTCCACGCACAAGGGGCGCTGAGACGTATAACGTTCGAGTATTGTACTCACGCAAACGCAAGCTGATATACCAGAAGTGGTATCTCAACTTAGATACCACCCGATGCACACACGTCCAGCCGATCCAAACCACCACAAAGGTGCCTGTCCCCTTCGTGGTGGTCGCGCTGGCAACGGTGTTTCCCCAGATAAAACCTGCCAAAATAAACCTGTCCCTTTTTGGAAGGTTTGGGATGCTACAATCTGGCTTGTACTTGAAACGCATCAAAGGGGCCGCTATGGCAAAGGTAAAAATCAGCGATGTCGCGCGCGAGGCAGGGGTCTCGCTGGGCACGGTTTCCAACGCGCTCAACCACCCCGAAAAGCTGCGCCCCGAGACCCTCAAGCTCATCAACGAGACCATCAATCGCCTTGGCTACCTGCCCAACCAAAGCGCTCGCCAGCTCGCGGGCGGCGCCACCAAGTCCTTTGGCCTGGTGCTCCCCCGTCTCGATCACGGCTTTTCGCTCCAAATCGCCAGCGGCGCCCACAACGAGGCACGCAAGCACGGCTACGACCTGCTCATCGCCAACGCCGATAACGACGATATTCTCGAGGACCATTACCTGCGCTACTTTATGGGCACCCAGATGTCCGGCGTCATGGTTCAGCCCATGGCATCCCCCGACTGGCACCCCGCCATGACCAAGATGCCCGTGCCAATCGTCCACCTGGACATCCATTGCTCCGAGCCCGGCTACTACGTAGCGGCCGACAACGAGGCCCAGGGTCGCATCATTGCCGAACTCGCCATCGCCCGCGGCGCGCACCATATTGTCGTCGTCGGCCGAGCAGCATTTATGCAACTCACCCTGCGCGTCCTTGGCATTCACAAGGCCCTTGCCCTGCACCCCGATATCAAGATCGAAGTCATCGACGCCGGCGAATGGAATACCGCTGCCGACGGCTACGGTATCGGTGCCCAAATCGCCGAGCGTCCCGCCGACGAACGCCCCGATTTTGTCGTCGGCCTGACCGACGTGTTGGCCTCGGGCGTTATCTCGGCGCTGGTCGACAAGGGCATCTCTGTCCCCGGGCAAGTACGCGTAGCAGGCTGCGATGGCAACCCACTCGCTTGGAGCGGAGCGGTCCCGCTCACTACGGTAGCGCCCCCGGGCTACGAGATTGGCCGCAAGGGCGTTCAATTGCTCATGGAGCAAATCGAGAACAAGGCGCCGACGAAGAACAAGCACGTCCACATCGGCTCTGCCGCGCGCACCGTCACCGCGGTCACGGCCATCGAGGACATCAACCGCCAAGAACTCGTGCGGCCGTTCCTGCTGGAACGCGCCAGCACTCAGGCAAGCGGCCAGACCGACGCCACGGCCATCAACCTCGGTGCGTATCTATAGCACACACGCAAGTATGCTATGTCGCCGCTTAAGCAAAAGGGGTCCGACCATTGCCGGACCCCTTTTGCTTAAGCGCAAACGTGGGCAATTGCTCGTTTCAACACCGCAATTGTCTAGCGCACGGCCTTGACTGCCGCCGTAAGGTCGAACAACGTATCGAGCACGGCCTCGCAGCCATCCACCACGTCCTGCGGCAGCGGAACAATGTCAGGAACGGCAAAGACGTGGCAGCCGGCCGTAATGCCCGAGACGCAGCCGTTGCGCGAATCCTCGACCACGGCACATTCCTCGGGAGCAAAGCCCGCGCGCTCGCAGGCGAGCAGATACATCTCGGGGTCGGGCTTGCCGTGCACAACGTCGTCGCCGCAGGTCACGGTCTCAAACTTGTCAAAGAGGCCGAATGCTTTAAGGTTGCGCTCGGCCGTAACATGGCGCGATGACGTTGCAAGGCCTACGTGATAGCCCGCAGCCAACAGCTCGTCTATGCACTCGGCAGCGCCGGCCTTAAGCTCCAGATCGGTCTTGACCATCTCGTCGCGAATCTCCTTGTGGCGGACATAGATCGCCTCGGCGGTCTCGTGGCTGCCGTAATGCTTATCGAGGATGTCCATGACATCGGGTAGCGTGCGACCGATAAACTGATGGATCAGCGCATCATCAATCGCGAGCCCCAGCTCAGCGGCGCCTGCCTTCCAGGCCCTAATCCCCAAACGCTCGGTATCGACCAGCGTTCCATCCATGTCAAAAATAACAGCCTTGATCATATCGGTCCCCCTCGCCGGATTGCATTACTGCCACTCTACCGCACTTTACAAGCTTGTATATAACGTATATAGCATATTGCACTTTCGTTACATAGCTGGAAGTCTTATGACAAGCAGCTCGGTGGGATTATAGTTTCATCCGAGCTTTAATAACTGTAAGGAACTTTCATGCTTTCAGACACCACCGCACCCGCAGAGGAGCTTCAGGACAAACTCGCAGCACTCGAGCAGCTGCTTTTGGCATACGGACGCGTCGCCATCGGCTTTTCCGGTGGTGTCGACAGCAGCTTTTTGGCCGCGGTCTGCGCCCGCATCATGCCTACCAATACCCTTCTCGTCCATCTCACCACGCCGCTCATCGGTACGCCCGAACAGGCTTCGTTTGAGCGGTCCGTTGATGGACAAGCCAATGAAGGGGCGCATTTTAAGCTCCCCGTGCTCAATCTTTCGGTCGATCAGCTGCAGCTCCCCCAAGTAGCCTGCAACGATGCCAATCGCTGCTACCACTGCAAGCACGCCGGCTTTACCGCCATTGTCAACCACGCCAAGTCGCTCGGCTTTCCCACCGTCATCGATGGCAGCAACGCAAGCGATCGCGGTGACTACCGCCCTGGCATGCGCGCGGCAGAAGAGCTCGGCGTACGCTCCCCTCTTATGGAGGTCGGCTTTACCAAGAACGAAGAGCGCGAGCTGCTGCGCGCATGGGGCTATCCCGTTTGGAACCTGCCGGCGGGAGCATGTCTTGCCACGCGCGTTCCCACGGGCGAGGAGCTTACGCGCGAGAAAGTCGATTTAATCCGCGCCTGCGAGGATTACCTGCACGATCTTGATCTGGCACAGGTACGCGCGCGCTTGATCGGCGGCTGCATGCATATCGAGGCCGCACCCGCAGATGTCGCCAAGATTGCTGCCCTCGGTGGCAACGCCGTTGATGCCGAGGGCAAAACCCCGCTGCCCGCCGTTATCGAGTCCGCGCTGCGCGAGCTGGGCTGCGACCATATCTCCCCCGAGGTCACCCCCTACATCCACGGCAACATGAACCTTTAGGTTACGCCGTTTTACAAACGGCGTAACTGCTCGGCGCTGCGCAGGCCCCGGGCACGGCAATCTGACGTTCAACTTCACGGGCGCGACCAAAAGGTCAGCGCCCGCTTGTTTCACGTCACCTTACCGCACCCGGAGCCTGCTCGCTCGCATATGCTCAACCTGCACTGCGTTAACTGACCTGCCAAAAAGGGACAGGTTTGTTTTGGCAGGTTTTATCTGGGGAAATATCGCGAGGCAGTCGCTCCCCTAGCACCCATCTAACTTCGAGAGGCACTAGAGAGGCGACCCGGCTGCATCTACTTCTTCCGATATCGGCGGTTACGACTCGTCGATGAACCCATTACTTCGATGAGCCCTTTATCCGCCATTTTTGGCAGATGGTAACGGACAGACGAGATTCTGACCCCCGATGCAACCGCTATTTCTCGCGCCGTCATATCCACTTCGGCGCTGAGAGCCTCCAGGATCCTATCCGCCGTCGAAGCTGACGGTTCTCTGTTCCTATCGATAATTTCGAACGTGTCTTTGCCGCATTTTGACAGGGCATGTTTATCCACAAGGCCCCCGCAGATCAGACGAATGTCATCCGAATCCCACTTCAGGGCCTCTCGTATTTTTTGAACATCGCATACGCACCCATGCTCCCGCATAAACATGAGCAATGTTTCTTCGCGATCCGTCAGCTCGGCGCCCATATGGCTCTGAATCCACGTGCGGTTTTCAGCAAGCTCCGCCCCGTGCCGGGAAAGCAGCACCGTAAACGAATCGGCCTTAACGATAAATTTCGGCCTGCCAAGCGAACGAGACTCCATCTCGCGAATCATAGCCGGGATACCAGATCCCTGGCTTTCCGCAACGGCCCCCTCGGCATGCTCTAACGGCGTCGCCCCCATTAGGCTCATGAGCTTTGGGTTTCGGCAGCGCGATTCCCCGTCTGCAAGATTGTCCACCGTCTTTCCGCCCCAAAGCCCGCCAGGGTTTTTGATCTCTATTCTGTCTGGATAGATATCGACACTCACGGCCTGCCCCACAAACATGGGCGAATATTCTCGATGGATGCAGGCATTTGCCAAGGCCTCGCGCAAAACCTCCTGGGGAACTTCCCAATCCTCCCTTCTGCCAGCGCCTTGCACTATCGTCGCTTTGCGCAAGTTTCGTCCAATCGCGGCAAGGGCATCTTCGATGCAAGCCGGAATCGGGCCATCGCACAACTGGCGGTCAATAAACCGGGGTTGCCCGGGTGCAGATTTTTCCACATCGGAATGAACGGCGACATCGATCATCAGTTTGGGATAGAACTGCTGGGGGTAAATTCCCGCCGACAGAAGCCCCGCGAGCTTCACGGCACCATCCTTTGTAGTGATATTGAGTCTGACCAGCTGCTTTTCCAGCGTATCGGCCCCGCGCAAAACGCGCGGGGTCTGCAGCCGGCGATTTGCGATAATAGACCGCACGACATCTGGATCCAAATCCTCGACCGTTGCCTCCGAAACCACCGTGCCGTCTGCATCGCTCGGAAGCAACGCACTCTGCAGCTCATATAGCTCAGCGGGTGACATCTTGATATCTTTATCATCCACGCGCTTGTAGCTACCGTTCTGCACGCCGCGCGCGCCGATATAGCAAGGCTTCGCTTTAAGCTCAAGTTCAAAGATGCGCACCAGAAGCACCTGGAGCCCGTCGACCTCGCCTCGATCAAGCTCGTGCCGCGGCGCATGGGTCACCACTGCCGCTGAGCCTCCGTCTCCGATACCCGAAACAAACTGATCGCGCACCCTATCGATAGCAAAGTTAGCCGAAGGAACAAATCCTTCGGCTTCGTTCAGGCCCAAAATAATGAGCCCACCCGCAGTGTTCGCAAAAGCGCTCACTGTCTCCCATACGTCTGCGCTCAATTTATTCGTGCAGGCTTTAACTTCTACCGATGCGTCATCAGTCCCCCGCCTGCGAAGGCGCTCAACGATAAGGCCAAGAGGTTCATCCAGCAGCATTGGCATTCCGTCTCTCTAAAACGATAGATTTATCTCTCTAAAGTATAGTATATCTCTCTAACTTTAGAGAGATAAGCACCTTATTTTAGAGAGACATTTAGAGAGATGTATCGAATTCACTGTTAGATAGCCCAATGTTATCTCTTTAACTGGCTTTCTCTTTAGAGAGACAATTAGAGAGACGAGCGCGACCTCTCTAATCAAGGGCACCACTCTTTAAGGTGCACACTCCCTAACCGTGCCCTAAGTTGCGGTGAAATAGTCCCCCGATTAACCCGCCAAAAAGAGACAGGTTTATTTTGGCAGGTTTTATCTGGGGAAACGCCGAATAGCCCCACATACACAACCACCGCAGCTCCATATGAGGCAAATGAATCAGTAGCGTCTATCCCAAATCTTGAGTATTTGTTCGACAGAACGGCCCCTGCCGGCTCCTGCTAGACTGGTAGATTCCCAACCGTCCATCCAGGAGCCTCAATGTCGCGCAAGCCCGCCTACAAGCAAGTACTTTCCATCGGCACCGCCGTGGTGCTCGGGTTTGCGCTGTTTACGGGATCGCTCGACGGAGCGCCCAAGTTGCTGTCGCCGCAAAGCGATGAGCAGGCGGTAGCTCTGGCCGAGAAACAAAACGAAAGTCCCAGCCGCACCGACGACGAGGCGGACCTGGTCGCTCGGCTCGAATCGGGAACGGCGAGCTCCTCGGACCCTCAAAACGGCCAGGACTCTGGCGATGGCTCCGATTCCGCCGCAACCGACACCGGCGACGGCGCTTCCGCGGACAGCGCCGCCACCCCCATCGACGAGGTCGAAAACCCCGACCTCAACCGCGCCCGCGGTGTTTATCTCAGCAGCATTCCCGACTACGCCGGCAACCCCTACGTTGCCCTGCGCGCCGACAGCACGCACCCGCTCGGCACACCATCATTCACGCTCGATGAATACGAGCGCGCTACAGAAGAGGGTTGCTTTAAGAAGTTCTCCAAGCTTGACAGCCTGGGCCGCACCCGCAAAGCGCTCGCCTGCGTGGGCCCCGAATCACTCGGTCAAGGCGAGCGCGGCGATATCTCGCGTATCCATCCCGCTGGATGGCGCCAGCAGCGCTACGACTTTATTCCGGGCCAGAGCCTCTACAACCGCTGCCATCTCATCGCCTGGTCGCTCTGCGGCGAAAACGCCAACCGCAAGAATCTCCTCACCGGCACGCGTTATCTCAACGAGACAGGCATGCTGCCGTTTGAGGAGCAGATTCTCGGCTACATCCGCGAGACGGGCAACCACGTGCTCTATCGCGTCACACCCATGTATAACGAAGAGGAACTTGTCTGCCGCGGCGTGCGCCTTGAGGCGCAATCGGTCGAGGACCACGGCAAGACCCTCTGCTTCCACGTGTACTGCTACAACCTGCAGCCGCACGTGCAGATCGACTACGCCACCGGCCGCAACCAGGCATCCGGAGACTAGTGCCGACCGCACCGCCCGTAACCCAAAAATGATTCGTTTTCCTCCGTCCCCATGGGATCAAAAAAGGCCGCCCTGGATTACCCAGGGCGGCCTTTTCGTCAGCACCTACATTGCAGGCAAAGTCACACGCTACTTGGCGCGGCCCTCCTCATAGCGCTCAACCAGCTTGGCCTGAACGTCATAAGGCACCTGCTCGTAGCCTGCAGGCTTCATGGTAAAGTCACCCGTGCCGCGCGTGATAGAGCGCAGGCGCGTCGAGTAATCCGCCAGCTCTGCCAGCGGCGCCTGGGCAATGACCACGGTGTCTCCGCGCTCATCGGTCTCCATGCCCGTCACGCGACCGCGCGAGGCCGAGATGTCGCCCATCACGGCGCCGGCGTAGCTCTCGGGGATAGTCACCGTAATTTCCTCGATGGGCTCCAGCACCACTGGGTCGGCATCGGCACATGCCTTGCGCAGGCCGATGCGAGCCGCCGCGCGAAACGCCATCTCGTTGGAGTCGACGCTGTGATACGAGCCGTCGTACACAGCCACGCGAATGCCCGTGAGCGGGTAGCCGGCAATGATGCCGTCCTTCATGGTCTCCTGGACGCCCTTGTCCACGGCGGGAATCAGCGAGCGTGGAATGCGGCCGCCTACGACCTCATCCACAAACTCGTAGCCGTCGCTCGTGCCGTCGGGCCCAATAAGCGGCTCCACGCGCAGCCAACAGTCGCCGTACTGACCGGCACCACCGGTCTGCTTCTTGTGGCGGCCCTGGGCGCTCGCCGTGCGGCGGATGGTCTCGCGATACGGAATGCGGATCGGCACGCTCTTGGCCACGACCTTGGTACGGTCCTCCAAACGGTTGAGCAGCACCGAAACCTGCGCCTCACCCACGGCGGAGATAATGGTCTGGCCGGTCTCCTCGTCACGATCGATGCTCATGGTCGGATCGGCCTTGCAGGCCTTCTCGATAAACGTGTAGAGCTTCTCTTCGTCCCCGCGATTCTCGGCCTCGATGGCAATGCGGTACTGCGAGTTGGGGAACTTAAACGCCGCAGCCTCGACCTTGCCGGTAATCGAGAGCGTATCGCCCGTCTCGGCCGCCAGCTTGGGTGCCACGATAATGTCGCCGGCATAGGCGTGACCGACCTCGGTCATGTCGCGGCCGCACATCACATACAGGTGAGCCAGACGGTCGCCCTTGCGCGTGCGCGCGTTGACCAGCTCAAGGCCCGGCTCAAGCGTACCCGTCAGCACCTTGATAAAGCTGATGCGGCCCTGCTGCGGATCGGCCAGGGTCTTAAACACAAACGCCACCGGACGATCATCGTCACTCGAAATCTTGAGCGAATCGCCGTCGATAAGCGGCATCTCGCCGTAGTCGGTCGGCGCCGGGAAGTACGTCGCGATGTCGTCCATCAGCGAGTTGACGCCCTGCTCCTTAATGCAATCGCCCGCAAAGACCGGCACAAAGATGCGCTCGGCAATCGCCTTCGACAGCAGGCCCTCAAGCTCCTCCTGCGTCAGCGTCTCCTCGCCTTCCAAGTACTTCATCATCAGTTCGTCGTCGGCCTCGGCCACCAGCTCGCACAGATGGTCATGGGCTTCCTCGGCCTGGGCACGATACTCCTCGGGAATCTCCGACTCAACGGCTTCGGTGCCGTTGCAATGGCGCGCCTTCATGCGCACCAGGTCGATGATGCCGTCAAAGTCCTCGCCCTCGCCCCAGGGAAGGGTCACGGCGCCCAGGCGCGTGCCAAAGCGCTCCTGCAGCAGGTCCATCGTGGTCGCAAAGCTGGCCTCGGAGCGCGACAGGCGGTTTACGAACACCGCACGCGCCAGGCGCAGGTCCTCGGCGGCATACCAGAGCTTAACCGTCGTAGGCTGCGGGCCGGCCTCGGCGTCGACCACAAACAGAGCCGTCTCGCAGACGCTCATCGCGGCAAAGGCGTCGCCGATAAAATCGGGGTAGCACGGGGCATCGAGCACATTGATGCGCGCGCCCTTCCAGTCGATAGGCGCAATGGTCGTCGAGATGGAGAATGAACGCTTGACCTCTTCGGGGTCATAGTCGAGCGTGGGCTTGGTGCCGTCGTGGCCGCCCAGGCGGGCGGTCTTGCCGGAAAGGTGGAGCATGGCCTCGGCGAGTGAAGTCTTGCCCACCCCGCCTTGGCCTACGAGCACCACGTTCCTTACGTTACCGGTCTTGGGAGCACCCATGATGACCTCCTTGCAGGGCCGCGCGCAATGCGCGACGCCAACGGGGAGAGTTCGCGGTCGGTGCCATCCCGGGAGCAGCATGGTCGGCAACCGAGCCGACTCACCCTCCAAATGTCCTATGCCACCACCCTACCCTCACGGGCGGCCGTCCATGCATACCTTTCGGCGCACGTATGAATACAGGCGGCGAGAGGAAGAGACAAGCTTGTGAGGCGATTATTGAACCCCGTCGATGCAAACAAAAAGCCGCCACAGACCGTAAGACCTGCGACGGCTTCGCCTCAATTAATAGTTGAGTAAATACCTGAGCCTATCCCTCGATACGGCTCAAGAACTCACGGGTGCGCTGCTCACGCGGATGGTCGATGACCTGCTCGGCAGGACCCTCCTCGACAATGCGGCCGCCATCCATAAAGACTACGCGGTCGGCAACATCGCGCGCAAACTGCATCGCGTGGGTCACGATCACCATCGTCATATTCTGCGCGGCAAGGTCTTTAATGACATGCAGCACCTCGGCCGTCAGCTCGGGATCGAGTGCCGAGGTTGGCTCGTCAAAGAATAAGATTTCCGGATCGAGCGCCAGGGCGCGGGCAATACTCACGCGCTGTTGCTGACCGCCCGAAAGCTCACACGGAACCTTGTTCTCGTTGCCCGTAAGCCCCATCTGCGCGATCAGCTCGCGCGCACGAGCTTCCGCCTGCTCGCGCGGGCGCTTAAGCACGCGGATCGGCGCGTCGATGATGTTTTTCATCACGGTATAGTGCGGGAACAGGTTGTAATTTTGGAACACCAAGCCGAATCGCGAGCGTGCCCGCTTGGGCACATCGCCCTTCGCATAGACCGCGCCCGAACCCGCATCCGTCGCAACGGCAAGGTCACCAAACGAGAGCGAGCCTCCGTCGAGTGTCTCGAGCAGCGTGGCACACCGCAGCAGCGTGGACTTGCCGCCACCCGAAGGCCCGATAATCGCCACGACCTCGCCACGCTTGACCTCGAGCGAAATATCCTTGAGCACCTCATTGCCGCCAAACGCCTTGCGCGCGCTTTCGATTTTCATCACTGAGTTAGTCATGATAATAGTCCAGCTTCTTTTCGGCGGCGCCCAGCAGCATCTCGACCACAAAGTTAAAAATCCAGTAGATCAGCGCCGCGATCGCAAACGGCACCATGCTCACCTGCGAGGCGACCAGCGCCTTGGCCGTCGAGAACATCTCACCCACGCCAATGGCAAACGCCAGCGACGTGTCCTTGACCAGCGTGATGATCTCGTTGCCCATCGCCGGCAGAATACGCTTGGCGACCTGCGGCATCACGATATACAGAAACGTCTGCACGCGCGAGTAGCCCAGCACCTCGGCTGCCTCGTATTGACCACGCGGAATGGACTGCAGGCCCGAGCGATAGATCTCGGCAAAGTAACCGGCGTAGTTGATGATGAACGCCACGACGCACGCCGTCCACTTGGAATCGGGCGTGAGCGAAATGCCAAACACGTAGTACGGGGCAAAGTAGATGGCAAACATCTGCAGCAT
>JAUMNV010000163.1 GCA_031295725.1 Collinsella sp.
CTGCCGGTTCGACCGGCGCGCCACGGGTCAAGATGCACTGGGCCTGGACGAAGTCCGGGCCCGCGCCTTTAGACGCGAGCCCGGGGCCCGTGGGTTATACCCTAAGAGCAAACCACCCTTTTTAAGGGTGGTTCTGATTTATGCCGAGGGGCTTCCTACCGCGGCAGGCGAATCGTAAAGCGGCTGCCGACGCCCTCGACTGAGGTCACGCCAATGACACCACCATGGCTATCGACGATCCACTTGGCAATGGCAAGCCCCAGACCCGAGCCCTGCGCACCGGCATCGCGTGCGTTGTCGGCGCGGTAGAACCGTTCAAACGCGTGAGCTGCGGATTCCTGGTTCATGCCGATGCCCTCGTCCTCAACGCTTATGTCGATCGTGCCCGTGCCCGCATCCGGCGCTACGCCAAACGAGATGGGCGTGCCCGCGTCCGAATACTTGGCGGCGTTTTGCACGATCACGCGCAGAGCCTGCTTCACGAGCGCCACGTCGACGGGCGCGTCGCAGCGCGGGTCGCTGATAAGCGCAGCGTCAAAGGCCAGCCGATACGTGTGCCCGGCATCGATCATCTGCGATTCTTCGCAAACCTCGCCGACCAGTGCAGCCAGGTTGGTATGCGCACGCCGCAGGACCGTGCGCCCGGCATCGCCGCGCGCCAAAAACAGCAGCTGCTCCACGAGCTCCTGCATGTGCTCGCTTTCGGCCTTAAGGGACGCGATGGATTCTGCCAGCACGTCCGGGTCGTTTTTGCCCCAGCGGTCGAGCATGTTTACGTAGCCCTGAATCACCGCGATGGGCGTGCGTAGCTCGTGGCTTGCATCGTTGACAAAGCGCATCTGCTGCAGCTTTGCCTCTTGCATCTGGCGCAGCAGGCGGTTGAGCGCGACCTCGATGCTTGCCAGGTCGGCGTCGCCGGTGGTGACGCTCGGCGAGTCGACGCTTGCGCGCTCGATGGCCTGCTCCAGTGTTTCCATTTTGCCGCCGGCGAGTTGCATGCGGCCGAGTTCGTCCACGCGCAGGGCCAGATCGTTGAGCGGCGCCATGGTGCGGCGCACGCGGCGGGCGCCGCCGAGCATGTTGAGCACGCTGATGACCTGCCAACCCACAACGACAAGGTAGAGAGGCCATAGCGTGACGAGGTCCTGCGCGAGGGGGAAAGTCTTGGTGGTGCGCGCAAGCTCGACGGTATAGGTGAGCGTTGTCAGGTCCCAGCCGCGCGCGGGCGTCAGCGACATGCCGTGAACGGTGGTGCCGCGGATCCATCCTGCGGTAAACGCGCCGTCGGGCAGCGTCTGGTTGTATCCATAGACGAGGATCGCCGCCGCAATCACCATCAGCAACAGATCGAGCCAGACGTAGCTCATCAAGCGGCGCCACATATAGCCCCAGTTGATGGCGCGGGCGATGGAGGTGACGCGCTTGGCCTCGGCGTTACGCACGGCAGACATAGCCCACCCCGCGCACGGTCTGGATGATGCGGGCGCCGCCGGCGTCCTCGATCTTGGCGCGCAGGTGCGCGATGTGCACGTCGACGTTGTTGGTGTCGCCCACGTATTCGTAGCCCAGCGCCTCGTGCGCGATGCGCTCGCGTGTGAGCACGCTGCCGGCATGCGCCATAAGCAGGGCGAGGACGTCGAACTCGCGAGCCGTGAGCGCGATAGGCGAGCCGCCGACTGTGACTTCGCGGCGGCCGGGATCGAGCACGACTGAGCCAACGGCGAGCACGGCGGGGGAGGGCGCGGCAGAGGTCTTGGCAGAGTTACCAGCCGGGGGTACCGCAGCGGCACCCGTAGTGCCCTCCCCGGCCCCAACGCCCGAAGCCGCCCGCACGGCCTCCGAGCGCTTCAGCGCCACGCGGATCCGTGCGAACAGCTCCTCAATCGCAAATGGCTTGGTCAGGTAATCGTCGGCGCCGGCATCGAGCCCGGCCACCTTGTCCATCACGGCATCGCGAGCGGTGACCATAATCACCGGCACATTCTTGTGCTTGCGGACACGCCGCAGGACCTCCATGCCGTTGAGCTGCGGCAACAGCACATCGAGCAGAATCAAATCGTAGTCGCGCTCCAGTGCCAGGTCCACGGCGGTGCGGCCATCGGCGGCGTGTTCCACCTGGTAGCCCTCGTGCTCCAGCTCGAGCGTCACAAAGCGGGCGATTTTCTCCTCGTCCTCTACGATCAGGATCTGTGCCATGCGTGCCCCCGTCTGCGATTACTTGTCGTCGTTCAGATTTTGCTTGATGTCGTCCGCGGCATCGGCAGCGTGATTCATAAGGTTGTTGATGCTGCCGGGCACGTCGCCGTCGCTATCGATGCGGTAGCGCATGCCAAAGAACAGGCCAATCAGCATCAGCCATATCGTGGCGCCCCAGGCAAATAGCGCGACGATGGGGATCAGGATGGGAATGTTGAGGATGATGGCGTCGCGGCGCGTGGCGATAAACTTGGTGTCCAAGCTCAGGCGGAAGAGCTTTTTGAGGTACTCCCACACGCTGTCCATCTTCTTGGAGAAGTCGGTCTTTTCGCTCGACTTTTCGTAGGCGGCCTGCGCGGCAACCATCTCGGCCGAGGGCTCATCGACCGGCTCGGACTCGGTGGCGGCGTGCGCCGACGTGGTCTGGGTCTTGCCCTGCGACTCGAGCCAAATGATGGCATCCAGAACGTTACCGTCGGCGGCGTCGAGCGCGGCCTTGGCATCGGTGTAGCTCACGTTGCACTTGGTGCGGATGGTTTCAACTTTTTCGAGGTCGTCCATGACCTGTCCTTTCGTTCGATGGGCGCGACGCCACGCGATCTGCCTGGGCGCGAGCGTTGCGTTCGGCGGCCTGCGTTGCGCGGCGCCGCCCCGCCCTTGGTCGAACTCTATAGTGCAGGTTATAGATTAAGCGATTCTTGAGCCAAGATTAATGTTGGATGAGTTTTTGGGTAGCGGTGGGAAAAGTATTAGACCTCGATAGCGGGGGATGTGGTGCCGGTGCAAAACGGCGTCAAAGGTTGGTCGAGCAGGCGGTTTCTCCATTGATGTCCGCACGACATGTGACACTTACCCTGCCGCCCTGCTCTGCCGCGGAGGCATGTACCCAAACAACGACCCTCTAAGGAGTTCGATATTGATGAGTGACAACGCAAAGCATCTCGCAAAGAAGTGCGTTAAGGACGCGGGGCCGTGCCTCGCGCTGTGCGTAGCCGGCGCAGCGGTCGCGCTGCTGGCTTCTTTGGGGCCATTCGACGTGCTCCGAAGTGCCGTCTCTCTGCACGTTTGCATGGCCCTTGCCGGCGCCATGATGACCGGCGGCGTGCTCGATCTGGTTTTTTGGGTGCTTGACCCGTTTGGATGGAAGAACGAGGGGTAAGCCCTAAGGGCTGGAACGGTTGGCTTAGTGATCGTGCAGAATGCGGGCTAGCGACTTACAGGGAAGTGGTGATCCGATGACGGTCTATGTGACGGGCGATATTCACGGCGGCGTCGACATGCAAAAGCTGCGCGACTGGGACCTTGGGGATAGTCTGACGAGCGACGACTATCTGATTATCGCCGGCGACTTTGGCTTTCCGTGGGATTTCTCTGCCGAAGAATGTGCCGACATCGCTTGGCTGGAATCGCGCCCCTATACCGTGCTGTTTGTCGACGGCAACCACGAGCGTTTCGATCGCTGGGCAGAGCGTCCCATGGAGCTGTGGCACGGTGGGCTGACGCAGCGCCTGTCGGACACCTCTCCCATACGGCGCCTGACGCGCGCCGAGGTTTTTGAGCTCGACGGCTCAACGGTCTTTACCATGGGCGGCGCCACGAGCGTGGACAAGGAATACCGCATTCCGTATTCCAGCTGGTGGCCGCAGGAGCTGCCGGACGAGCGCAACTTTGAGGAGGCGCGGGCAAAGCTCGACAGCGTGGGCTGGACGGTCGACTACGTGATCACTCACACCTGCTCTACGCGCATGCTTTCGTCCACGCTTTATCCAGCGTCCGGCTGGAATTGCCCCTCCGTTGATCGGCTTACGGCATTTTTCGATGAGCTGGAAGACCGCTTGGACTACAAGCGCTGGTACTACGGGCATTTTCATCGGGATACCAACCCGGCCGAGCGTCACACCGTGCTCTACGACTGCATCGTTCGCTTGGGCGACGAACTCCAGCCCTGGGATGTTGCGTAGAGGCGGGGTGGCTGGCTACTCGACCGTTACAGTGATGTTCTCCCGATGCGCGCGGATGACGTCCCAGCTAAAGTGCTCGACCAGCTGCTCGGCGGTACGCGGCGTGGTGTCCGGCGCGATGCCTGTTTGCCCGGCGAGCCATCCCAACAGTGCCTCGGGTGTGCCAAAGCGGGTGCGGAGCTCGCCCAGGTCCAGATCGCGATCGCGCTTGGAAAGGCGGCGGCCGTCCGGTGACATGAGCAGCGGAATGTGCGCGTAGTGCGGCGTGGGCAGTCCCAGCAGATGTTGCAGATAGATCTGGCGCGGCGTGGAACCAAGCAGGTCGCATCCGCGTACGATCTCGGTGACGCCCATGGCAGCGTCGTCGACCACCACGGCCAGCTGATAGGCAAACACGCCGTCGCTGCGGCGCACCAAAAAGTCACCGCACTCGGTGGCGAGTGCTTCGCATTGGGCTCCGTACGTGCGGTCCACGAATTCGATCACGTCGCTGGCGAGGTCGTCGACGGTGGGCACGCGCAGGCGCGTGGCCGGAGCACGCAGGGCACTGCGGCGGGTGATTTCATCAGCAGAAAGACCT
>JAUMNV010000008.1 GCA_031295725.1 Collinsella sp.
GCCCCAGCCCTTTGCGCCATTCCGTGCAACCGAGCGCGATTTTCAGGCACTTCAGGCAAGGAACACGATGAACGACCGACCTCTCGTCATAGGCAAAGGAACGAAGCAACGCCGCGACAAATACACGTGGCGCTACCGTCACAGCCTCGGCAAGGATCCGGTCACGGGCAAATACCGCTATTCGCCGTGGCAGACCATACATACCACCAAAAGCCGAGAGGTCGACGCCGCACTCGAAGCCTACAAGGCAGGACTCAACAGCGGCACCTACGTCCAAAAATCGAGGGACACCGTCGGCTCGTACGCAAAAAAGTTCCACGACAACCGCGAAGGAACCATCACGCCGCTCGCCTACTCGACATCCTACTCAATCGAGAACCGGACGCGCACATCACATGCGTGATGCTCATGCTCGACACCGACATGAGAAGGGCAGAAGCCCTCGGGATGACGTGGTCCGATGTCTCCGTCGAGAACAGAAGCATCCTCATTGAGCAGCAGTTCGCGGCCGATCGAAGCGTTCGCTCGCCCAAAAGCAAGAAAAGCGTGCGGAGGATCTCGATAAGCGAGACGCTGACGTCGTATCTCGAATTCTGGAAAAAGGAGCAGGCCCGCGAAATGGAAGCCTTCGGCCTGGAACAAGTCAAAGGCACTCCGCTCGTCCACTCATTCGAACGAACGAAAGACAGGCATCCCCAAGTCAACTTCATGGACCTGAATGGGTTTTCGCGCTGGTTCAGAAACTTCAGCGTCGAGAACGGGTTCGGCAAGTTCGAAGGCGTTCGAACATACCATTATGTGAAGGAAACTGTCGACGGGAAAACGATTTCGAAGCGTTATGAGCATAAAGAGTGGCTCGAATTGAGGGATTACCTCAGGAAGCATCCCAAGGTTCGCGAGGCGAGGCATATCAGCACATATGAGAGCGAGCACCTTCCTTACGGATATTCGGGCCTATCGAGCCACACCGCTACTGCCGCTACTGCCCGCTACTGCCCGCCAGCTTCCGAACCAGCGGGCGGTAGCAGCACCCCGAACATCTCGCCGACAGCGCAGAGAGTCGTCGACCTGGCGGCCAAGGCCGACATCGAGGACGTGATGCTGTGCGACCTGCCCGGCGTCCTGTCCTTCCTAGGGCTGCCACCTGAGACGGAGATGCCGCCGGGCAACAAGGGGAAGACGAAGCTCAAGAAGCTCTACAGGAAGGTGGCGCCGAACAAGGCATACCACTCCGGCGAGCGCGCCAAGGATTTGATCTCGCACCTCGACATGGCAGAGATCGGGGCATCGGCGCCCGTCCAAGAATTGGGATGCAGTTCAATACGAGCTCGGGGCTCTTTTCGTCTAGATTGGGGACGCATGGCCGGACGAAAACAATTTGCGTCTGGTAATAAGCGTACGAAAGCGCAATTTACGTCTTAATTCCGTACGCAAATCAAGACGAAAATCGTTTACGTCTGCTTTAATCCGTACGAAAACGGTTTTCGTCTTGCAGGGCAGTTGTCGTTTCTACAGTTCAGCTTCCAGTTCGGCTTTGTGCTCGTAGAGGTAGTCGCGCATGTAGGGGATGGCAAATGAGACCTTGCCGTACGAAGGAGCCTCGATAATCGATTCTCTTAACAGGCGGCTGCGGACGGAACTCACCTGTTGAGGCGTTTTGTTTAGGGCATCGGCAACCATGCTGGTCGAGCTCGTCTGCCCCAAAGACGCCATGCTCAGCAGGTAAGCGATGCACGTGGGCGGAATGCGCTGCAGCGCGGGCTCAATCACCATGGCGCAGAAGCGTTCGCGTGCCGTTGCAATGCCACGCTCGGCTTCTTCTTCTCCAATAATCGCTGTATGTGCACGTCTTGCCAACTGCCATGCGTAGTATCCAACGAGTTGGATCATGAAAGGATAACCTTGCGTTGCCTCGGCAAGTTGGCCGGCAATACCTGACTGCAACTCCATGCCAGACGCTTCAATGGTTTCCTCGAGGGAGTACGACACTTCGGTTACTGCCACAGCCTTCAGGTCAAAGGGGAGGGCACGGCGCAAAAACGTAAGTGTCTTTCCGTTGATGATTCTTTCAATCATCGAAGGCAGCCCCGCAAAAACAAAGGCGATATCAAGGTCTTCGCCGATAACCTGCTGAATCGCAATGGAGAGCGTTCGGACCTCATCGAGCTCTGCGTCTTGAACCTCGTCGAGAGTGATGAGCAGGCCATTTTCATTCATGGATATTGTCTGTCTCATGGCGTCGCGTAGCGATGGGCCGATTCGCTCAATGTCTATGCTGCCGATGGATATGCCAGCTACGGTGGGCTCAAATCTGGCGTGCTTGGCCTGGAATTTGGGCTGCAGCTGTTCGAGAATGCGCTGGCAAAGTCCCTCGGTTGCGACCTCTTTTATGACCGTCCAGCCACGGCTTTGCGCCAAACGTGAGCACTCGTCAAGGAGGACCGTCTTGCCCGTTCCACGGACGCCGGCTATGCGCATTAGGCGCCCAGGGGCACCAGGCCCGTTGGTGAGGCCTTCACTGAATTCTTCAAGTACATCTTCGCGGCCGATAATCGTGGGAGGTGTTTTACC
>JAUMNV010000021.1 GCA_031295725.1 Collinsella sp.
TCGAACCCTGGACCTTGGGATTAAGAGTCCCCTGCTCTACCAACTGAGCTAACGACCCGATATCAACACGAAGCAAGAACTGGGGTGGGTAAAGGGACTCGAACCCTCGACCTACGGGACCACAACCCGTCGCTCTAGCCAACTGAGCTACACCCACCGTGTCCTGTGCGCTTCGCGCTCGACTATTATTGCAAGGAACGCCACGCGATGCAAGCCCCAATTTTCAAGAATTTTGAAAAGAGTTTTTCGAGCGCGTTTCGAGCAATTCCCACCGGTTCCATAGGAGTAAACTTGCCCCACTGCAAATCCTCGAAAGGACCGGCATGAAAGAACTCTCCAACCGCACGGCAACATTTACCGATTCGGTCATCCGCCGCATGACACGCATCTCCAATAAGTACGATGCCGTCAATCTCTCGCAGGGCTTCCCCGACTTCGATCCTCCGGCGCAGCTGCTCAACAGCCTGAGCACCATCGCCGCCGACCCCAAGCCGCTCTACCACCAGTACTCCATTACCTGGGGCTCCCAGGCCATGCGCGAGGCGCTCGCCGCCAAACAGGAGCACTTTATGGGCATGCCGATCGACCCCAACCAGAACATCGTGGTCACCTGCGGCTCCACCGAGGCCATGATGGCCGCCATGATGACGGTTACGAACCCCGGAGACAAGGTCGTCATCTTCTCGCCGTTCTACGAGAACTACGGCGCTGACACCATTCTCTCGGGTGCCGAGCCCATCTATGTGCCGCTCAACCCGCCCACATTCGACTTTGACCGCGAGGCGCTCGAGGCTGCCTTCCGCGACAGCGACCCCAAGGCCATCGTCCTGTGCAACCCTTCCAACCCCTGCGGCAAGGTCTTTACGCGCGAAGAGCTCACCTTTATCGCCGACCTGTGCAAAAAGTACGACGCGTACTGCATCACCGACGAAGTCTACGAGCACATCGTCTACGCGCCCCATGAGCACGTCTACATGGCCACGCTGCCCGGCATGTTCGAGCGAACCATCAGCTGCAGCTCGCTGTCTAAGACGTACTCCATCACCGGCTGGCGTCTGGGCTACACCATCGCCCCGGCCCAGATCACCGAGCGCATCAAGAAGGTCCACGACTTTCTCACCGTGGGTGCCGCCGCCCCCCTGCAGGAAGCCGTTGTCACCGCCCTCAACTTCGACGACAGCTATTACGATGAGGTCCTTGACCTCTACACCGCCAAACGCGACCTGTTCTGCCAGGGACTCGACAGCATCGGTCTTGAGCATAACGTGCCGCAGGGCGCCTATTACGTGATGATGGATATCTCGGAGTTTGGCTATGACAGCGACCTCGAATTCTGCGAGGACCTCGCATCCAAGGTGGGCGTGGGCGCCGTGCCCGGCTCGAGCTTCTTCCGCGAGCCCGTCAACCATCTGATTCGTTTCCACTTTGCCAAGCGAGACGAGACGCTTAACGCGGCACTGGAGAACCTCAAGTCGCTACGTGATAAAATCAAGCCGCGCGGGTAAGGACGGCCCAGCAACTAAAGCAACCAAAGAAGCCTCGCACCGCCCGCCGCGTTGCGAGGCTTCTTTTTATAACGCTTTCTTAAATAGTTTAGAGCCCTATACTTTAGTCACGGAGCAACTCGTCCCAGAGAGGAATACTATGGTAGAGCAGCAGCTTATCGGAGCGCTCGAGGCCGGCGGCACCAAGATGGTTTGCGCCACGGGATATGCAGACGGTACGGTCCTGGAGCGTGAGCAGATCGCGACCACGACCCCGCAGGAGACCGTTGAAGCCGTCAATGCATGGTTTGCCGACAAGGGCATCACCGCGCTCGGAATCGGCGCCTTTGGCCCCACCGCGGTCAACCCCGCCTCACCCCAGTACGGCAAGATCCTGGAGACGCCCAAAACGGCATGGCGCTACTTTGACCTGCTGGGCACTATCCAAAACGAGCTCAATATCCCCTGTGGCTACGACACCGACGTCAACGTCGCCTGCCTGGGCGAGGTCACCTTTGGTTGCGCCCAGGGCCTCACTGACGTTGTGTATCTGACCATCGGCACCGGCGTGGGCGCCGGCGTGCTCTCGGGCGGTAAGCTCGTGCACGGCATGATGCATCCCGAGGCTGGCCACATCCTGGTCACGCGCGACCCGCGCGACACCATCGGCGAGCATAGCGCCTGCCCCTTCCACGACAACTGCCTCGAGGGCCTCATCGCCGGCCCCGGCGTTAAAAAGCGCTGGGATGGCAAGAGCGCCGGAGACATGGCCGATGACTCGGAGGCCATGGACCTGCTCGCCGGCTATCTGGCACAGGCGCTCATGACCTATACGCTGTGCTACGCGCCGCAAAAGATCATCATCGGTGGCGGCGTGGCCGACCACACCCCCATCGTGCCGCTCGCACGCAAGAAGTGCGCCGAGATGCTCAACGGCTATATCGTCACGCCCGAGGTCAACGACATCGATACCTATATTGTCAACAACAGCCTTGAGGGCAAGCAGGGCATTATGGGCTGCCTGGCCTTGGGCGCACAGGCGCTTCAGTAGCAGACGCACCCACAGGGCGTGGCGCGCCCGGCAAATCCGATCTACAGAACGACGCCACCACGCCCCATATAAGCCCTCTAATAAAAAAGGCCGCCTAGGACCAAACATACGTCCTAGGCGGCCTTTTTGGCACATATGAGGGATTGTAGTAGATATCGGAGCACAACGCCCGTTGCCGCTCCACAGTAGTCGATCATCACATCGGTGATCATGCCGGCGCGTCCCGGCACAAAGAGCTGAATCGTCTCGTCGATCGAAGGAATCAGCAGCAGGAACACCGCCGTGGGCAGCAGCACGTCAAAGGTGCGCCGGCCCTCAAAATCAAAGGCGTGCGTTGCCAAGATGCCGAGCACCATATACTCGGTAAAATGCGCGCACTTGCGAACAACAAAGTTGGTCACCCATTCATATGGAAGTCCCACGCCGTGCAGGAAACCGCGGATAGCTTCCATGACCGTCAGGCTCAGCGAGCCCGACCCCGAGCCGGGAACCAGCGAATTGCCCCAGATCAAGAGCGCCGTCAGGCAGGTTACAACCGCCCATTTTCGATTGATCTTAACCATGCAGAAGTTATGCCTCCGCGCGGAGCGGCGCGAAGCTGGCGGTACCGCCCTCGATAACGCTCAGATAAGCACGGCCCGTACGCTTGGCGGTAGAGGACTGTAGGCGCTCGATCTCTTCCTCGAGGATCTGATTGACGCGCTCGTGACGACGATTTTCCATAATGCCGGCGGCAATAGCCTCGGCCCGCTCGATGCTCTCGCGCGAGATGCGGGCGGTATCCTCGGGGAACACAGCGCTGTGACGGCCGACATAGGCGGGGGCAGCAGGCTGAGGGGCAGCAACGGGAGCGGGCGCTACAACAGGAGCGGGCTCGTCAATCTCATCCAGAATCGCGGTGGCGGCGGCCCACATGTCCTCGTGGCCCGAGTAATCGGCCATGGGGACATCAACCTCGAGCGAGGCGTCCGGAAGGTCGCCGGTGTCGATGCGATCTTGGGCATCAATCGATGCGGTGATGGCTGCAGGCTCATCGAGATCATCGAGATCGATGTCCGCGGCACCGGAGATGATAGGCATGCTGGCGAGGTTTGCGTTGTACGGCGCAGCCTCAGCCGCCTGCTGCTGGGCAGGAGCGCCCCAAAGCGAGCTTTCGGCGGCACGGCGGGCGGCAACGGCTTCCTCGTCCGCGGCCATGGCTTCATCAACGTACGAATTGTCGGCAGAAGCGTTCGCGTCCGCCGAGGTAGCACTGTAGGCGTTATTGGCTGCCGCGTTGGCGACGAGCGCCACGAAAGCCGCCGTGCTGCCCGCAGGGGCGGCCTGGGAGCCAGACACGGCGCGTGCCGCGGCGGCGATGTCGTCGCGATTGAAGGAGTCGGTCTGCCCGCCGTTGGTGAGCTCGTCGATGGCGACTTGATAGACGTCGCGCGAGTGTGCAGGGTCGCAGCTCACCGGCGAATCGTCGTCAAGCATACTGTCGATCATGGACCAAGCCTCGTCCTCGTCCATAGCATCTGCGGCTCGAGCGATGGTAGGGACACCATCATCGGCATGACGGCGCTGGAACGCACCAGTCAGGCCGGAAAGGAATGCCGAGGTAGACTGCTCCGCCTGAGCCTGAGAATCAGAAGCCGCAGCGTAAGGAGTCGCATCCTGCTGCTGAGCTGAAATCGAGGCGGTCTTGAACTCGCTTTGATGCTGATTGAGATTGGCGGCACCGCCCATGGCATCGGGCTGGAACAGACGCTCTTCACGCTGCGCACGATACTCGGAGATACCCAGCGAGGCGGCATAGATGCCCACGCCCGCCACCGCGCCCACGGCGAAGGGAACCGCACCCGCCACGACCGTCTCGTTCACAGACGAAAACGGCAGCGTCGCGGCATACATAACCACGGGAGCGGCAAGGCCGATCCCGCACGAAAGTCCGGCAAGGACTGCTCGTTGTGTTGCATCAGAAGAAGCCATGAGCTCTCCCCATCTTCCAGCACCCAAATCGCATCATTCAGTTGGCTGCGCGAGAGAAGATGAAGCGGGGCTATGCCCCAAAGCAACGGTATATGGTTCGTTTCATCTGCGTTTTCCGTCGCGAAGCTTAAAAGCTATTATGCGAAACCGCCCTGTCGATTGCAAGCGACGATGTCGGATTGAAACGGGAAACCTGCTGCTTGCCAGTCTTATGGTCAAAAATAAGTGCGGAGCGGCGATATGGAAAAGGGCCGAGGCGCAAGCCCCGACCCTTTATCGCATTGATGGCTATCGCTGCGTGTGGATGACAACCTAGAACGTCTGCTCGTAATCGCTGTGCTTTTTGGCCGAACGCACCAGGAACTCCTGGTTGGCGTTGGTGCCCTTAAGACCCTTGATAAACGATGCGGCTGCGCGCTCGGTGTTGTTCATGCCGGCAAGAATGCGACGCAGGCCAAAGACAAACGGGCGCATCTGCTCGTCGACCAGCAGATCCTCGTTGCGCGTACCGGAGGCAACGGGGTCAATGGCCGGGAAGATACGGCGATCGGCCAGGTCGCGGTCGAGCTTAAGCTCCATGTTGCCGGTGCCCTTGAACTCCTCAAAGATGACCTCGTCCATCTTGGAACCGGTGTCGATGAGGGCAGAGGCCAGGATGGTGAGCGAGCCACCGTTCTCGATATTGCGGGCTGCGCCCAGGAAGCGCTTGGGCGGATACAGTGCCGCCGAATCGACGCCGCCCGAAAGAATGCGGCCCGAGGCGGGCGCCGCCAAGTTGTAGGCGCGGGCAAGACGCGTGATGGAGTCGAGCACCACCACGACGTCGCCACCCAGCTCCACGATGCGCTTGGCGCGCTCGATGACGAGCTCTGCCACACGAGTGTGGTTGTCGGCGGGCATATCGAAGGTCGACGCCACAACCTCGCCCTTGATGGAACGCTGCATATCGGTGACCTCTTCGGGGCGCTCGTCGACGAGCAGGCAGATGAGGTGCACCTCGGGGTTGTTAATCGAGATAGACTGGCAGATCTTCTTGAGGATCGTGGTCTTGCCGGCCTTAGGCGGGGACACGATCAGGCCACGCTGACCCTTGCCGATCGGCGACACGATGTCGATGGCGCGACCGGTAATGGAGTCCTTGCCGTGCTCCATGCGCAGCGGCTCGTTGGGATAGACCGGGGTGAGCTCACCAAACTTGGGGCGATTGCGAATCTGCTCGGGGTCCAGACCGTTGACGGTCGTGATCTTGGCGAGGCCGGCGCGCTTGTCGCCGCCGCGCGAAGGACGCAGCGAGCCCTCGATGACGTCGCCCGTGCGCAGACGCGCGGAGCGGATGAGGTAGGCGGGGACGAAGGCGTCGTCGTTGGACTTCATGTAACCGTGGGCGTGGATGATACCGGAGCTGTCCGGACGAATCTGCAGGATGCCCTTGATGTCGCGGAAGCCCTCGGCCTTCGCGGCGGTGACGTAGATCTCCTCGACGAGCTCGGCTTTCTTCTTGCCGGTCGTCTCGATCTCGAACTCCTTGGCCTTCTCGCGCAGCTCGGCGACCTTCATGGCCGCGAGTTCCTCACGCGAAAGCGTGGGCTCGATGGGGGCGGCGTTGCGCTCCTTGTTGCGCTGTTTGCGATCGCGCTGGCGGTTGCGGCGGTCGTTGTTGCGCTCGTTGCGTTCCTCGTTGCGCTTGTGCTGGCGACGGTTGGAACGAGTGCCGTCTTCGGCCTCGGCGGGCGCGGCAGCATCGGTTGCGGCGGCGTCGGCATTGACCGCAGCGGCTTCATTGGCCTCGGCGCCAGAATCGACCTGCGCTTCGACATCAGCCTGATGCTCGGACGCCTTGGCCTTAGCGGACTTCTTACGACCGCGCTTGGGCTTCTCGGACGCAGGCTGTTCGACGTCTTGGGGCTCGGCGGCATCAGTCGATGCATCGGCGGTCGTCTCATCGGAATCCTCGGACGCACCCTTCTTGGCAGCCTTAGCCTTGGACGTGCGCTTAACAGCAGTGCGACGGCTGCGACCGGGGCGGACGTCGGCGGACTCGGCATCGGCGGGAGCGGCCTCGGAAGTCGCAGCATCCTGAACGGGTGCATCGGCAGCGGTTGCAGACTCGGCGGTCGCCGCAGCATCCCGAGCAGCTGCAGCTGCGGCTGCGGCCTTCTCTGCCTCGACGAAGGCCTTGGGCTTGCGACCGCGACGGTGCGGGCGCAAAGCCGGATCGACAACGGGAACTTCGCTGGCCTCGACAGGCGCAGCGGGCTCAGTTGGCGATGCGCCCTCCCCTGCCGCGGAACGGACCGAAGCCTCAGTGAGCTCGGGGGTTACCTGTTCAGCAACCTGCTCGGCCTTAGCAGCCGTGCGACGTCGTGTGCGCGGTGCCGGCTTCTCGGTCGGTTGGTCGGCGGCAGGGGTCTCGGGCACAGACGGGGCTGCAAACTCGGTCAGAGCCGCGGCCTCGCGCTCGGCAGCACGACGGCGGGCGCGCACCACCTGAGCCTCGCTAATCTGCGCCAACGCACGTGCCTGCGCGACCTCATCGGAAATCGGCGCCGAGGAGTCAGCTGCAACGGTGCGCTTGGCGCGCGTCGTGCGCGTGGTACGGCGCTTGGGCTTGGTGACCTCCTCGCCGTCAGCAGCAGGCTTGGTCGTGCGGCGCGTACGCTTGGGCTTTGCCGGAGCAGCCTCCTCACCAGTTGCAGGCACGGCCTTCTCAGCCGCTGCAGGCGTAGGCGTCGAAGCAGCCTTAGGCGTCTCAGGAGCCGAGGCTTGCGCGGGCGCCGCGACCTGGTCCGACGCAACCGGTGCAGCGGGAGCGGTCTGCGTCGTCGTTATTTCGTTTTCTTGCTGTTGATCAGACACAGTGTTTGCTCAACTTTCTTTTCAAGCCCTGTGATCACATGCTCCCTGCATAAACCTTCAGGGCGGCTAAACAGTCTAGTTCCGTTCAAAACGACGGACATCATTGATCTGTACCGAGATGATTGCGTCATATACGCAGCGTTAGTGTAACACAACCGCCGCCACCTGCAACTTAGTCATTGGGAACGCTCTTAAACGACTAGTCAAAAGGGGCACTCTTTGGTTTAACACCCACAAATCTGACTGCCTCCGCCAAAACTATGGCGGTTTACTACGATGAATCGCTCAACCGCGACCACTCCGAAACTTGTTGAACTAAAACCGCAGGTAGATGCCCTGCACTTTTTTGCGAAAAGCTGGCGTGGTTGGAATTTCTCATATTCATCGTAGTAAACCGGCATAGTTTCGTATTTCCAGCAGTTCCAAATTCGTCAATACGTCGGCGTTTGCAAAAAGCCCGACCTCCGCATGGAGATCGGGCTTATAGGGCTCAGCAAAGCCGAACCTACACGGTTAAATGACCCGCAGCTTACATCTGCTCGGGAGCGGAGACACCAACAAGGGTGAGCACCAGGGCGAGCGTCACGCGAACGGCATCGCAAGCGGCCAGACGGGCACGCGAAAGCTCGGGGTCGACGGGACGGCCCTCGCTCGGCAGCACCTGGCAGGCAGCGTAGAAGCTGTGGAAGTCGCCGGCAAGCTCCTCGGCAAAGTGCGTCAGACGGAACGGGGCGCGGTCGCGAGCACAGCTGGCGATGAGGTCGGTGAGCTCGTTGAGCTTACGCGAAAGGGCAAGCTCGGTCGGGTCGGTCAGCAGCGAGTAATCGACGTTCTCGCCGATGGCCTTCTCGGCGACGGCCTTCATGCCCATCTCGTCAGCCTGCTCGGGCGTAACGTCGGCGGCACGGCGCAGGATGGAGCACACGCGGGCGTGAGCATACTGCACGTAATAGACCGGGTTGGAGTTGTCGCGCTTCTTAACGGCCTCAATATCGAAGTCGACCATCTGGTTGGAGCTCTTGGAGATGAGCGTGTAGCGAGCGGCATCGGAGCCGACCTCGTCG
>JAUMNV010000039.1 GCA_031295725.1 Collinsella sp.
GAACGTGCCGCGGTATGCCTCGTCGACACACGCCGAAATTTCTTCGGCCGTGTAATCATTCAGTAACATTCCCAACACATCTTGAGCGATTTCAAAGTACGATTTATCTGCAAGCGAGCTGATATCGACCTGCTGGGTGCCGAGCTCGTCCGAGACAAACAGACCCCCGTCGGGAGCGATGCCGATACGGATTGCCACCTTACTTGAGCACGATAAAGTGCGTCCTCGTGTACTATGATAAGTTCCCATATAACACTGCTCCTCGGATGCCTTGGTCCCAATCGGTGAAACCATGGTATCAGAGCGTGCAAAATAGGTTCGCAGAGGCTTTTTAGAAAGGTAACCTCCAGCCCATGATTAAGATTGCCAAGTTTGGCGGCTCGTCGGTCGCCGACGCCGAACACTTCAAGAAGATCAAGGCCATCGTCGATGCCGACCCGGCTCGCCGTTTTGTGGTGGTTTCCGCCTGCGGTCGCCGTTTTAAGGGTGACACCAAGGTGACCGACCTGCTCTATCTGGTCAATGCGCACGTTAAGTACCACGTGTCGTGTGAGGAGCTGCTTGAGGACATTGGCCAGCGCTATTTTGATATCGCTGACGAGCTGGAGCTCACCTATCCCATCCGTGAGGAGTTCGCGGCCTTTGCCGAGCGCGCCCGCTCGGGCGGTTACTCCACCGAGGAGCTCGTGAGCCGCGGTGAGTACTTCACCGCTCGCCTGATGGCCGAGTACCTGGGCCTGCCGTTCCTGGATGCCGCGACGGTCGTTGCGTTCCATCACGACGGTACGCTCAGCATGAACCGCACCTCCGAGCTGGTGCAGGAGTACGGTCAGCAGGGCGGCTTTGTTATGCCCGGTTTCTACGGCGCGACGCGTGAGGGCCAGATCAAGCTGCTCGATCGTGGCGGCGGCGATATCTCGGGCTCGATTTTGGCTAAGTGCCTGGGCGCCGACCTATACGAGAACTGGACCGACGTCTCGGGTTTCTATTCTGCGGATCCGCGTATTGTTCCGGAGGCTCAGCCCATTGCGCGCGTTACCTACGAGGAGCTGCGCGAGCTTTCGTACATGGGCGCAAGCGTCCTGCACGAGGAAGCCGTGTTCCCCGTGCGCGAGGCAGGCATTCCGCTGGTCATCAAGAACACCAATGCGCCGCAGGACCCCGGCACCATCATTAGCGAGACGGCTGATGAAGGCGAGGCGGAGCCCATCATTACCGGCGTGACCGGCAAGCGCGGTTTTGTCGCCATCAACGTCGCCCGCGACCGCACCAAGCCCCGCGTCGGCTTTATGCGCCGTGCGCTTTCGGTGTTCGAGCGCTATGACGTTTCCGTCGAGCACATGCCCACTGGTGTCGACCGCTTTGGCGCCGTGGTGCAGGAGCAGGATGTGCACGATTCGCTGTACTCACTCGTGGGCGACATCCAGCAGGAGGTCGAACCGCTCGAGATCGAGGTTGTCGAGGGCTTGGCGCTCATCGCTACCGTCGGCCGCAACCTGCGCGGTCGTGCAGGTATCTCGGGCCATCTGTTTGGCATGCTCGGCCAGGCCGGCGTGAGCGTGCGTATGATTTCGCAGAGCTGTGACGAGATCAACATCATTATCGGTGTCGAGGAGAAGGACTTCGACCTAGCGATTCGGACCATTTACCGTGCCTTCTCCGATGAGAACGGCATTGTGAAGGTCTCCGACCTGGAGGCTCCCGCGCCGGTCGATCCCGCTCTGGCCGCGCTCAAAAAGTAGCGACTGCTCGGTAGATTTTTGGGTCATGTCTCAAAAAACTAAGGCGGGGCGTTTCGTTTCGGTTTCGTTTCGACGGGGCGGGTTTCGTGTCCGCCCCGTTCTTGTATACACTGGCAACAATATTCGGCCTGCTTGGCGTGCGGGCGATAGCCACAACCTTTAAAGGGGGAAGCATGAAACAGTACACGGTTGCTATTTTGGGCGCCACGGGAGCCGTGGGCACCCAGATGCTCGAGTGCCTCAACGAGCAGGAGTTCCCGGTCGGCAAGCTCAAGCTGTTGGCAAGCGCACGCTCCGCGGGCAAGACCGTCGAGTTCCGCGGCGAGCAAATCGTGATCGAAGAGGCTTGCCCCGAGGCCTTTGAGGGCTGTGACATTGTGCTTGGCGCTGCCGGCGACGATATCGCCAAGGAATTGCTGCCCGAGGCCGTAAAGCGCGGCGCCGTCGTGGTCGACAACAGCCATGCCTTCCGCATGGATCCCGAGGTGCCGCTGGTCGTGCCCGAGATCAATGCCGACGACATCAAGTGGCATCACGGCCTTATCGCCAACCCCAACTGCGCGACCATCATCGGCCTGGTTCCCACGTGGCCGCTGCATCAGCTTGCCGGCGTGAAGCGCATGATCGTCTCGACGTATCAGGCGGCTTCTGGTGCCGGTGCTCCCGGTATGGCCGAGCTCGAAGCGCAGCTTGCTGCCCTGGGCCGTGGCGAGGAGATTCCCGAGCCGCGCGCATTTGCCGCCCAGCTGGCGAGCAACCTGATTCCGCAGATTGGCGGCGTCAAGGAGGAGGGCTTTACCTCTGAGGAGATGAAGCTACAAAACGAGGGCCGTAAGATCATGCACCTGCCCGAGCTGCGCGTGAACTGCACCTGCGTGCGCGTGCCTGTGCTGCGCTCGCACTCCGAGAGCATTACGCTCGAGTTGGAGCGTGACATTACGGTTGACGAGGCCCGTGTTGCGCTGGCTGCCGCTCCGGGCGTGAAGCTGGTTGACGACATGAGCGCCGAGGATGCGCACGACCGCTTCCCCATGCCGATGGATACGTCTGATCAGGACCTGATTTGGGTCGGTCGCGTGCGCCGCGACATCTCGAACCCGGAGGCCGCGCGTGGCATTACCTTCTGGTGCTGCGGTGACCAAATCCGTAAGGGCGCGGCAACCAACGCCGTCCAGATCGCTAAGCTGCTCTGCGAGTAGTGTGACCTGTCCGGCGGGGGCCGGGCTCAGTTTTCAGAACGTCCTCGACCATGTGTGGCGCCTTGTCCGCGGCTCCGAAGGAACAGGACAAGGCGCCACACATGGTCGAGGAC
>JAUMNV010000132.1 GCA_031295725.1 Collinsella sp.
TGGCAGTCAAGAGGTCAGGGGTTCGATCCCCCTCGTCTCCACCCGAGCATTGAATGAGGCTCCAACGCAAGTTGGGGCCTTTTTTCATATAGGCACACAAGGTCAAAGGCGGCACCATGATCCTCCTGGTCGACAAGATCGAAAAAAGCTTCGGCGCACGCGTCCTCTTTAGCGGCGCGTCCTTCCAGATCAACCCCGGCGAGCGCTTTGCGCTCGTGGGACCCAACGGCGCCGGCAAAACCACCATGCTCAAGATCATCATGGGCATCGACAGCCCAGACGCCGGCCAGGTCCAGTACGCCAAGGACTGCCAGGTAGGCTACCTAGAGCAGGAAACTAATCTGGAGCAAAAGGACACCACCATCCTTGCCGAGGTCATGGCCGCCGCCAAGGAAATCCGCCGCATGGGCGAGCGCGCCAACGAGCTGCAGGCCCAGATCACCGAGCTCTCCGAACAGGGGAAGGACGTCAACGCGCTCCTCAACGAGTACGGCCAGGTCCAGGACCGCTTTGAGCACCTGGGCGGCTACGAGCTCGAGACCAACGCTCGCAAGATCCTGTCCGGGCTGGGCTTTAAGGTCGCCGACTTTGAGCGCCCGTGCTCCGAGTTCTCGGGCGGCTGGCAGATGCGCATCGCACTTGCTAAGCTCTTCCTGCGCCACCCCGACCTGCTGCTGCTCGACGAGCCCACCAACCACCTGGACCTCGAAAGCGTCCAGTGGCTGCGCGGCTTTATCGCCAACTACGACGGCGCCGTGCTCATCGTCAGCCACGACCGCGCCTTCATGGACGCCTGCGTCGACCACGTCGCCGCACTCGAAAACCGTCGCGTAACCACCTACACCGGCAACTACAGCAGCTACCTCAAGCAGCGCGAGGACAACCTGGAGCAGATGCGCGCCAAGCGCGCCGCCCAGGAGCGCGACATCGCCCACATGCAGGTCTTCGTCGATAAGTTCCGCTACAAGCCCACCAAGGCAGCCCAGGCCCAGGAGCGCATCCGCAAAATCGAGCAGATCAAAAAGGAGCTCGTCATCCTGCCCGAGGGTCACAAGCACATCGACTTTAAGTTCCCCGATCCGCCGCGCTCCGGCGACATGGTCGTGGGCCTCGAAGGTGTATCCAAGTCCTACGGCAACAAGCACATTTACAGCGACATCGACCTCAAGCTCTACCGCGGCGAGCACGTGGCGCTCGTCGGCCCCAACGGCGCCGGCAAGTCCACGCTCATGAAGATCCTCGCCGGCCTGGAGCCTCCCACCACCGGCACCCGCGATCTGGGCACCAACGTGGGCGTGGCCTACTACGCCCAGCACGCGCTCGAGGGCATGACCGAGTCCAATACCGTACTGCAAGAAATCGACACCGTCACGCCCAAGTGGACCGTGCCGCAGCAGCGCAGCCTGCTGGGCGCCTTCCTATTTAGCGACAACGACGCAATTGAAAAGCAGGTCCGTGTCCTCTCCGGCGGCGAAAAGGCGCGTCTGGCCCTGGCAAAGATGCTCGTGGCCCCCGAGGCGCTCCTGTGCCTGGACGAGCCCACCAACCACTTGGACATCGACTCGGTGGACATGCTCGAGAACGCCCTGCAAAACTTCCCCGGTACCATCGTGCTAATCAGCCACGACGAGCACCTGGTGCGCGCCGTGGCCAACCGCGTGATCGACATCCGCGATGGCAAGGTCACGGTCTATGACGGCGACTACGACTATTACCTCTACAAGCGCGAGGACCTCGCGGCCCGCGCCGCCGCCGAGGCGGCAGGGGAGGACACACCGGCCACGACCAAGGCAGCCAAGCCGACCAGTTCCGCCCAGCCCAGCGTCGCCGCCCCCAAGCCTGCCGAGGGCAAAAAGACCAAGGAGCAAAAGCGCGCCGAGGCCCAGGCCCGCGCTGCGCTCAACAAAAAGCTCAAGGGCGTGCGCAACCAGCTCAAGAAGATCGAGGCGGAGCTCGACAAAAAGCGCGCCCGCTATGACGAGCTTATGGAATTGATGGCCAGCGAAGAGCTTTATGCCGATCAGGACAAGTTCAACGCCGCGCTGGGGGAATATAACGGCCTTAAGCAAGAGCTGCCCAAGCTCGAGGACGAATGGCTGGAGCTTTCCACCCAGATCGAAGAGGAGACCGCGCGTGAACTCTCGTAAGGCCGCTGCCGTGGCGATGAGCATCATCGCCATCACTTGTCGCATCTGCGGCATCTTTATGAGCGCGATGACCGTGCTTCTGTGCTTTAGCGGCCTCACCGCCAAGCTGCAGATCGTGGGCTTTGTCGTTGAGCTTTCGCGCGCGCTGCCGAGCGCCATCGCCGGCTACGGAGTCATCACCTCACCGTTTGGCGGCGTGTTCCGCTTAGATTACGCCATCGTCGTTGTGATCCTGTTTGTAATTGACTACCTGCTCACGCGCGCCTCGCGCCGCATCCGCTAGGGGAGCGCCATGTCCAGCAGCTACTTCATGAACCTGCTCGCCAGCGCGGTCGCCGTCATCCTGGGCATCGTTATCCACGAGAGCGCGCACGCCGCCGCAGCCTGGGCTCTCGGCGACAAGACAGCCCGATCACGCGGTCGTGTCTCGCTCAACCCGCTCAACCATATCGACCCGTTTGGCACCATCATCCTGCCGCTGCTCATGCTTGCCGCCGGCGGCCCGGTGTTCGCCTTTGCCAAGCCCGTGCCCGTCTACCTCAACAACCTCAAGCACCCCAAGCGCGACGAGGTCCTGGTGAGCGCAGCCGGCCCCGCATCGAATATCGCGCTCGCGTGTCTTGCCGCGGTCCTCATGCGCCTGGCCTATGGCAGCCTCTACACCAGCATGTCCTTTGCCCTGGCGTCACAAATCATGAACTTCGGCGCCACGTTTATCGTGGTCAACTTGTCGCTCGCGTTCTTTAACCTCATCCCGATTCCGCCGCTTGATGGCTCGTCGATCATCGTGCCCTTCCTCAAGGGCAAAGCGCTCAACAACTATTACCGCCTGCAGCAATACGCTATGCCCATACTCATCCTGGTTCTATACCTGCTGCCTATGTGGACCGGCATCGATGTAATCGGCCGCTATTTCGACGTTACCGTGTATCCGCTTGCTGAGCAGCTGCTCAACTTCGCAATCGCCGGCATCTAAGGTAAACTTACAGGTCGACCCTGCAAAGCGGTCGTAACATGCACCCAAACCGCGCCGCGAAGGCGCCGTCAAAGGAGGTCGAATATGTCGTATCGTGTGTCGACGCAGGTCTACAGCGGACCGTTCGACCTGCTGCTGCAGCTGGTAACCCGCCAAAAAGTAGATATCGGCGCCATCTCTATCAGCGAGGTGGCCGAGCAGTACCTTGCCGAGGCCGAGCGCATCGAGGCGCTGGACCTGGACGTGGCGAGCGACTTTTTGCTAGTCGCGGCAACCCTTTTGGACATCAAGGCTGCCTCTCTGGTGCCGCAGGAGGCCCCGCGCAAAGCCGATGACGACGATGACGAGTTCGACGAAGACCTCGAGGAGCTCAGCACGCTCGACGGTGACGCCTTGCGCGAGGTCCTGATCCAGCGCCTGATTGCCTACAAGCAGTTTAAAGGCGCGGCGGCAGCCCTTGGTGCTCGCATGCAGGCCGAGAGCCGCATGCACCCGCGTGTGGCCGGCCCCGATCCCGAGTTCTTGGGCCTCATGCCCGACTACCTGGCCGGCATCACGCTGCGCGGCCTGGCCGTCATCTGTGCCGACCTGGACGGCAAGCGCCAGACCTTCCTGCTGGAGGCCGAGCATGTGGCGCCGCATCGCGTACCGCTCGACCTGACCGTGGCCTCAGTCGACCGCTTTACCATGTCACACCAAACCTGCACCTTCCGCGAGCTGCTGGACGGCGACGCCACCACCGAGCAGCTCGTCGTCACCTTCTTGGCCATGCTCGAACTCGCCAAGCGCGGCTCGCTCACGCTGAGCCAGGACGAGATCTTTGGAACCATCTGCATTAACCGAGTCGAGGGCGCCGAGGCATACGTGCCCGGTGAGGGCCCCGGGCTCACCGAATAGGAGCCGCAACCATGTCGAACCTTTCCACGCTGGAGGCAAACAGCCTCAAAGGCGCCCTCGAGGCGTTACTGCTGGTGTCGAGCGACCCCGTGAGCGCGTCTGCGCTGGCAAGCGCGCTCGACATCGCCCCCGGCGAGTGCGCGTCGCTTTTGGCCGAGCTCAAGGTTGAGTACGAGGAGGCCAACCGCGGCTTTCAGCTGCGCGAGGTCGCCGGCGGCTGGCGTCTGTTTACACACCCCGCCTACCACGATGTGGTCGAGGCCTATGTGCTGAGCTGGGACACGCAAAAGCTGTCGCAGGCGGCTCTCGAGACCCTGGCCGTCATCGCCTACCACCAGCCCGTCACGCGTGAGGTTGTTAAGGGCATCCGCGGCGTCAACTCCGACGGCGTCATCGCGTCGCTCGTGGACAAGGGTCTGGTGCGCGAGCTCGGCCGCGACCCCGAGCGCGGTCAGGCAATCATCTACGGCACGACCAACGCCTTTTTGGAAAAGTTCGGCCTGCGCTCCACCCGCGACCTGCCCGATCTGGAGCAGTTTGCCCCCGACGAGCAGTCGCGACAGTTTATCCGCGAGCGTCTGAGCGGCCGCAGCATTCAGTCCACGCTCGAGGAGCAGGCCGAGGACCTGGACGAAGAGCGCGAACTGATCGATATCGATGTTGAAGATGTTGAGGCAGTCGAGGACGAGGATACCCTGGTTGTCGACGATACCTCGGAGGACATGCATGACGAGGACTAACGAAGCAGGGGAGACGCGCGCCGCAAGCGCCACGGACGCCGCAGCGCCCGCAGCCGGCGCCCAGCCCGTCTACCCGCACACCATGCGTCTTCAGCGCTTTTTGGCGCGCGCGGGCGTGGCGAGCCGCCGCGGCTCGGAGGACCTGATGACCGCCGGTCGCGTGACCGTCAACGGCCAGGTCGCGACCGAACTGGGCACCAAGGTCGATGTCGACCGCGACCATATCGAGGTCGACGGCATGCCCGTCAAGCTCAACCAGGGCGCCGTGTACCTGATGCTCTACAAACCGACCGGCTACCTCACCACCATGAGCGATCCGCAGGAGCGCCCTTGTGTGGCCGACCTGGTGCCGCGCGACCGCTTTCCGGGGCTCTTCCCGGTGGGTCGCCTGGACCGCGACACCACGGGCCTTCTGCTCTTTACCACCGACGGCGACCTTTCGCAGGATCTGCTGCACCCCAGCAAGCACGTCTACAAGACCTATCAGGCACTGGTAGACGGCCGCCTGACCGATCGCGACTTGGAACCGCTGCGTCGCGGCATCGAGCTCGACGACGGCCTCTGCCAGCCGGCAATCTGCCGAGTCATCACCGCACGCGAGGCCGAGGCCGTAGCTCCCCAGGGCGTCAAGCCCGGCACCACCGCCGTGGAGGTCATCATCCGCGAGGGCCGCAAGAACCAGGTCAAGCGCATGCTGAGCAAGATTCACCATCCGGTAATCCGTCTGCATCGCTGCAACTTTGCCGGCCTGGAGCTCGAGGGCGTGGCCAAGGGCTCGTGGCGCGAGCTCACCGACCGCGAGGTGCAGATCCTCAAGGCCGGCGGCATCCCGCCCAAGCAGGCGAGCGCCAAGTGCAACGGCGGCAAGCCCCAAGACACGCCCGCCAGCCGCACGCGTCACCACGGCAGCCACGGCTCCGCACCCAAGCGCAACACCTACCGCGAGCGCTACACGGGCTAGGCAACCCGCCGCGCCCTAACGCCCGCGAACCATACCAGCACGTCAATCATCGAAAGGAAGCATTGCATGATCGTCGCCATCGACGGCCCCGCCGGTTCCGGCAAGTCCACCATCGCCAAGGAGATCGCCCGCCAGCTGGGCTTTAACAAGCTCGACACGGGCGCCATGTATCGCGCCGTCACCTTCGCCGCGCTCGACCGCGGCATCGACCTGGATGACGAAGCGGCCATCGACGCCCTCGCCGAGCAGATCGAGATCCGCTTTACCAACGGCACCGGCGAGGACACGCGCCTGACCGTTGACGGCCAGGACGCTTCGGTCGCCATCCGCACCCCGCAGGTTGACGCCAACGTGTCCAAGGTCTCGGCCTATCCGGGCGTGCGCGCCGCCATGCTCATCCATCAGCGCCGTGCCGCCGAGGACCGCGATATCGTAGCCGAGGGTCGCGACATCGGAACCGTCGTGTTCCCTAACGCGCAGGTCAAGATCTTCCTGACAGCCGACCCGCGCGAGCGCGCCCGCCGCCGCGTGCTTCAGCGCCACCAAAACGATGCCCAGCCGCTCACGTCCGAGCAGCTCGAGGCCGAGGTCGACGAGACCCTCGACGCCCTTAAGCAGCGCGACAAGCTCGACAGCAGCCGCGAGGTCGCCCCGCTCGTGCCCGCCGAGGACGCCGTGCACGTCGACTCCACCGCCCACACCATCGACGAGGTCGTCTCGATAATCGAGGACCTCATTAACCAAAGGAGGTAGCCCATGCGCCTGTTTAAGCAGACGCCAGAGGACTATTACAACGCCCCCTACGCCGAGTTCCCGGCGATCATCCGCGGCACCGTCGTCGTAGTCATGGCCATCCTTTGGGCCTTCTCCAAGCTCATGTGGCGCTGGAAGGTCGAGGACGCCGATCTGCTGTTTGAGCGCCAGGAAGGCCGCGGAAGCGTGGTCATCTGCAACCACACCTCGATGGCCGAGCTCTTGGCCGTGGAGACGGCGCTGTTCTTTGGGGGGCGCCGCATTCGTCCCATCTTTAAGTCCGAGTTCGGCAAGAGCAAGATTGTGCGCTGGGCCTTTAGCCGCGTAGGCGGCATCCCCGTGGAGCGTGGTACTGCCGATATGAAGTGCCTGCGCGCCGCCCAGCATGCGCTGCAGCGCGGCGAGGACGTTCTGATCTTCCCCGAGGGCACGCGCATCCGCTCACGCGAGATCAAGCCCGAGGTCCACGGCGGTTTTGCGCTCATCGCTCAGATGGGCAAGGCGCCCGTTAACCCGCTCGCCATCTGCGGCTGGTCCGACATCACGCCCTCGGACAAAAAGATCATGCGTCCCAAGAAGTGCTGGATCCGCGCCGGCAAGGCCGTCTCGCTTTCCGACGCACCGGCCGGGCTTAAGCGCACGGAGCGCCTGGAATGGTTTGAGTCCGAGGCCATGAACCGCGTCTACGCTATGCGAGACGAGCTGTGCGCCGAGCATCCGGGCAGGTTCTAGCCATGAGCGAGAACGTTACGAACACTGCCGCGACCGCGTCCGACCAGGCAACAGCGCCTACCATCGAGATCGCCGCCCACGCCGGTACTTGCTACGGCGTACAGCGTGCGCTCGATATGGCGCTAGCCGCCGCGCCGCAGGCAGGGGAGTGCACTCAGGTTCATACCTTGGGTCCGCTCATCCATAACCCCATCGTGGTGCGCGAGCTTGCTGAGGCAGGCGTTGGCCTGGCCGAGAACCTGGACGACGCCGCATCGGGCACCGTAATCATTCGCGCGCACGGAGTGGTGCCGCAGGTGATCGATGCCGCTCGCGAGCGTGGCCTTAACGTCGTCGACGCCACCTGCCCTTACGTGAAGAAGGTCCATATGGCAGCCGAGCGCCTGGTGCGCGAGGGCTACCGCGTGGTGGTCGTAGGCGAGCCAGGTCACCCTGAGGTGGAGGGCATCCTGGGCCACGCCGGCACTGATGCGCTGGTCGTGAGCTGTGCCGCCGACGCCAACGCCTTGTCGTTCAAGGGCAAGGTAGGCCTCGTCGTGCAGACCACCCAGACCGCGCAGAACCTCGCCGAGGTCGTGGCAGCTATCACCCCGCGCGTGCAGGAGCTGCGTGTGATCAACACCATCTGCGCCGCCACGAGTGAGCGTCAACAGGCAGCAGCCACACTTGCCAACCGCTGCGACTGCATGGTCGTCGTGGGCGGCAAGAACTCGGGCAACACCCGCCGCCTGGCGCAGATTTGCGCAGACGCCTGTGAGCGCACGCATCACATCGAGGAAGCTTCAGAGCTTGAGACCGCTTGGTTTACCGACGCTCACCACATCGGCATCACCGCCGGAGCCTCCACCCCGCAAGAACACATCGAGCGCGCCGTCGAGCGCATCAAGGAGCTTTGCCGCTAATCATGGACCAGACCGTACCCGCATACGCCGCCGAGGTGGCCGATTACGGGCGCAGCCGCGACCCCGAGCCGGGTGAGGGCGCGCTCGTAAAGAACGTGCGTCCCGAATCGCCCGCGTGGGATGTGGGTATCGAGCCGGGCAT
>JAUMNV010000137.1 GCA_031295725.1 Collinsella sp.
ACGAGGTAGTCGCGGCCGGCGCGGCGGACGTTGCCCCAAGCGAGTTTACAGAGCATCGGAGCCCTCACCGCCCATCATGGCAACGACCTCCATAATGCGGTCGAAGAACTCTCGGCGGTCGGTGTCGCCGCGGCGCAGCTCAGTGAAGATCTTGCCGTCGCGAATAAACAGCACACGGCTCGTGTAGCTGGCGGCAAAGCTGTCGTGCGTGACCATGAGCACGGTGGCGCGCAGGCGGCGATTGAGGGCCTCCAGGCTCTCGAGCAGCAGGCGAGCGCTCTTGGAATCGAGGGCACCGGTGGGCTCGTCGGCCATGATCATGGTAGGGTCGGTGACAAGCGCACGAGCCGCGGCGACGCGCTGCTGCTGACCGCCGGACATCTGGTAGGGATACTTGTCGAGCACCTGACTGATGGACAGGCGCGCTGCCACATCCTGCACGCGGGTCGAGATCTCTGCCGAGTTTGTGCGGGCAATGGTGAGCGGCAGGGCGATGTTCTCGCGTGCCGTGAGTGTATCGAGCAGGTTGGAATCCTGGAAGATAAAGCCGAGCTCCTCGCGGCGGAACTGCGAAAGCTTAGCCTGCTTCATGCGTGTTACGTCCTGGCCGTTGATGCGGATGGTGCCGCTCGTGGCGCTATCGATGGTCGACACGCAGTTGAGCAACGTCGACTTGCCCGAGCCCGAAGCGCCCATGATGCCAACGAATTCACCGCGGTTGACGGTAAAGCTGACGTCGTTGAGCGCACGGGTCACGTTGCCCAGCGCTCCATATACCTTTTCGAGATGCGCGACCTCCAATACCGGGGTCGCCATGTGCGTGGTTTGCATACCGAGTCCTTTCTTGCGATTAGTCTACGGCATCTATAGTCGCAAGAAGCCGAGTCGGCTACCATCGATATGGCTTACGCTTGCCTTACCGTTGTGTAAGGTGCGGGTAGCTAGCCTGTCACGTGTTGATGTTGAGAGAGGACTCCTGTTGAAGACTGTTCATGTTGCCGCTGGGATCATTCGCAAGGAAGGATCCGACGAGCTACTGGCCGTACAGCGCGGCTATGGCGACATGCAGGGACTTTGGGAGTTCCCAGGCGGCAAGCTCATGCGCGGCGAGACGCCCGAAGACGCCGTACGCCGCGAGCTCATGGAAGAACTGCAGGTAAAAGTCACCAACCTGCGCGATTTCTATACCGTTGAGTACGACTACCCCGATTTCCATCTCTCCATGGAGTGCTACTACTGCTCGATGGCCAAAGAGTCCGGCGAGCCCCAGAAGCACGACCGTCAGCTCGATATCCGTTGGATTCCGCGCACCTCGCTTGCCACCGTTGAGTGGATGCCCGCCGACAAGGGACTCATTTATGCCCTAATTGAGTTGAAGGAAGACCGGCTTGAGGCCAACGGCGTTGCCAACGACGCCGAGGCCACCGCGACCGACGAGCCCGCCACCAAGCCCAAGCGCGCACCTAAGCGCCGTAGCAAAAAGCGCCCCAAACCAGGTCTGCTCGACGGCATCGACACCTCGGACCTTTCCGCCGACGAGCGTGAACTCGTGCGCCGTCGCGCCGCTATAAAAAAGTCCATGAAGGGCAACAAGCGTGCAAACACCAAGCCCGAGCTGCTCGTTCGCCAGCGCTTGCGCGCAGCGGGCCTTACGGGTTATCGCTTGGAATGGAAGGTTCCTGGCAAGCCCGACATCGCCTTTCCCGGCCGCAAGATCGCTATCTTCGTCAACGGCTGCTTTTGGCACCGCTGCCCCAAGTGCAACCCTAGCCAGCCCAAGCGCAACGTTGAGTTTTGGGAGGCAAAGTTCCGTCGCAACGTCGAGCGCGACCGCGCTGCCGTGGCAGCACTCACTCAAATGGGCTGGACACCCATAACCATCTGGGAATGCGAGCTCAAAAAAGACCGCATCGACGCCACGATGGAAAAGGTCATCGAGCAGGTGCGCGCCGCAGAGCCGCAGCGCTAGGAACGAGCCATCCACACGCCCCACACAGGCGAGCCACATCCGCGCCACAAACCTTAGAAAGCCCTTAAGCCCCCAACCTTTCAAGAGTGTTACTCGATACCTCTGACCTGCAGTTTCATCGTAACACCAAACCAGGTTAAGCCTTTCTTTAGCGCTTCTTTGCAGCAGCCGCGGCATAATACTGCCAGCGCGCGGGACCTAGCAGCATACCCCGAGCGCAATCTTTTGGTGGACATCGAGGAGGCCGCATAAGCATGCATTCTTCCAATGACGCAGCACAGCAGTCATCCCTAAAACATGCAGACCTTTTCTCCTTCCCCCCGACACAGAGAGACGGCCTCCTCGACTCCCCCGCCACAAAAGCCAAACGCTCAACCAACCAGAGCCACAACTTGCGAGCATCGTTCGATAAGCTCCAAGCATCCCTAGACAAGGCGTTCCCCGAACAGGCAAGAGCAATCTAAGCTCATCGCGCTTTATACTGATGCCATGCGAAACATGGATCACATAGAATTGCACCGCGGAGGACGCGAGGAAGCGTTTCCCGAGACCGCCGAAGACTGGCCCTATATTGCCGAACGCGCAGAATTCGCTCGCTATCCGGGCAATTCCGTCCCCTGGCACTGGCATTCCGAGGTTGAGCTTTTCTACATGGAGCAGGGAGCGATTGACTATCGAACGCGCGCGGCTCATGAGCACGTACGCTTTGAGGAAGGGTCCGCCGGCTTTATCAACGGCGGCGTTTTGCACAGCACGCTGCAATCACCCAATTCGGCGCCAGCCATTCAAATGCTGCATATCTTTCAGCCGTCGATGCTCGGCGATCCCGCGGGACGCCTTCAAAAGCGCTATATCAATCCTTTGCTGCAATGTCGAGGCGTCGATGTGCTCAAATGGTCGCCCACCAACCCCGACGATATGCCCTTTATCGATTTGCTAAAGAGTTCCTTTAACCACGACCTTCAACGGCCGCAGAACGAGATGTCGCTTCGGAATAGCTTGTCAGAGCTCTGGATTCAGATTTACGCCAAGGCCGAACCGCTCTTTTCCTCCGACAACGCCTCTTGGATGACCAACCGCGACGTACAGTTCAAGGCAATCCTGGACTATATCCGCGCAAACTATGCAGCCGCTATAGATGTGCCCCAGATGGCATCTGCAGCCGGCGTAAGCGAAAGAGAGTGTTACCGCATTATCGAAGCTTGCGCAGGAACGACCCCGGCGGCATATCTGCGCGCATACCGCGTAAACCGCGCTTGCGAACTTTTGGCACACACCACGCGAACGGTCCAGACAGTCGCGCGCCAATGCGGCTTTGCGACAGCAAGCCATCTTGGTCAGGTATTTAAAGAACAAATGGGATGCACTCCTTCGAGCTATCGAGCAGCGAGGCAGAATCTCGATAGCACCAGGCAGAAATCCCGCTAGCCCTTCTTCTGTCACTGCATCAAACTTGCAGGAAAACAACGGATAGGAGCTACTATATGAAGCACTTTGACCATATCGTATTTGACGTTGATGGGACATTGGCAGATACAGAAGAAAGCGTTCTATCATCGCTTGTCCAGATTGTCCAAGAAGAGACCGGCAAAACGCTCCCCCGACACGAGCTTGAATTTGCCCTCGGCATACCCGGCAAGAACGCCCTTGAGAAACTTGGGATCTACTCACAGGCAACGCTGGATCGCTGGTGCCAAGTTGCCGCCAGCTTTAAAAGCACCATCAGCGTGTTTCCCGGCTTGCACGAAGTTATCGCAACACTCTCCGACAACGGCTGCAAACTTGGCATCGTCTCCTCACGTGCGCGCAACGAATACGCAGAAGAAATTGCACCCCTTGGCTTCGATAAGTATTTTGAGCACATCATCCTTGTCGAAGACACAACCGAACATAAACCCGCACCCGCTCCCATGCTCGAATATCTCCGGCGTACGGGCGCGAATCCTGGCAACGTCGTCTACGTTGGCGACACCGTCTACGACGAACAATGCGCAACTTCGGCAGGGGTCAGTTTTGCCAGAGC
>JAUMNV010000169.1 GCA_031295725.1 Collinsella sp.
CAGTCGCAGCTTTCCGCCGAGGAGCTGGGGCTTACCCAAGAAGAAATTGCAGCCGTCATGGAAGGAGGCGAGCGCTAATGGCAGACGAGACCAAGACTCAGATTCCCAAGCCCACCCGCCAGCGTGGTCCCATGGGCCGCACGGGCGGCATGCGTCGCGGCGAAAAGGCCAAGGACTTTAAGGGCACCATGAGGCAGCTGCTCGGCTATATCGGCCAGCACAAGATTGCCGTGTTTGCCGCCGTCGCCTTTGCCGTGTGCTCGGTCATCTTTAACATTGTGGGGCCCAAGGTGCTCGGCCAGGTTACCACCAAACTGTTCGAGGGCTTGGTTGCCAAGGTCAACGGCACCGGCGATGTCGACTTTGCCTGGATCGCCAAGACGCTCGGCTTTTTGCTCTGTCTGTATCTGGCGAGTTCTGTCTGCAGCCTGATCCAAGGCTGGCTTATGACCGGCGTCACGCAAAAGATCTGCTACCGCATGCGCAAGGAGATCGCCGCCAAGATCGGTGTCGTTCCGATGAGCTACTTCAACGGTCACAGCAAGGGCGATGTGCTCAGCCGCATCACCAACGACGTCGATACGCTGGGTCAGTCGCTCAACCAGAGCGTGACGCAGCTTATCACGTCGGTCACGCAGATTATCGGCGTGCTCATCATGATGCTCTCGATCAGCCTGCCGCTCACCGGCGTCACCGTGCTCACGCTACCGGCAGCCGCAATTATCTTGATGGTGATGATTCACTTCTCGCAGCCGTACTTCCGCGAGCAGCAGCAGGTCCTGGGCACCGTCAACGGCATCATCGAGGAGGACTTTGCCGGCCAGAACGTCATTCAAGTGTTCGACCGCGCCGAGGCCTCAATCGAGGAGTTCGACCGTCAAAACGACCGCCTCTTTATTAGTGGCTGGCGCTCGCAGTTCCTGTCGGGCCTGATGATGCCGCTTATGAGCTTGGTGGGCAACATGGGCTACGTGGGCGTCGTCGTGGTGGGCGCGCAGCTCGCGCTGACCGGCAATGCCACGCCCGGCGACATCCAGAGCTTTATCCAGTACGTTCGCAACTTTACGCAGCCCGTGCAGCAACTGGGCAACGTGAGCAACACGATGCAGTCGATGGCAGCCGCCACCGAGCGCGTCTTTGAGTTCCTGGCCGCGCCCGAGGAGGAGCAGAAAGCCGACGCGCAGATTCCCGAAAAGCGCCCCGGCCATGTGAAGTTTGATCACGTCAAGTTTGGCTATACGCCCGACAAGACCATCATCCACGACTTTAGCTGCGAGGCGCAGCCCGGCCAGACCATCGCCATCGTCGGCCCCACCGGCGCCGGCAAGACCACGCTCATCAAGCTGCTGCAGCGCTTCTACGATGTGGACGGCGGCTCGCTGCGTGTCGAGGGCGTCGATGTGCGCGACTGGGACCGCGCGGCACTGCGCGGCGAGTTTGCCATGGTGCTGCAGGACACCTGGCTGTTTAACGGCACCATCCGCGAGAACATCCGCTACGGACGCCCCGACGCGAGCGATGCCGAGGTCGAGGCCGCTGCGCGCGCCGCACGCTGCGACCACTTTATTCATACGCTCGCCGGCGGCTACGACTTTATGATCAATGAGGAGGGCACCAACCTCTCGCAGGGCCAGCGCCAGCTCGTGACCATCGCCCGCGCCATTTTGGCCGACCGCCCGGCGCTGATTTTGGACGAGGCAACCTCCAACGTTGACACTCGTACCGAGGAGCTTATTCAGCGTGCCATGGATGTGCTGATGCAGGGCCGTACCAGCTTTGTTATCGCGCACCGCCTGTCCACGATCCGCAACGCCGACGTGATCTTGGTAATTCGCGACGGCGATATCGTCGAGAAGGGCACGCACGACGAGTTGCTCGCCCAGGGCGGCTTCTACGCCGATCTGTACAACTCGCAGTTCGACGAGGCGGCGTAAATTCTGCCGCGGGGAACGAATAACGCCCGAGAACGGGGGCGCAGGACAACCTGCGCCCCCGTTTTTGCTCTGCGGCCCTCAAACCGCCTCCCCTGGGACCTGATTGACAGCCCCTTCGAGGCCCCGTGGGCAAAAAATGGCAAATATGAGTACTGTTACCCTTTTAGTAACAGCCAAAACAGCCCCAAATGCCGTTTTCACGGCTTACACGCGTCCCTAAATTGATCAAACAGCCCTATAGCGGACTTATATGTGTTTGCATTAATGAACATATTTTGCTGTTATGTCTATTATTTTGCGAAGGCAATATGCTACTAAGCTAGCAACCGTACTCATATTTGGCATTTTTTGCCCACAGGGTGTTTCCTGGGGAACCGACAATAGCCTTAGGGTCCCGCGCGACGCCGCTCCCTCCCGGCATTCGCCGACGTTTGCCCAGATAAAACCTGCCAAAATAAACCTGTCTCTTTTTGGTAGGTTTCGGGGTGACAAGGGCTTGCACTTTAGCGTGCGACAGCGGATAATGCCGAACACTCGACAATACGCTTATTGCTCTTTCTATAGATTGAGGAGGCCCCTATGGCCATGGAATTCAAACGCAGGCTGCCGATCCCCATGGAGATCCGCGAGGAAATGCCGCTTTCCGCCGAGCTTACCGCTAAGAAACAGGCATTCGACTCCGAGGTCGCCAAGGTCTTTACCGGCGAGGACGCACGTAAGGTGCTCATCATCGGCCCGTGCTCTGCCGACCGCGAGGATTCGGTGCTCGAGTATATGAACCGACTGGCCAAGACCGCCGAAGAGGTCAAGGACAAGCTCATCATCATTCCGCGCGTCTACACCAATAAGCCGCGCACCAAGGGCACCGGTTACAAGGGTCTTCTGCACAACCCCAACCCCGTGGCTCCCGACGACCTGCTCGAGGGCGTCAAGGCCATCCGCCATATGCACCTGCGCGTTATTGAGGAAACGGGCTTCTTCACCGCCGACGAGATGCTCTATCCGTCCAACTACCAATACCTCGTTGACCTGCTGAGCTATGTCGCCGTGGGCGCACGCTCGGTAGAGAACCAGGAGCACCGTCTGGTGTCGAGCGGCATTTCGGTACCCGTCGGCATGAAGAATCCCATTGCCGGCTCTACCACCGTTATGCTCAACTCAATTTACGCCGCCCAGGCGCACCAGAGCTTCATCTTCCGCAACTGGGAGGTCGAGTGCGACGGCAACCCGCTCGCACACGCCGTTATGCGTGGCTACATCGGTCTCGATGGGCGCACCTACCCCAACTACCACTACGAACACCTGGAACGCCTGGCCGAACGCTATACCGAGCATGCCGGCTATGCCAATCCGGCAGCGGTCATCGACTGCAACCACGACAACTCGGGCAAGCGTCCGCTGGAGCAGTATCGCATTTGCAAGGAGGTGCTCGACAGCTGCCGCCGCAACGAGTCCATCTCCAAGCTGGTCAAGGGCTTTATGATCGAATCCTACCTAGAAGACGGCAACCAGCCGGTCGACGGCGGCGTCTTTGGCAAGTCGATCACCGACCCGTGCCTGGGCTGGGAAAAGACCGACTACCTCATCCGCGAGATCGCGGAACGGATTTAATTACGCGGTTTTACCAAACCGCGTAACGGCTCGACGCTGCAAACCCGCCAGAGCGGCAATCTGCCTTTCAGCTCCGACGGCATGACCAAAAGGTCAATGCCGCCTCGCTTCAAGGCACCTTGCTCGCTCTGGCGGGTTTTCGCTGACGTTTTTCTACCTGCGTCGTTGCCAGAGCTGGCACTTGGAGACGCTCCTTTTGGGTAATCGTTGGGAACGTTCTTGTTTGACTAGTCGTTTAAGAACGTCCCCCAACGACTAGCCCTCGCGTATCGTATGCGAGCTGGGCTTCGGGGGCCAGGCGTGCCCTGTTAAACATGCCCTCGGGTCGCACGTTTCCCTTCGAATCGATCATACAAGCCCCCAATCTGTTCGGTTTCCCCAGATTGTGAGCCCGCACACCCAAGCCGCACGGCCCGCCGTTCAGTTGAAACCACCTGCCAAAAAGGAACAGGTTTATTTTGGCAGGTTTTATCTGGGCAAACGTCCAAACCGACGTAAGGGAGTTGCCTTCCCTCGTGGCGGTCTTCTAGCAGAAAAACCAAGTGAGTAGGTTTTTTGCAGAAGGCCGAGCACGCCCCAAAACGCCACAGCTCTGACCTGCAGTTTTATAGATCATTTGTCGCGATGTACTCGGCAGGTTCAAAAAAGTCTACTCACTTGTATCTGAGACGCACCAGATTGGCAAAAACCGCCGCGAAAGGACCCCTGGTCCCTTCGCGGCGGTCATACGCCTCTGATTTTGCGACGATTTTGCCCGCTTGTTACTCGCTGTAACGGGTGGCGATGGCAGCTTGTACCATGCCGGTGCTCATGAGATAGGTCACCAGGAAGTAGCCACCGTATGCTGCCAGGAAGATTGCACAGGTGAGACCCACGGTGCCGCCGATGCTCATATTTCCGAAAATGCTCACCAGCTCGATGATCACCTTAAGTGCCACAAAGGAGTGCGCCAGGCCCACTGCCAGCGGGAACAGGAAGAATACCGCTTGCTGCGCCATCACCGAATGGCAAATCTTGCGGTCCTCACAGCCGATCTGTGCCAGCACACGATAGCTGCGGCTGCCGTCGGCCACGTTGGAGAGTTGCTGGATCGACAGAATCGCCGCGCATGCAACGACCAATACAAAGCCGATGTAGATGGCTAGGTAGCTAATAAGACCGTTCATTTGCGCTGCTTGCGTGTACATCTCGGAGCGTGTGATGAAG
>JAUMNV010000198.1 GCA_031295725.1 Collinsella sp.
GGCTTGGAGCGCAGCCGCATCATGTGGCCGTTTGCGACCTATAAGCAGCGCGGCATCCGCCAAGCCTTCGGCACCGATAGCCCCATCACAGCCGTTACCAGCATGAACGTGCTCTACACGGCTATCACGCGCCAAGACCCCCGCAGCCACTGGCCCGAGGGTGGCTGGTTGCCGAGTGAGCGTATCGACGCGGCAACGGCCCTGCGCAACTACACGCTTGGCAGCGCGTACGCAGCGGGCGACGAGCAAAACCTCGGCAGCCTGGAGCCCGGCAAATACGCCGATCTGGTAGTCCTGGATCAAAACCCGCTCACCATCGACCCCCAAGAGCTGCAAGCCACCAAGGTCCAGGCCACCTACCTTGCAGGTAACTTGATTTACGAGCGCTAGCCCCACATCCCACCCCTCAGTTGCGGTGAAATACGGACTAAATAACACCTCAACAGCCAAAAACAGTCCATATTCCACCGCAACTTAAGGGGCACGTTTCAGCAACGTGCCCCTTTCTTGTTCGCACCATCTGCATCGCCATTTTGCTGCACTGACTTTTTCTGAATGCCGGACCCGAATTAGTTAACCAAGCTCCCGTGTGGCTGCGGAGGGGCGGGGCATAAGGTTTATCGCGAGTTCCGCACGAGCCGAAGGCCACTTAATGTGGCCTTCGTGCGAGCAGGACTGCCCGAGCAGGAAACCTTATGCCCCGCCCCTCCGCAGCCACACGGGAGCCACCGCTAAGTTATCCCCCGGCATTCAGAAAATCTAAGTGCCAAAAAATAAGATTTTTTGACTCCGTGTTGTATAACCCGCCATTCGTGGGTACCATTCAACGCGTACGCAAACAAAAAGGGTTAATTCGCGTGGTATAACCGCGCGGCCCAAAAAGGAGGAGACAAGCATGTCGTCTTTGAAGCCGCTTGCAGATCGTGTTCTGGTCAAGCCCGACGAGGCCGAGCAGAAGACCGCTTCTGGTCTGTACATCGCCAGCAACGCTCAGGAGAAGCCGCAGCGCGGCACCATCGTTGCCGTGGGCGCCGGCAAGGTCAACGACAAGGGTGAGCGCATCCCCATGGACGTCAAGGTTGGCGACGTTGTCATCTACGGTAAGTTCGGTGGCAACGAGGTCAAGGTCGACGGCGAGAAGTATCTGCTGATGCGCGCCGACGACATCTACGCTGTCGTCGAGGCCTAGTCTCGTCAGAATCTCTGATTCGTCTTTGAACGCGCCCGCCGCATAGGACTCGGAAGCGGCGGCGCGAGTCACATTTCTTTTGGAGGATTACCTACCATGGCAAAGAACATTACGTTCAACACCGATGCCCGCGCTAAGCTTGCCAAGGGCGTCAACACTCTGGCCGACGCCGTTACCGTCACCATGGGCCCCAAGGGTCGCTACGTTGCGCTGCAGCGCACGTTCGGTGCTCCGACCATCACCAACGACGGCGTTTCTGTCGCCAAGGAGATCGAGCTCGAGGACAACATCGAGAACATGGGCGCTCAGCTGGTGAAGGAGGTCGCCACCAAGACCAACGACACCGTGGGTGACGGCACCACCACCGCAACCCTGCTCGCTCAGGCCATCGTCAACGACGGCCTGCGCAACGTCGCCGCTGGCGCCAACCCGCTGGCCATCCGTCGCGGCATCGACAAGGCCGTCAACGCCGCCGTCGCCGAGATGAAGAAGCAGGCCAAGCCGGTCGAGACCAAGGAGCAGATCGCTTCCGTTGGTACCATCTCCGCCGGTGACCCCGAGGTCGGCGAGAAGATCGCCGAGGCTATGGAGGTCGTGGGCAAGGACGGTGTCATCACCGTCGAGGATTCTCAGACGTTCGACATCACCATCGACACCGTCGAGGGCATGCAGTTCGACAAGGGCTATGTCTCCGCTTACTTCGTTACGGACAACGACCGCATGGAGGCCGTGATGAAGGATCCGTACATCCTCATCACCGACCAGAAGATCTCCAGCGTTCAGGACATCATGCCCGTTCTCGAGGCTGTCCAGCGCGCTGGCCGTGGCCTGCTCATCATCGCTGAGGACATCGACGGCGAGGCTCTGCCGACCCTGGTCCTCAACAAGATCCGTGGCGCCCTCAACGTCTGCGCCGTCAAGGCCCCGGGCTACGGCGATCGCCGCAAGCGCATCCTCGAGGACATCGCCGTCCTCACCGGTGGCCAGGCTGCCCTGGACGAGCTGGGCGTGAAGGTTGCTGACATCACCGCCGATATGCTCGGTACCGCTAAGTCCGTCACCATCTCCAAGGACAACACCGTTATCGTGGGTGGTGCCGGTTCCAAGGAGGCTATCGACGCTCGCATCGCTCAGATCAAGGGCGAGATGGAGAACACCACCTCTGACTTCGACCGTGAGAAGCTCCAGGAGCGCCTGGCCAAGCTCTCCGGTGGCGTTGCCGTCATCAAGGTCGGCGCTGCTACCGAGTCCGAGCTCAAGGAGATCAAGCACCGCGTCGAGGACGCCCTGCAGGCTACCCGCGCTGCTGTCGAGGAGGGCATTGTCGCCGGTGGCGGCGTCGCCTTCATGGACGCTGCTCCTGCGCTCGATGCTGTCGAGATCGACGACCCCGAGGAGAAGATCGGCGTCGATATCGTCAAGAAGGCTCTGACCGCTCCGGTCGCTACCATCGCCAAGAACGCTGGCTTTGAGGGCGCTGTCGTGGTCGACAAGGTTGCCGAGCTGCCTGCTGGCCAGGGTCTCAACTCTGCCAACGGCGAGTGGGGCGACATGATCGAGATGGGCGTCCTCGACCCCGTCAAGGTCAGCCGCGTCACCCTGCAGAACGCTGCTTCTGTCGCCAGCCTGATCCTCATCACCGAGGCCACGGTTTCCGATGTGCCCAAGAACACTCAGCTTGAGGATGCTATCGCTGCTGCTACCGCTGGTCAGCAGGGCGGCGGTATGTACTAAGGCCGACAAGGTCTAGAACTCCCACCGGGAATCCCGGGGGCGTGACGGGGTTTCTCTCCGGAACGTCCTCGGACTTGCAAAGAGGCTCCGCATCGCGCTTCGCGCTGCGGAGCCTCTTTGCGTCCTGACGCTCCTATTTGGCAAGGTGTTTTTTAGAATCCATTTTGCGCTCGGCCTCGAAGGCCTGCCTGTCCCAATCGAGCGGAAGTCCGGCCTCGACCCATGCCTCGTAGGCCCTCCTTATGGGCTTGAGCTCCCTTTGGC
>JAUMNV010000016.1 GCA_031295725.1 Collinsella sp.
AAATCGGAAAAGTGAGGCCCAGATGGTCGATCAGGAAAAAGTCGAGGCCGCCATTAAGCTGTTGCTTGAGGGCATAGGCGAGGACCCAACTCGTGAGGGCCTGCTGGAGACCCCGGCGCGCGTTGCCCGTATGTATGGTGAGATCGCCGGCGGTATGGACCAGAGTGCCGAGGAGCACCTGTCGAAAACCTTTGCCGTCGCCTCGAACGACTTGGTTATCGAGCGCGACATCACGTTTTACTCGCTGTGCGAGCATCATCTGCTGCCGTTTTATGGCAAGGCTGCGATCGGCTATATCCCTAACGGTCGCGTGGCGGGTCTGTCTAAGCTCGCTCGCACGGTTGAAGTCTATGCCCGTCGTCTGCAGCTGCAGGAGCAGCTGTGTGCGCAGGTTGCCGACGCCCTTATGGATTATCTCGCTCCCCAGGGAGCGATTGTGCTCATGGAGGCTGAGCATATGTGCATGACCATGCGCGGCGTGCAGAAACCCGGCACCAAGACCGTGACGCTCGCTCGCCGCGGCGTCTTTGAGACCGATCCCGCGCTCGAGGAGCGGTTCTTTAGGATGCTGGGCCGTTAGCATGAGGGTCGTCAACGACTTTACATCGAAGACCGATGAGGGGACGTCGCGTCGCGGCTTTATGGCTTCGGGCCTGGCCCCCTTTGGTGCCATGCCTCGCGTTGATTACATTTGTGCCAACGGGCTTTTCCGGCGGCACCTGGGCAACATTGCACAGTTGGAATCGGGGCGCATCTTCTGCCGCCACGGTATTGACCATCTGCTCGATGTCGCTCGCATTATGTGGATCAAGAATCTCGAGGAGCAGCTTGAATTTGACCGCGAGGTTGTCTACGCCACGGCACTTCTTCACGATATCGGCAAAGATGAACAGTATGAATCGGGTATATCCCATGATGTTGCAAGCGAGCGCGTCGCTGATGCAATTCTCGGCGGCATGCCCGATGACGTGGCGTTTGAGCCGGCCGATGCCGCAGCCATTAAGACGGCCATTCTGGGCCATCGAAAGCTGCGCGTGAACAGCCAACCGCTTGAGCGTCTGCTCTATGCGGCCGACAAGGCCTCGCGCGCCTGCTTTGCATGCCCCGCGCGCAATGCTTGCAACTGGAGCGATGATAAAAAGAACCTGTCGATTCGCGTGTAGTTAGTTTGCGCGGTCGGGGTTCTAAACGAAGGAGACGATCGCGATGAGTAACAAAAAGCTGCCCGAGAATGCAACCAAGACTGAAGGCGCCGAGCTCGCCCGCCGTGGCAGGGGCGAAATATCCACCGCAACGGCGGTGCCCCACGTGAGCTATGACGATCTGCGCCATGCCGACCGTATTGTCATTGACGGGCTTGAGGTTTTTGCCAACCATGGTGTGTATCCCGAGGAGAACGCGCTGGGCCAGAAGTTCATCGTGTCCTTGGTGCTCTATGCCGACCTGCGCGCTGCGGGGGAGCACGATAACCTGGACGCCTCGATTGACTACGGCTCGGTGTGCCACGATGTCGATGGCTATCTGCGCGAGCATACGTTTAAGCTCATCGAGGCGGCAGCTGAGGGTACGGCCCAGATGCTGCTGCGCCGTTATCCCTCGCTGCTTGGTGTGCGCATCAAGCTCGATAAGCCTTGGGCGCCCGTCGGTCTTCCCCTGGCAAGCTGCGGTGTCGAGATCGAGCGCGTGCGCTAACCGGTACTAATATGTCTCTATGGGTGGCTGCTTGAGCCGCTGGGACAGTGCTCTATTGTTGGGGCAGTATGTGTCGAGCAGGACGTGGAACCGCTGGTTGTGGCTTGGCTCGAGCAAGTGGACGAGCTCGTGGGCGACAACCATGTCGAGGCATTCGATGGGATAGGCGGCAAGTTCGCGTGCGATGCGAATGGCGCCGGATTTGGGAGTGCATGAGCCCCAACGCGTTTTCATGCTGCGTACGGAAACGCGAGAAACGGCGACACCCATTGCGATTTCGTATGCGTGCACCATATCGCGCAGCGCCGATGTGACTTCGGACGTATAGAGCTGGTCGATGTGGGCTTGGAGCTCATCGGACGTTAGGCCGTCGAGGATTGCGTGCCGCTTGGTCTGTGGGCTTTCATCCGATTCATCGGTACCCATAAAACTTGCGAAGGTGGCCTGTTTGGGTCGCGGTGCGGGTGATGCAAAGTTGTGATCGAGCGCATCCTGTACCGTGATGGGCTTGCCCCAAAGTGCAATGATGGACGAGGGACTGAGCGGCTCTCGTGCCGTCGCCTGACGTCGCTCACGCTGGGCAAGTCGGTTGACAATCCAGGTACTGTTGCGCTTTACAAACGCTTCGATGCGCTCGCGGCTGGCGCCGAGCGGTGCACTGGCGTGGACCTCACCACTCGATGTGACGCGTAGGTTGAAGTTCTTGACGCGCTTTTTGGTAACTACGACGGGGATGGGCGTCCCATCCGGTCGGGATACGGAAATCGTAAACTGCTGCGTCAAAAGCGGTCCTTCAGATTGGGGACGGGCCGGCATGTCGACCGTTCGGCATGCCGGCCCGCTCAAGGGATGTGAAATTAATAACGCTCGAAGAAGGCAAGCGCGTTGTCGCTGCAGAGCTTTTGCATCACGGTCTTGCCAAAATGCTTGGAAAGCATGTTCTGGAACTCGGGCATCTTGCTGGCATCGGAGAGGAAAGCGGGCACAGTGGCGCCGTCCCAGTCGCCGCCGAGCGCGATGACGTCCTCGCCGCCCAGGTCGAGCCAGTGCTCGATATGTGCCGCCAGCTGGTCGAAGGTGACGTCTGCGGCGGTCTTGTCGGTTGCGTCGTTGGAAAGGAACTCGCTGCAGTAGTTGAGGCCGACGATGCCACCCATGTCGCGAATGGTGCGGAACTGGTCGTCGGTAAGGTTGCGTTTGGCGCCGCAAACCGCACGGGAGTTGGAGTGGCTGGCGACGAAGGGACGCGTGGCGCGGGCGGCGACCTCGTCAAAGCACTCATCGTTGAGGTGGGAGACGTCAAGTACCATGCCGGCGTGCTCCATCTGCGCAAGCGCCTCGATGCCGGCGGCGGTGAGGCCGGCGTGGGTGTCGTGGCCGCTCGCGAGCGGTCCCTGCGCGTTCCAGCTGAGTGATGACAGGAGTACGCCCAGGCTCTTGAGCACCTCGATCAGCGCGGGGTCTTCGGCAAAGAACGTGGCGTTTTCGATGGTGTGGATGCAAGCGACCTTGCCGTCCTTGAGCGCAGGGCGAATGTCTGCCGCGCTGCGTACGTTGACCATGCGGTCGTGGTTGAGCATTGCCTGGCCGCTCATGTGCGCCATGATCTGCGCCTGGAAGCGCGCAGCGTGGGCGGTGGGAATCTCATCGGGGACAAACGTGGCGAAGCACTGTGCCCACGGCGTGTTGCCGATCTTTGCGAGCGAGATGGCGCAGGCGTTGCCCTCGATGAGGTCGAAATCTTGCGGATGCGTTTCGTCGCCGGGGAAATAACCGTCGGTGCCGGCGGTAAAGCGCAGGTCGAGATCGAGCGTGGCCCAGCCGATGCGGTCGGCGGTGTCGCAGTGTAGGTCAAATACGGGATATGCCATGGTTCCTCCGGTTGCAGCGTTTCTTTGCAAACTGTCTTTGAATTGTATGACTAGGGTATAGTTAGCGCCATATGTTCACGGCGGCCCGCGTTGTGCGCCGCCCTTATCACGGAGGTTACCATGTCCAACCAGGGCAAGAAGGTCAAGACTCATTATCGCGGCACGCTCGACGACGGCACGCAGTTCGATAGCTCCTACGATCGCGGCGAGCCGCTGGAGTTCGCCTGTGGTGCCGGTCAGATGATCAAGGGCTTCGACGCCGCCGTTGTCGACATGCAGGTGGGCGAGAAGAAGACCGTGCACATTCCTGCTGCCGATGCCTACGGCGAGCACAATCCCGAGATGGTTATTACCTTCCCGGCCGAACAGGTTCCCAACATCGAGCAGATCGAGAAGGGCATGAAGCTCTTCCTGTCCACGCCGAGCGGCATGCCCGTCCCCGCCGTGGTCATCGACGTAACGCCCGAGGCCGTGACGCTCGACGCCAACCACGAGCTGGCCGGTAAGGACCTCAACTTTGATATTGAGCTCGTCGAGGTCGAGGGTTAGAGTATGCCTGAACGCTTGGTTTCGACGACATGCTTGGGAAATCTCAACGATCCGTCCTATGAACTCCTGCTCCGCCGGAATTTGGGCGGCGTCTTTGAAGTTGACGAGCTGCTGCTCGATTGGGACCAGGCTGATACGCGCGCGTTTGTGGGTGTGACGGAGCTGGGGCGCACGGTCGATATTCGGCTGGATGTTACCGACGGTGGTCGTCTTGCCGACGGCGACGTGCTCGCCATTGACCGTTCGGGCGTGGTGCCCGTGGCGGTTGTCGTGCGCCTGCGCAGCGCCGAGGTTTATTTGGTCGAAGTCGACCGCATGGATCCGATTGCGCTCGCGCATGCGTGCTGGGAGATCGGCAACATGCATGCGCCGCTTTTCCGGGGCGACTCGGACGAGCATACCGTGCGCATGTATACGCCGGTGCAGCCTGTTTTGGGCCGCATGCTTCGGGGCGTCGAGGGTGTTCGGCTCTCGGTGGTTACCCGTGAACTCGATACGGACCGGCGCTTTGCGTCGAGTGCGGCGGAGGTCGTCGTGAGTATGGCTCCCGACTTTACGATCGTAAAAAAGGCGCGCGGTTAACGTGCGTATGAGTAAGACGGACTTTGAGAGGCAGCTATTCAAAGTCCGTCTTACTGTTGATGAGGTGCTTTGGGGGGAAAGCATATGGGTCTTGAGGGAATCAAGCTGATTGCATGCGATTTGGACGGCACGTTGCTGCATCCGGGGGAGCGCGAGCCGCGTTCCGAGGCCTTTGAGCTCATCGATGAGCTGCATCGTCGCGGTATCGTGTTTATGCCGGCGAGCGGCCGTCAATATGCGAGCTTGCGCTACCTGTTTGTCCCGGTGGCCGATGAGCTCGCCTATGTATGCGAAAACGGAGCCCTGGTGATGAGCGAGGGGCGTGCCGTTGTCAAGCGTTCCATGGAGCGTAGCCTTGCTATGGATATCGCGAATGCCGTGGTTGCGTATCCCCATGCCGACGTGACCCTTTCATGTGGGGGACACCTCTACACCATGAGCGGCAACGATGCATTCGTCGATCATTTGCGCTATGAGGTCCACTGCGATGTGGCGGTGGTCGACCGCCCCGAGGACATCGACGAGGACGTCATTAAGATTGCCTTCCAGACGCCCGAGGTGGATCAGCCGGCGGCCCTGGAGTATTTCGAGCGCCTCTTTAGCGACCGTGTTGACGTGATGACGTCGGGAACCGAATGGACGGACTTTATCGGTTTCGGTTCGGGCAAGGGCTCCGCGCTTGCCGATTACGGTCGTGCCCTGGGTATTTCGCCCGATGAGATGATGGCGTTTGGCGATAACGAAAACGATCGCGACATGCTCAACGTCGTGGGCCATCCCTATCTGATGGAGAGCTGCAACCCCTCTATGCGTGGCATTAACGACCGCGTCCGCTATGTGCGCACGGTCGAAGAAGAGCTGCGTCGTCTACTTGCTGAGTAGACATTTGGGACATGTCTAGAAATCTACTTTTTGCTGCAAAGCGCGGAAAGGTGGATTTTAAGGCATGTCCCGAACATCTACCTACAGTCGGGGCAGAGACCCTCGAAGATGGTGTAGTGCGACGTGACGTGCCAGCCGATTTGCTCGGACGCCTTGGCGTCGAGCTGGGCATCGAAGGGGAGCGGTACGTCGATGACGCGGCTGCACGAGGTGCAGATGATATGC
>JAUMNV010000071.1 GCA_031295725.1 Collinsella sp.
CAGCGAGCGGGCCGCATTTGAGACAAGGTGACGTGAAACGAAAGGGCGCTGACCTTCTGGTCGCGCCCTTGAAGTTGAACGTCAGATTGTCCAAATGCGGCCCGCGCAGCGTCGGCCGGTCCGCCGTTCGTTAGAACGGCGGAACTAAATCAACTTAAAGCCCTTGCGCTTGCCCACGGAGAGGGTGTCGCCCAGCTTGAGGGCGCCGGGGTCGATGTTGTAACTCTTGGGAGCCACGGCCTTGCCGTTGATCTTGACGCCGCCGCCGTCGATATCGCGACGAGCCTGGCCGGCGCTCGCCGAAAGGCCCAGGTCCTTAAGCAGGCCTGCGAGGTAGATCTGGCCCTCGTCGTTGACGGTCAGCTCAACGTGCTTCTCGGGGAAGTCGGCAAGCTGGCCCTCCTTGAACACGCGGTCGAACTCGGACTGGGCCTCGTCGCCGGCGCCGGCGCGGTCGTAGGTGTCGCACAGGTCGCTGCCCAGTGCGCGCTTGAGGTCATAGGGAGCGGCAGAACCATCGGCCAAGGCGGCGTCGATCTTGTCGACCTCTGCCGGGGTGAGCGAGCTCGCCAGGCGGTAGTACTTGCCGATCATCTCGTCGGGGATGGACATGGTCTTGCCGAACATATCCTTCGGAGCGTCGGTCAGGCCGATGTAGTTGCCATAGGACTTGGACATCTTGCGCACGCCGTCGGTGCCCTCGAGCAGCGGCATGGTGAGCGCGATCTGCGGCTCCATGCCCATTTTCTCCATGAGCTCACGGCCGGCGAGCAGGTTGAAGAGCTGATCGGTGCCGCCCATCTCCACGTCGGCCTTGATCTGCACGGAGTCAAAGGCCTGCATCACGGGGTACAGGAACTCGTGCAGGGCGATCGGCGTCTGAGACTGGTAGCGCTTGGTAAAGTCATCGCGCTCAAGGATGCGGGCGACGGTGAACTTGGAGCACACCTGCAGCAGGCCGGCCAGGTCCATCGACAAGATCCAGTCACCGTTGTGCACGATGGTGGTCTTCTCGGGGTCCAGGATCTTCATGGCCTGGCTCACGTAGGTCTCGGCATTGGCCTCGATCTGCTCCTGCGAAAGCTGCGGACGCGTGGAGTTCTTGCCCGAGGGGTCGCCGATCAGCGCGGTACCGTTGCCGATGATGAGGGTGACGTTGTGGCCCAGGTCCTGGAACTGACGCATCTTGCGCAGCGGCACGGCGTGGCCCAGGTGCAGGTCGGGGCTGGTGGGGTCGACGCCGAGCTTGATGTTGAGGGGTTCGCCCTTCTCAAGCTTCTTGCGAAGGTCGGCCTCGGGAACGATCTGCGCGGCGCCCGAGGTGATGATACGCATTTGCTCGTCAACAGACAGCATTGGGTATCCTCCTTTTGCTATAGCACCCTCGCCGAAAACGGCGGTGCTGGAAGTCCATAAACTCTCTTATGATAACAAACTGACGCGACGCGGCACCTACGACAGGAAAATCCTCGTCCTGCCGCATGCGTCAATGGCAACTGGCAGACGTGTACCGTCACGCTCGACCAGATAGCGTGCCTGCCGACGACGCAAGCAGTCGCGGCAACGGACCTGTCCCGTCGCATCGGTGGCGCAGACGCCCTCGGCGGTCAGCAGGCAGTGCTCGCACACCATAAGCTCGGGACGGTCGGCGTCGACCGGACCCAAGACGCCGGGTTCAGCAGCCAGTTCGGCAATACGCTCCGCATCATTGCTGAGCAACTCGGCCGGCAAGTACACCCGCCCCGCACCGAATCCGCGCAGCCAGGTAAGCGTGGCCCGATTCGCGCAGAACACCGGCGCCGCCACGTCAAACGTCACGCCCAGCTCGCGAGCGATCACCACCTGTCCCAGGTTGCGGCAGACGACGCGCCCGGCACGCTGCATCAGTGAGCGGGTCCGGTCAGCGTCACCCGTGCGGCACGCCTCGTCAAGCACCACAACGGCGTCGGACAAATCGAGTTCTCCGCGCGGGTCGGCATCCATCAGCTGCCAAGCAAAAACCATGCGAGCGGGAACCGCGCACTCCACCAACTCCGTCGACGCACCGCCATCCACCGCAACGTCCTCAAAGGGCAGCACCTCAACGGCACGCGCAACGGGCGCAATCGCATCCGCCTCGGCCCGCATGTGCTCCAACACCGCCGCCGTCTGATCCAACACGCCGGCGCTGCGAATCAGGTATACCTCGCAGCCCGCGTCCACCTTACGCTTGCAATGCACGACGACGCGCTTCCCCGCTGCGGCATCCACCGGGCAGGGCACCTGCGGCCAGCGCTTGGGCACATCGGGACGCGCGTCGACACCCGGATAGAACCGAATCTCGAGCGTGTCACCCGCCGCCACGGCGGCGTCGAGCTCAACGGTCACCTCTTCGTGGCCCACAGCGACCAAGCGCCCCACGCGCACGCCCTGGTTAATTGCGCGCTCAAAGCTCATCAGCTCGGCACCCGAACGCCCCCGCAGATACGCGTCGGTAAACCCGCGGTTGAACGAACGGCCCAGCTCGCGTTCAAGCTCTTCCACGGCACCGGGGTCCCACGCGCCGTCGCACAGCATATCGAGCGCCCGGCGCCACACCCGCACCACGTTGAATACGTAATCGGGGTTCTTCATGCGCCCCTCGATCTTGAGCGACGCCACGCCGGCATCTACAAGCTCGGGCAGATGCGCAATACCCAGATAGTCACGCGGGCACAGCAGGCGATCTCCCTCGACGGCGACAACGCTCTGTCCCGCCTCGTCCACCAGGTCGTACGCCAGACGGCACGGCTGTGTGCAATCACCGCGCATCGCCGAGCGCCCACGCCGCAGAGCCGAGAACTCGCACGCCCCCGAATAGCCGATGCAAATCGCACCGTGGCAGAATACCTCGATGGGCACGCCCGTGGCACATAGCGCCGCAATCTCGTCGACCGCCAGCTCGCGTGCCGTCGTCACGCGCTCGACCCCCAGCTCATCGGCGGCAAGCCGCACGGCGCCTTCGCTATGAACGCCCGCCTGCGTGGACAGGTGAATCTCGACCCCGGGAATCGCCGTGCGCAGTACACAAGCCAGCCCGGCATCGGCGACAATCAGAGCATCGGCGCCCAGCTCCAGTGCATGAGCTCCCAACGCCACCGCGTCGGACAACTCATCGTCAAACACGAACACGTTGAGCGTTACGTACACACGCACGCCATGGGCATGCGCCACGGCGCAGCCGCGCGCAAACTCGTTATCCGTAAAGCCACGGGCGCTCACACGGGCGTTAAAGCCGCCCAACCCCGCATAGATGGCATCGGCACCCGCGGCGATGGCCGCAAGCATCTGGTCGAGTCCGCCCGCCGGCGCCAGCAACTCGGGCAGCGCCGCACCAGCAGCATCCAATCCAGTCTCGTATTGTCCGCTCGGCCCCATCGTCCGAATCGCCATCGACAAACTCCTTACCAAGGTATGCATTCACTCTGAAAAATGCCGTCTTCCAGCATACACGAGGCCTCGCGCGCCCCGTTTGGTTTATCGTGTAATAACTTATGTCCATCCTGCCCCGGCGGCACATCCACCGTCCGGCACGACATACCTGGAGGTCAATATATGGGTCCTCGCCAACGACAGGGACGCAGCCGTTCAAAGACGCATGCCCTGCCCATAATCCTGCTCTCGTTTTTGGGCTTTTTGCTTATCGCGGGCGTGGCATTTGGCATCGGCATGGTCGGCAACGTCAACCGCTGGCTGTCCGATCTGCCCGACTACACCGACGCCAACGCGTATCTGGTGAGCGAGCCCACCGAGATCGTCGACTGCAACGGCAACAAGATCGCGAGCTTCTACACGCAAAACCGCAAGTCCATCACCAAGGACGAGGTCTCCCCCTACGTGCTGCAGGGCACCGTTGACGTCGAGGACGAGCGCTTCTACGAGCACGGCGGTATCGATCTGTGGGGTATCGCGCGTGCTGCGGTGGCAACCCTCGGCGGCGGGCACGAAGGCGCCTCGACTATCACCCAGCAGCTGGTGCGCAACACCATCCTGCAGGAGGAGCAGTTCGACTCGACCATCGAGCGTAAGGTGCGCGAGGCCTACATCGCCGTAAAGATGGAGGATATGTACTCCAAAGACGAGATCCTCATGATGTACCTCAACACCATCTATTACGGCCACGGCGCCTACGGCATCGAGGCCGCAGCCGAGACCTATCTGTCCAAGAGCGCCGCCGACCTCACCCTGAGCGAGGCCGCGCTGCTCATCGGCCTTCCCAACTCGCCCTCGCAGTACGACCCCACGGTCAACCCCGACCTGGCGCTGTCCCGTCGCAACAAGGTCCTCGACAACATGTTGCGTCTGGGCCACATTACGCAGGAGGAGCACGATGCCGCACAGGCCGAGCCCATCACCCTCAACGTGACCGAAATCTCGGGCAGCGGCGTCGACGTATACTCGCAGCCCTACTTTGTCGCCTATGTTAAGCAGCTGCTGGAGCAGGAGTTCTCGACCGACGTGCTCTTTAAGGGCGGCCTGACCGTCAAGACCACCATCGACCCCACGATGCAGCAGGTGGCAGAGAATGCCGTTCGCGAGCAGCTCGACACGCTCTCGCTCGACGGCCTGGACATGGGCATGGTCGTCGTCGATCCCAAGACCGGCTACATCAAGTGCATGGTGGGCGGCTACGACTACAACGCCGACGAGAACCACGTAAACCATGCCACGGCCAAGCGTCCCGTCGGCTCCACCTTCAAGGCCTTTACGCTGGCAACTGCCATCCAAAACGGCATGAACCCCAACGTCACCCTCAACTGCAACTCGCCGCTCAAGGCCAAGGGCACCACGACCGAGGTCCAAAACTACGCCAACCATAGCTATGGCAACATCACGCTTAAGCAGGCAACGGCATACTCCTCCAACACCGGCTACATCCAGGTGGCGGAAGCCGTCGGCAACAGCAAGATCATCTCGCTCGTCAAAAAGCTCGGCATCGATCCCGCCAAGGACAACATCGAGGACGTTCCCGTCATGACGCTCGGCACTGGCTCGATCTCGCCGCTCGAGATGGCCGCCGCCTACGCGACGTTTGCCAACGGCGGCTACTATCGTCAGCCGATCGCCATCACCGAGATTGACTCTCGTACCGGTTCGGTGCTGTACCAGCACACCGACAATCCCTCACAGGTGCTTACCGAGGGCGAGGCCGCCGCGGTCACCGATGTTCTGTCCGGCGTCATGCAGGGCGGCGGTACGGGTGCTGCTGGCGCCCTGAGCGTCAACCAGCCCTATGCCGGCAAAACGGGCACCACCGACAACACCACCAACCTGTGGTTCTGCGGCTATACCCCGCAGCTGGCGTGCGCCCTGTGGACCGGCTATTCCGCAGGTGAGATCCCCATCCAAAAATACGGCACGGACCTGCTGGGCGACAGCACCAACCTGCCTGTCTTTAAGCGGTTTATGAACACCGTTCTGACCGGTACCGAGCGCGAGGAGTTTGCGACCGGAACGGCGCCCACCTACAAGAACAACAGCGTCTGGAAGTTCTACGGCACCAACAACACCAAGAAGACGGAGAACGACGACAAGGACGAGAACGAGGACGAAGAGGAAACCACCACAACGACCACCACGACGACCACGACCACCGAGACCACGGGCGGCGACACCACCGGCGGCACCGGAACGACCGGTGGCTCGACAGGCGGCTCCACTGGTGGTTCGACCGGCGGCGATGGCGGCACGCCTACGCCCACGCCTACGCCCACGCCTACGCCCACTCCCGACCCCTCGCCCACGCCTGACGATACTGTTGGCTAGAAATTCATCCGGCCATTAGCAACAAGGCCCCCGAGCAGCTTATTAAACTGCTCGGGGGCCTTTTAGTTTAAAGCGACCTGGTGGACGGTCTTTATACCGGCAAACAATATAGGGGGTACCGACCAACGTCGATACCCCCTTACAAGCCACCATGTCACGCACACAGTGCCGAGCGCACGACCCGCACGCCTACTTGCGAGAATTGCTCAGCTTATTGATCAGCGCCTCGAGACGCTCGCCGTCCTCGGCCGTCTGGGCAATAACCAAAATCGTATCGTTGCCGGCAAGCGAGCCAAGCACATCGGGCAACTCTGCCGCATCAACGGCGGCGGCGATGCCGGAAGCCGTGCCAGGCTGAGCCTTGATCATGACCAGATTATCGGTACGTAGAACGCCCGTTACGAGCTCGGAAACCATACGCTGCAGGTGCAGGTCCTCTGCCAGAACATAGATGCCCTCAGGGAGCTTACGCAGCCCCATATCGGCAATATCGCGAGAGACAGTCGCCTGCGTGCAATCAAAGCCCATAGCACGGAGCTCATCGACCAGCACGCGCTGCGTACGGACGTCCTTATTGCGCACAATATCTCTAATGGCATCCTGGCGCCCATTGCGTTTTTTAGCCATACAAACCCTCTCTCCAAAAGATGGCGGAGACAATCAATCAGTGATTGAATAGTTTAACGCTATTTGAAGGCTTTTGTGTATAAGAACGCATTTCGAAACAATTCTATGCAAGTTTGTTTCGAAATGAGCCGTTTAGGCGGTTTTTGCGCCCGTCCGGTTAAGAAAAGCTGCCAGATGCGTACACATCACGCAGCGCGCGGGCTTGGCGCTGGCGATCGGCCCAAACAACAGACCGAGCCCCCGATGGTTATCCTTGAGCGCGGCGACCATCTGACGGGTTCGAGGCGCATCGAGCATATCACGCATGCGGGCGGAACGCTCGATTGACGACAACCCATGCGGGCTCAGGCACAAATTCTCGATGCAGGCGACCAGTCCGGCAAAGTAGAACTTTTGGCTTGCCAGTTTGAGCCGACCACCGCTATCTGCTTCCGAGAGTGAGTCCGCAAGCTCGTCGAGTGCTCGGATGTCATCGGATACCTTGGCATACATGGTGGGATCAAAGGCATCTGTAAGCTTAGGTGCCGCGGCGTGGAAACAAGCGTCGCCGCAGCCGGAGACGCACTGCGCCCGCGAGAGCGCGCACGCCATAAACCCAACTGTGCGAAACACCTTGTCGCACAAAAGGCATGCCTCAAACAGCGAGCGGCTGTACATCACGCCAGAGGTCTGAGCGACTAGGCCGCCTAAAATCAACTGGGACAGCCCGGTCACCATCGAAGACTTGTCTTCAATGACAATAGGGGCAACATCCAAGACGCGCGAATGGCGCTCTCGATGTGCATCATAGCGGTCGAGCGACACCGTGGGGAACACTATGTCTGCCGCAGTATCGCACGCGATATCGACCATCTTGGAAAGGGACTGCGGAGCTAACCACTCATCGGCGTTCATAGCGATGATTTGAGAGCCACGCGAGGCAGCAAAACCGGCACGAAGACAAGCACCGCGCTTCGCGTCCTCGACGTCAATCAAATCAATATGGATGTCCCTGTCGGCAGCAACTTGAAGCGAATGGCGCACACCGGGCGCAGCATCGCGGCAGACAACGACAATCTGCAAATCGTAGAGGTCTTGGTTCTGGATACTCTCGAGCGCACGCATCGCATAGCTGGGCGAACCTTCTACCACAAGGATCACCGAAAGTCGCGGATGCGAGCCACGTCGAACCAAGTTATCCGTCCTCTCGAGAGCAATGAATCAAACCGTGGTTCATGGTACACCCCGGCAATAAAAGCAATGAGACACCGGTTGTATTGCACGCCAAGAACAGATGTTGCACACGCGCAGCCCACAGATGACGGGTGTCGACGCACGACGCGTCGAGCCCTCCCCTAGTCGAGCACGACAAGCTCGGCGGGATCGTAATCCACGCCCATAAACGTAAGGCCGCAGGCAGGAGCCGTGGGGCCCGCAGCGGTACGGTCGCAAGCATCGATGACCTCGCGCATCCACTCGGGTTCACGGCGATGCATGCCAATCTCGACAAGCGTGCCCACGATCGTGCGGACCATCGAATGCAGAAACGCATTGCCCTCGATGGTAAACGTCAGGATGTCCTCGCCAAACGCAACCTCATGGCCAAACTCGGCACGCATCACGCAGCGGTGCGTGGGCTTGCCCACAGCAGACGCCACCTTGCAAAAGCTCTTGAAGTCCTGCTCGCCCAGCAGCGCGGGACAGGCCGCAGACATCGCCTCAACATCCAATGGGTAGCGATGCCACCACACCGCACCGCGCGAAAGCACAGGGCGCGCGTCGCGATCGGCAATACGGTACGTATACGTACGGGAACGCGCATCAAAGCGTGCAGAAAAGCCTTTACGGGCCTTGTAGACCTCGTTTATGGCGATATCTTTGGGCAGGAGGGCATCCATAGCCCTCAGCCACCTACGGCGCGTCAAAGCCAACTCAGCGTCCGTTACGGGCACGCTGATGAACTGTGCCACCGCATGCACGCCGGCATCGGTACGCCCCGCACACGTCAGGTCGATCGGGCGGCGCAGGAGCGTCTCGATAGCGCGGCGCAACTCGCCCGCAACCGTCGTCTGACCGGGCTGCTCGGCAAAGCCGCTGTAGGACGAGCCATCGTAGGCCACGCGGAAAACGAGCGTGGCATCGAGCTCAGGAATCGAATTGAAATCAGACGGCGCGGTCATGGACGCTCCCAACAAACAGGCAATGGCATTTCGACAAAAAAAGAGGGGTACGCGAACGTACCCCTCGAATATAGCCTATGCAGACGGATTGTCTACTCAGCGGTCTCCTCAGCAGGAGCCTCCTCGGCAGCCTCGACCTTCTTGGGAGCAGCGGCCTTCTTGGGGGCCGGAGCAGCCTTCTTAGCCTTAGGCGTGCAAGGCTCGGTGACGAGCTCCATGATAACGATGGGAGCGTTGTCGCCCTTGCGGTTACCGAGCTTCATGATGCGGGTGTAACCGCCGTTGCGGTCCTGCCACATGCCCTGAGCAGCCTTGTCGAAGATCTCGGCAACGAGCTGCTTATCGCCGAGCTTGGCGATAGCCAGACGACGAGAGTGCAGGTCGCCCTTCTTGGCCCAGGTGATGATCGGATCGACGACCGAACGCAGCGCCTTAGCGCGGGTCTCGGTGGTCTTGATGCGGTCGTTCTCGAAGAGGGCCTTAGCAAGGCTCTTCTTCATGGCCTTGGTGTGGCTCGCATCGGTGCCGAGCTTCAGGCCCTTCTTAACGTTATGACGCATGGTCTAGTTTCTCCTCAAATATGCGAAGCATTAAGCCTTCAGGCTCAGGCCCATGGACTCAAGCTTGTCCTTCACTTCCTCGATCGACTTAACACCGAAGTTACGGATGTTGAGCAGATCGTTCTCCGAGAACTCAACGAGCTGACGGACCGAGTGAATGCTGGCGCGCTTAAGGCAGTTGTAAGAACGGACGGAAAGGTCCAGATCCTCGATCTGCTTGTCCAGCTCAGCGTTGTCGTTGGTGACCTCGGGAGCGAAGATCGAAGCCTCCTCCTCGACCTCAGGGGTCTCGGCAAGGTTCATAAAGGCGGCCATATGCTGGTTGATGATATTGGCAGCCTGGACCACGGCGTCGCGCGGGGCGATGGAACCGTTGGTCTCGATCTCGAGGACAAGGCGGTCGTAGTCGGTATGCTGGCCGACACGGCAAGCCTCAACGAGCTTGGCGCAACGGGAAACCGGCGAGTACAGCGAGTCGACGTGGATCACACCGATGGGATCGTTGTCGCGCTTGTTGGCCTCGCCAGAAACATAGCCGCGGCCATAGCCGATGCGCATGCTCATGGTGAGATGGCCACCCTCGGTGAGCGTTGCGATGTGCTGCTCGGGGTTGACCAGCTCAAACTCGGACGGAATAAAGAAGTCCGCACCGGTGACCTCGCAGGGGCCGTCAACCGAGATGGTGGCGGTCGCCTCGTCGGTCGTGCCGAGAGCCCTGAAGACAAGACCCTTGACATTCAGGACGATGTCGGTGACATCCTCGACCATGTTAGGGATGGTCATGAACTCGTGCTGCGCACCATCGATCTGAATAGCCTCGACGGCGGCACCCTCGAGCGAGGACAGAAGTACGCGACGAAGGGAGTTGCCCAGCGTATCGCCGTAGCCACGCTCGAGCGGCTCGACGGAGACACGAGCAGACGTCTCGTTGATCTCTTCGACCTGAACCTGAGGCCTAATGAATTCTGACATGTATTACCTCCAGCCTCAGCAGCCCGGATGGACTACTTAGAGTAGAGCTCGACGATGAGCTGCTCGTTGATATCACCGCTGATCTGCTCACGCGTCGGCAGAGCGAGCACGTTACCAGACAGCTTCTCGATATCGACCTCGAGCCAGCCAGGGACCTCAAAGCGCTCGGAGGAAATCAGGGCCTCCTTGATGGGGAGGAGGTCACGGAACTTCTCGCCGACAGCGACGACGTCGCCGGCCTTGACGCGGTAGGACGGGATGTCCACGCGCTTGCCGTTCACGGTGAAGTGACCGTGACGGACGGACTGACGAGCCTCTTTGCGGGTGCGGGCGAAGCCAAGACGGAAAACGACGTTGTCGAGGCGAGACTCAAGGATGATCATGAGGTTCTCACCGGTGACGCCGTTCATCTTACGGGCCTTGTTGAAGTAGCCGTGGAACTGCTTCTCCAGAACGCCATAGATGAACTTGACCTTCTGCTTCTCGCGCAGCTGCATGCCGTACTCAGATTCCTTGCGACGGCGCTTGGGCTGACGGATAGATTCCTTCTTGCTGCTGTAACCGAGCTCAGCGGGATCGATCCCGAGCTGACGGCAGCGCTTAAGAACAGGAGTCCTGTCGATTGCCATATTGATACGATCCTTTCAGTTACACGCGGCGACGCTTCTTGGGGCGGCAGCCGTTGTGCGGAATGGGGGTCTTGTCCTGGATGCTCGAGACCTCGAGGCCAGCAGCCTGGAGGGAGCGGATGGCGGTCTCACGACCGGAGCCGGGGCCCTTGACGAAGACGGAAACCTTCTTCATACCGTGCTCCATGGCCTGCTTGGCAGCAGCCTCGGCAGCCATCTGGGCAGCGAACGGCGTGGACTTACGGGAGCCCTTGAAGCCCACCTGGCCAGCCGACTTCCAGGAAATGACATTGCCCTGGGGATCGGTGATCGAAACGATCGTGTTGTTGAACGTAGAACGAATGTGAGCCTGGCCCACGGAAATGTTCTTACGGTCCGCGCGCTTCAGACGGGCAGCGCGAACGTTCTTCTTAGCAGTAGCCATCTATCTAGCGCTCCTTATTTCTTCTTCTTAGCACCGATCTGACGCTTCGGGCCCTTGCGGGTACGAGCGTTAGTGTGGGTGCGCTGGCCGCGGACCGGGAGGCCCTTGCGGTGACGAAGGCCGCGGTTGCAGCCGATGTCCATAAGGCGCTTGACGTTCTGGTTGCGCTCACGGCGGAGGTCGCCCTCAACCATGATCTGGTTCTTATCGATATAATCGCGGATGGCGTTAACCTCATCCTCGGTGAGGTCCTTAACGCGCGTATCCACGTTAACATTGCACTCGACGCAAATCTTCGTCGCAGTGGTGCGGCCGATGCCGTAAATGTAGGTCAGACCGATCTCAACGCGCTTCTCACGCGGGAGGTCGACACCATTAATACGGGCCAACGTAGTCTCCTCTCTTAACCCTGACGCTGCTTATGACGGGGGTTCTCGCAAATGACGAGGACCTTGCCATGGCGCCTAATGATTTTGCACTTATCGCACATCTTCTTGACCGAAGGACGTACCTTCATCGTTCTTCCTTTCGGTAGCGCTCAAACTACTTCCCTACTATCTACTCGCCCAGCCGCAGGCGTTTAAAACTATGGCTGGTCTTCACACACAATCCGACCGTAGGTTGAGCTAAGCCTGCAGTCGGAAATGGAGTGCGTGTATGCGTGCCGCTATTTGTAGCGATAGGTGATGCGGCCGCGGGTCAGGTCGTACGGGGAAAGCTCCACGACAACCCTGTCACCGGGGAGAATACGGATGTAATTCATTCGGATCTTGCCAGAAATGTTGCACAGAACCGAATGACCGTTCTCGAGCTCGACCTTAAACATGGCGTTGGGCAACGGTTCCTTTACCGTACCCTCGAGCTCAATTGCGTCTTCCTTCTTCACAAGCAATCATCTTTCTCTAGAAAACGACAGCGATTGAGTATTCTACAA
>JAUMNV010000101.1 GCA_031295725.1 Collinsella sp.
AGCGTCGGTCAACAGAGAGGAAACTACCATGGCTCATCCCGTAATTGATGCCGACGAGTGCATCGCTTGTGGCGTTTGCGTCGACTCCTGCCCCGCTGGCGTTCTGGAGCTCCAGGACGTCGCTACCGTCGCTGACGAGGACTCCTGCGTCGCCTGTGGCGCTTGCCAGGACGCTTGCCCCGCTGGCGCGATCACCGAGATCGTCGAGGAGTAACAACTCCCCCACTTGCACACTCAAAAGTACACCGTGCACAAAAAAGGAGGCTTCCGCATCGCCGCGGAGGCCTCCTTTTGCATATGTGGGCAGCTAATCTTGGAGCGGGACCCTTGGCAGTTGCGGTGGAATAGTTCCTGTTTTATGTCTTGGATGCCGATTTTAGGAACTATTTCACCGCAACTTATAGATGCGGCGTCGACTAGGACAAATCGTCTTCGTAGGGCATCAGGTCTGCTAGGTAGCCTTTTTCCTTGAGCATCGCCTCGATCTTGTCGAGGGTCTGTTCGTCCTCCGCCGCAATGCGATGGAAGTGATAGCCACTCGTCACCGTAAGCAGCGGAAAGCTCTTGCCGCTCTCGATATCGCGCAGATAGCGCTCGACATCGCGGCGGTTGCGGATGTCCAGGTCGGCCGTGATCTTGCCGTACACACGATGGTTGACGATCACGTTGAGCACGGCGCCACCCGCATCGACGATACTCGTAAGCTCGTCGCCCGCCTGCCCCACGCTGTGGCGAACCTTGACCAAGCGCGTAGGCACGGCGGGGCTGCTGGGGGCCTCCTGCAGCACGTAGCCGCGGTTGGTCGCCACGATATCGTGCCCATCGGCGCGCAGCAGGGCGATGTCCTGCACCACGATCTGGCGGCTCACACCCACCTCGCGGGCAAGCGCGCTGCCCGATACGGGCCCCTTGGCCCCCTCGAGCACGGCCATGATGGCACGGCGACGCTCGCGGGCGTTCATTATTTACCGTCCAGCAGACGCAGGTGCTTGAGCGAGAGGTCGAGAATCGGCGCAGAGTGCGTCAGCGCCCCCGAGCTAATAAAGTCAACGCCCAGGTCGGCGAGCGCGCGGATATTGCCGGCGTCCACGTTGCCCGAACACTCGGTCTTGGCACGGCCGGCGATAAGCTCAATCGCGGCAGCCATATCGTCGTGGGTCATGTTGTCGAACATGATGATATCGGCGCCGGCCTCCACGGCCTCGCGCACCATGTCCAGGTTCTCGCACTCGATCTCGACCGTCGTGGTAAACGACGCATGAGCGCGCGCCATCTCGATCGCGCGTGCCACGCCACCGGCGGCGTCGATGTGGTTGTCCTTGAGCATGACAGCCGTCGACAGGTTATAGCGGTGGTTGCTGCCACCGCCGATCTCGACTGCCGCCTTTTCAAACACACGCATGCCCGGTGTGGTCTTGCGCGTGTCGACAAGCACGGTCTTGGTGCCCTCGAGCGCAGCCGCCATGCTGTGCGTATAGGTAGCGATGCCGCTCATGCGCTGCAGGTAGTTGAGCGCCACGCGCTCGCCCGAAAGCAACACGCGCGCGTCGCCGCGCACCTGGCCCACGTGATCGCCGGCATGCACCTCGTCGCCATCCGAGACATCAAACAGCACCGAGCTCTGCGAATCCAGCAGCTCAAAGGTGCGGGCAAACACATCCAAGCCGGCGATGATGCCGTCGGCCTTGGCGATAAGCTCCACCGTGGCGGGACGCGCCGTGGGGCACACGCTCGCCGTGCTCACGTCCTCAAACGTGATGTCCTCGCGCAGGGCCTGCAGAATCAGATCATCGACGACGAGCTTCATGGTAATGGGATTCATGGTCTACTCCTCCACGGCCTGCGTGCCGGCGGCACGGGCCAAATCATCGATTGCCAGAGGGTCGGCGCCCAGGGCGCGATGACGGCCATCGAGCGCGGGATCGCCCGCCTGCTCCACTGCGAGCGACTCGCCGGTGCGCATGTACCACGCGGCGCGACGACCCCAGACCAGCGCCTCGAGCAGGCTGTTGGAAGCCAGGCGATTCTTGCCGTGAACGCCGTTGCAGGCCGTCTCGCCCGCGGCGTAGAGCTCGGGCATCGAGGTGCGGCCGTCCTTGTCGACCCACACGCCGCCCATAAAGTAGTGCTGCGTCGGCGTAACGGGAATGGGCTCGTCCAAGATGTCGCGGCCGTCCTCCAGGCAGCGCGCGCGAATGTTGGCAAAGTGCCCGGTCACCACGTCGCGCTCGACGGGGGCAAAGCTCAGCCACTCGTGCTCGGTGCCGTCCTGCTTCATCTGCTCGCGAATAGCGGCGGCGACCACATCGCGCGGCTGGAGCTCATCGGTAAAGCGCTCGCCGGCGGCGTTAAGCAAAATCGCGCCCTCGCCGCGGCAGCTCTCGCTGATCAGGAAGGTGCGGCCCGGCTGCGGCGAGAACAGCCCCGTGGGGTGAATCTGCACGTAGTCCAGGTGCTCCATCTTAATGCCATGCTCCTGAGCAATGTAGCAGGCATCGCCCGTGAGCTGCGGGTAGTTGGTCGAATGGTCGTATACGCCGCCGATGCCGCCCGTTGCCCACAGCGTGTGGCGGGCATGGATCTTAAACGGCTCGCCGGCATGCGCGCCCTCGGCGGCATTTACCAGCTCGTCGGCGGGACGAACCGAGTTGTTTTCGTCCACGGGAACGGCGACGATACCGGTGCACACCGTGGCACCGTCACGCTCGCCCGTCAGGATGTCGGTCATGGCCACGTGCTCCAAAATCTGCACGTTGTCCAGCTTGCGAACGGCCTGGAGCAGTTTGGTCGTGATCTCCTTGCCCGTAATGTCGGCATGGAAGGCAATGCGCGGACGGCTGTGCGCGCCCTCGCGGGTAAAGTCGAGGCCGCCGTCGGCCTTGCGCTCAAAATCCACGCCCATCGCCAGCAGGTCGTTGATGACCGAACGGCTCGAGCGGATCATGATGTCGACGCTCTCGCGGCGGTTCTCGTAGTGACCGGCGTGCATGGTGTCCTCAAAGAAGGCATCGTAGTCCGAGCCTTCGGGCAGCACGCAGATGCCGCCCTGCGCGAGCATCGAATCGCACTCATCGACCGCGCCCTTGGAGAGCATGATCACGCGCGTGCTCGTCGGCAGATTGAGGGCCGCGTACAGACCCGCCACGCCGCAGCCGGCAATGACGACGTCGCACTCCATA
>JAUMNV010000111.1 GCA_031295725.1 Collinsella sp.
CGGCGCTCGGCGCGCATCATGCGTAGCGCCGAGGCGCCAGTTAGGATTACGGAAGCCGCTAGCTGCTCTTTTGTCGGTTTGTTGCACCACCTGATTGTTACCGCCACATGAATCACCCCTACCAAACGCGTGCGATAGCGAGGCCATCAACGGCCGTGGCACCGGCGCGCTTGAGTTCCGCCGAAGCCGCTGCCATCGTCGCACCCGTGGTGATAACGTCGTCGATAAGCAGCAGGCGGCGGCCGTGCACGTCCTCAACCGTCTCGTACATACCTCGGGCACGCTCGCGGCGCTCCTCACGACCGAGTTCGCGCTGGTCGCCATGCCCGTACTTGACGAGAGCATCGAGCAGAGGAACACCCGACAGCTCGCAAAATGGGCGCGCAATAGCCTCCATATGATCAAAACCACGCCGCCGAAACGCTGCCGCCGTCGCAGGCACAAACACCACCGCATCCGCACCGGAAAGCACGCCTCCGTAGCGATCGGGAGCTACGACCTGGGCATGCAGGGCGGTGTCGTAGAGCAGCTCCGCCAGATACGGAGCCAGACGTCGCTCGCCCGCATCCTTGTACGCTTTAATGATACGCGGCAGCGGATGCGCATAGACGGCGCACGCCAGGCAGCGGTCGAGCGCCTCCGCCATTGCCGAAGACGTGCCCTCGACCGAACACTCAGTGCACAGCAAATCCCCAAACGGGGCGCCACATCGGGTGCAGCTATGACGTGGGTCGATGAGCGTGAGCGCGGCCAGGCAGTCTTGGCAAATAAGCGCACCGGCGCGCTCGCAGCCGGTACATCGTGTTGGCGACAATGCCTCGAGCGCCTCGTACGTCGCGCGCTCGGCAAACGGTAGCAATTCGTCCGCAAACGGTAGGGCACCGGCACTCTGCAGACGGCTCAATATGTTCAGATGGCTCTTCAAGACACAACCCTCCCTACGCTCGATCGCAGGGAGGGTTGTTGATTCGGCGCTATGATACCCCGATGCGCTCGGGGCAAGGCAGGTTAAATCCGCTCGCGGGCGTTATTCGCCGGCGGGCGGTTGTGGTGCGGACGAAGACGGGGTCGAGCCCTCGCCACCATCCTGGCGCGGCTTGCGGGAACGACGACGGCGACGGCGCTTTTGACCCTGGTCGGCCGAGCCCTCGCCACCGCGATTCTCGCGCGGCTCGCGCTCGTCGCGAGCGGCGCCACGCGAAGCCTTGGCAGCCGCTCCCCCGCCATCCCCGGGACGACGGCGCGTGACCTTGACCTCGCCATCCGAGACCTGATCGGCCACGGAGGGCACTGAGGGCTTCTGTTGCGCGCCCGAGGAATGGCGACGGCGCGGACGCGGCGCGCGCTCCTCCTCGCCACGTGACTTGCCGCTCTTGTCGACAGGCGCATCGGAGGCCGAGGCGCCCTTGGAAGCGGCACCGGCCTCGCGAGCAGCTGCGGCGCGGAAGGCGTCCTCGCGCTCCTCGCTCGACAGATGACGGCGGCGGCGACGTGTGGGGTTCATGCCGCCGCCGCGATTCTGCTGCTGGGGCTGCTGAACCTCGCGCTCGCGAGAGGCGTTCTTGCCCGCGGCTGCAACCTCGGTAGCATCGCCCGAGCCCGCGCGCTTGCGACGACGACGTCCACCGGCAGCCTCCTCAACCTCGGGTGCCTCGGCCTTGCCGCGACCCTTACCGCGGCCGCGACCCTCGCCCTGGCTCTGACCGGCACGGGTATCGGCGTCCGCATCGCGACGGCGGCGCTTGGGCATCGTCGTCCCCGCCAGTCGGTCGGCACTCGACAGGCCATCGCCCACGTCGACGCCGTTCTCGCGGTCGAGCTCCATAAGCGCCAAGCGCATCTCGGGCGACTCGATACGCTCGAGCACATCGCGCGTCACGCAGTCGGGACGGCAGTTGCAGCCCTGCTCGGCGGCCTTCTTTTTGCAGCCCTCAGAGCAGGTCATGTCGGCCAGGTTGACCTTAAAGACTTTGCCGTTCTCCAGGCGCAACACCAGCTGCTCGCGCGGCGTGTCATATTCCTGGATACGCGCCTTGCCAAGCGGCGTATCGATAAGCGTCTTCTTTTTGGGCGCGCGGCTCTTAAAGTCCTTGTACGCCTCGAACTCGTAGCGCAGGCAGCACATCAGGCGGCCGCAGACGCCGCTAATTTTGGACGAGTTGAGTGGCAGGTCCTGCTCTTTTGCCATGCGAATCGAAACCGGCTCAAACTGTCCGCCAAAGCGCGTGCAGCAGAGCTCCTGGCCGCACTGGGCATAGCCGCCCACCAGGCGGGTCTCGTCGCGCACGCCGATCTGGCGCATGTCGACGCGAATGTGCAGCGTCGAGGACAGGTCCTTGACGAGCTGACGGAAATCGACGCGCTCCTCGGCAGCAAAGTAGAACACAGCCTTCTCGCCGCCAAACAGGTACTCGACGCCGACCGGCTTCATCTCGAGGTCGAGTTCCTTGACCAGACGGCGGAAGTCGACCATGGCCTCGTCACCCTGGATAGCCAGGTCGTCGGCAAGCTGCAGGTCGATGTCGCTCGCCACGCGCAACACGGGCTTGAGCGGCTGACCGATCTCGTCTTGCGGCACCTCGAAGGGATCGGCCGTGACCAGGCCGATCTCGGTTCCGCGCTCGGTGGAGCAAATGGCATAATCGGCCTCGAGGATATCCAGATCCTGCGGGTCGAACCACAGGTCGCGCGAGGCGTAGGTAAACTTAACGGGTACGACTAACGGCATTTCAGTGCCTTCCTGATATCGAACAGCATGACCTCGATGGCCAGCTGGGGAGTAACGTTTCTGGCGATGTTGCGCTCGGCGGTTGCGACTGCCTCGAGCGCCCGCGTGGCACCCGCAACATTGGTCGCAGCGGCAAGCCGACCGATCGTGTCGCGCACGTCTTCGTTCACCACGTCGGCCGCCTCGTCCTGAAGTGTCAGCAGCACATCGCGCATGAGCGTCCGCGCGCTCGCCAGCGCTTCCATGATACCCGAACGCTCGCGCGCGTTGAGCTCGCGCTTATTGCGGTCCTCAAGCTGCTTCAATGCTCCACGCGACAGGTAGTCGGCGTTTTGCTCGAGCACCTTTTCCTGCGTGGACTTGACCTCGGCGAGCGGCGCCTTAACGGCGACGATGAGCGACTTGGCGCGGCTGAGCACGTCGGCCTCGTCGGCGGCAATGAGTGAGTCGATGGCACGGACCATCTGACGGCGGGCGTCCTGGCGCTCGGCACTCTTAAGGAACTCGATGCCGCGCGTGGGGCTGCCCGCCACGGCGACGGCCATGCGACAACGCGCGATATCCTGACCAGTGGCACGGCTCACGGCGTGCGCGGCGACGGCGGGTGACACCAGCCGAAACGGCACGCACTGGCAGCGGCTCACGATGGTGGGCAACATCACGTCTGCCGAGGTGCCCAGCAAGATAAACATAACGCCCTCGGGCGGCTCCTCGAGTGTTTTGAGCAGTGCGTTGGCGGTGTTGGCGCGCAGCTGCTCGGCACGGTCAATGATGTAGACCTTGGCCTTGGCGCGGATGGGCGCCAGGGGTACGTCGTCGAGTAGCTCGCGCGTCTGGGCGATGAGGTAGCCCGTGGCGCTCTCGGGCGTGTAATAGTGCACGTCGGGGTGCGTATGGCGGGCGACGCGCACGCAGCTATCGCATGAGCCGCAGCCATCCTGCTCGCACAGGAAGGCTTGGGCGAGCGCCCACGCGGCGTCGAGCTTGCCCGCGCCGGGCGCGCCCAAAAACAGGTAGGCGTGCGATGCGCGACCGCTGGCGACGGCATTGGTCAAAAAGTCGCGCACGCGCTCTTGGGTGTCAAGCTTGGCCAGCAGGCTTGTCTGAGCGGGGGCCATGTTACTCGGCCTCCTGGGCAAGCGCGGCGGTGACGGCGTCCTGGGAAATGTCGAGGCCGTAGACGCGAACCTGCTCGACCGTCCGCGCGAAGACGTCCTCGATGGACGCGGTCGCGTCGATGAGCTTTACGCGGTTTGGTTCCTCGGCGGCGATGGCGCAAAATCCCTGGTAGACACGCTCTTGGAAGACCATGCCCTTAGCCTCCATGCGATCTGCCGCGCCACGGGCTGCCATGCGCAGCGCCGCCTGCTCGGGCGTGATGTGATAGACGAGCGTGAGCGCCGGGTGCGTCCCCGCGACGGCCAGGTTGTTGGCATCGCGTACTATCTGGCGATCGAGGCCATCGGCAAACGCCTGATAGCAAGTTGTGGAATCGTAGAAGCGGTCGCACAGGACCACCTTGCCGTCAGCAAGGGCAGGCGCGATGACCTCGTGCACCAGCTGGGCGCGCGCGGCCTCGTAGAGCAACAACTCGCAGGTGTCTCCCATCGCCGTATTGGCGGGGTCGAGCAGCAGAGCACGGATCTTTTCGCTGATGGCGGTACCGCCCGGCTCGCGCAGGCTCACAACCTGGTAGCCAGCGAGTTCGAGCGCGCGGGCAAGCAGGCGCGCCTGCGTGGACTTGCCGGCGCCATCGACGCCCTCGAGCGTGATAAAGCTATGTTGAGCGGGCTCAAAAGCCATGGGCGCAGCCCCTTCCTACAAGGCGCGTAAATGCAGATATATCAACCAAGCCATGATACCCCAGGGGCAGGCGCGTCCCAAACCCCACCTAGTCATTGGGGACGTTCTTGAATGACTAGTCGTTTAAGAACGTCCCCAATGACCCCCACAACCTAGCCATCGAGGCATCCCCGAAGTTGCGGTGAAATAGGGACTGATTGAAGCTCTGAGACCGCCAAACAGTCCCTATTTCACCGCAACTTATGATGGGGAATTTTGGACGCTGGGTATAATCGTCGTATTGCATTGAAATGTGGCGAAAGGAGTGGCAATGTCTCGGTATTGCGCCTCGTGCGGCAAGCTTCTTGCAGATAATGCCAAGTTCTGCACCTCGTGCGGTGCACCTGTTGAGCAAACAACCGCGAGCGATAGCCAGCCCGCTTTTGAGCAGACCGGCTCCCTTGATACGCCGCAAGTCAAGGCGGACGACCCCCTCGCCTATCGCCCCGACCCCGCCGCAGGCCCCGCGGCCGTCGAGACCACGCAGCGCATACCCGTCGCGAGCGACTCGCCCCAACAGCAGCCGGCTCCCGCATACGCGCCCGCTTCGCCACAGACCCCCGCTCCCAAAAAGAGCGGCACCGGGCCGCTTATCGCCGTTATCGTTGTGCTGGTGGCGATCATCATCGCCCTGGTCGTTTTCTTTGTGATCAAGCCTTTCGACAACGCCGCCACGCAGACGTCTGCCGAGGTAGCTAAGCTGCACCATGACGTCGACGACGATGACCTAAAGCCTCTCGGCGATCCCAACAGCCTTTTTGACGATGATGACGATGACGACGAGGATGGCGGCGAAGCAACACTCTCCGAGCAGAACCTCTACCGCCGACTGAGCGAATACTACGACTTGCTAGAAGACCTCGACAACTACGTCCGTGGCTGCGCGCAGAACTTCAACGGCAGCTATCTGGAAGAGGATCGAACCACCCGCCAAAATCTCGCCGACGTCGCCGAGCGCACAGAGGACACCATCGAGCAGTATTACGACATCGTCGAGGACCTGGACGTCCCGACGAGCTCCAAGAACTACAACTCCTGGAAGGACATCATCGCCCTGTACGACGACCTGGATCACCGCATTGACGCAATCTGTGATGCCTGGGAGATCAGCCTGAAATACGCCAAGCCTGAGGACCACAAGAATGAGATCGTGGCGCCGCTGTCGCGCGACAACGTGGCGGGCACCAATGACAATAAGTACCGCCTAGATTTTGAGGAGCGCTATCCCAGCGCCAAGCCTGTCGAGGTGAACTAGCGCTCTGTCGTTCCCGAGCCGGCAGTAAGGGACGTTCCTAAACTGCCGGCAGAAAAGGAACGTCCCTAACTGCCGGATAAAAAACGAGCGAGGATTTTGAGGTCCTCGCTCGTTTTTGTTTTAGGTGATGTTTCGACCGTGCGGCTACTTGTCGGCAGCGGTCTTTTTGGTAGTCGACTTCTTGGCCGTCGTCTTTTTGGCGGTCGTCTTCTTGGCAGCAGTCTTCTTTGCCGCCGTCGTCTTCTTGGCCGTGCTCGCCTTGGTCGTGGTCTTGCGACCGCGGGTGGGCTTCTTCTCCTTGGTCGGGCAGTCCATGTTCACGCAGATGCGCCACGGGCCGCGCGCCGTGTTGACCACCACGATGGGGGCGCCGCACTCGGGGCAGGTCTCACCCGTCGCCTCGAGCTTACCGCGCGCCGGCAGAGGATAGCTCACGCCGCAGTCATCGTAGTTGGTGCAGCGGATAAAGCGCTTGCCGCTCTTCTCGCTCTTGTGCGCGATCAGGTCGCCATGGCGTCCGGCCTCGGCGCACACCTTGCACTCGCCCACCTTAAGGTCAGGCTCGTAGTTGGTGGGGCACGTGGGGTTCACGCAAATCTCAAAGGCCTTCTGGCGGAACGGCTGGCACTTAATGCGCGGCGCGCCGCACTCGGGGCACACGGCTGCCTCGCCCTCGAGCGGGCTCACCTTGACGCCGCTCGGCACCGGATAGGTCACGTCGCAGTCGGGCCAGCCCATGCAGCCAATGAAGCTGCCACGGGTCTTGGCGCTCGTCTTCATAACCAGGTCCTTGCCGCACTTGGGGCAGGCGCCCACGCGCGCATCGGCCGTGACGGCGTCGCTGATGGCGTCGCCCAGCTCCTGCGTGTGCTTGAGCAGCTCATCGAGCACGCCAGCCAGCAGCGCGCGCGAGTGCGTCACGACATGCTCTTCGGTATCCTCGCCGCGCTCCACACGGGTCATATCGCCATCGAGCTCGCTGGTCATATCGGGGCTCGTGATGCGCGGGGCAAACTGCGTCAGCGCGTCGATGATGGCAATGCCCAGCTGGCTCGGCTCCACGGGATCGTTTTTGAGATAGCGCACGGCATATAGGCGCTCGATGATGCTCGCGCGCGTGGACTTGGTGCCCAGGCCGCGCTTTTCCATCTCCTGCACAAGCTTGCCCTGGCTGTAGCGCGCGGGCGGCTCGGTCTGCTTGGCCTCGAGTTTAATGTCGAACACGTCGACCGTATCGCCCTGCTCCAGCGGCGGCATCTGCTCGTCGCGCTTAAGTCCATACGGATACGCCTCGCGGAAGCCCGGAGTCACGAGCACATCGCCCGAAGCCACGAACGGCTCACCGTTCACGTCGAGCTCGAGCTTGGTGTTCTCGATGGTCGCGGGACCCATAAGCGTCGCCAGGAAGCGACGGGCGATGAGGTCGTAGAGCTTGCGCTGGCCGCCGTCGAGCGTGGACGGATCGCCCTCGCCCGTGGGGTAGATAGGCGGGTGGTCGGTGGTCTCGACTTTACCGCGCGTGGGCTTCATGGGACCAGCGAGTACCTTTTTGCACACGGGCGCCAGCGCCGGGTTGATCTTTGCCAGGTCACTCACCACGGCGCCCAAATCGAGCGTCGCGGGATACACGGTGTTGTCGACACGCGGGTAGCTGATGAGGCCCGCCATGTAGAGGGACTCGGCGATACGCATGGTACGCGCAGGCGAGATGCCCTCGGCTGCGGCGGCAGCCTGCAGCGAGGTGGTCGCAAACGGCGTGGGCGGCTGCTGCTTGCGCGAGCGCTTGGTCACCGCGGCGACGGTTGCCGTCGCGACGCCGTCAACATGGCCGTACGCCGTCTCAGCAGCATCCTTGTCGGTAAAGCGTGCCGTCTTGTGCGCAATCTTAAATCGGTCGTCCTCGGCAGTACCCTGTGCGGCGCCCATGCCGCGGATCTGCCAATAGTCCTCGGGCACAAACGCCATGCGCTCGCGCTCGCGCTCGACCACCAGGGCAAGCGTCGGCGTCTGCACGCGGCCGGCGGAACGCACGTTGCCAAAGCCGCCAAACTTGGCGAGCGTCAGGTAGCGCGTGAGCACCGCACCCCAAATGAGGTCGATGTGCTGACGGCTCTCGCCGGCGTCGGCCAGGTTCTGGTCGAGCGAGACAAGGTTATCGAAGGCCTGCGTGATCTCGGCCTTGGTAAACGAAGAATACTGGGCGCGGGCGACCGGCAAGTCGGGCGCCACCTCGCGCACCTTGTTGAGGGCGTCCGAACCGATCAGCTCGCCCTCGCGATCGAAGTCCGTGGCAATGATGACGCTGTCGGACTTTTTGGCGAGGTTCTTAAGCGAGCGAATGAGCTCTTTCTCAGCCGGCAACTTAATGACGGGCGCCCAGGTGAGGTAAGGCAGGCTCTCGAGCTTCCAGCCCTTGATGGAGATACCATCGGCAAGAAACGGCTTGCGCTTAGTGTCGTAGGGCGGACGAGCCAGGCCATCGGGCATGTCGGCCGGCAGCATCTCGCCGTCCTCGGTCACCGAATACCAGCCCAGCTTTTTATCGAACAGCACGCTGTCGCAAAAATCGGGCGCAAGGATGTGACCGGCGAGACCGATCGTCACACACTCCTCGCCCTTCCACTCAAAACGGTAGATGGCGGTGTTGTACACCTTGTCCTTTTTGGGTTTGCCCGTGGACAGACGCTCGGCGATCTGACGCGCGGCGTCGTTTTTCTCGGCGATGATGAGCTTCAAAAGAGGCTCCTATCTCGTGTCTCTGCGGCTACGCCCGCCCGTATGGCGGCCGACTTACGCCCTTGCTTGCTCGATCTGCCCGATGAGCCAATCGCACCAGGCATCCATGCCCTCGCCCTTGCGCGCACTCACGGCAAACCGCGGCGCCTGCGGATTGAGGTCATCGAGTGTCTTAGTATACCTATCCATGTCAAAATCGAAAGCCGGGGCCACGTCGACCTTGTTGAGCAGCTGCGCGCCGGCATGTTGGAAGATGCCCGGGTACTTGATGGGCTTGTCGTCGCCCTCGGGCACCGAGAGGATCATGATGGACAGGTTCTCGCCCAGGTCAAAGTCGACCGGGCAGACCAGGTTGCCCACATTTTCGATAAAGATGACGTCGATGTTCTCCAGGCCGACGGCCTGGTCGAACGCATCGACAGCCTCCATGATCATATTGCCCTCGAGATGGCACAGGCCGCCCGTGTTGATCTGGATGGCGGGCATGCCGGCTTCCTTCATGGTGATGGCATCGACATCCGAGGCGATATCACCCTCGATGACGGCACAGCGCAAACCGGCCTTGTCGCGCAGGCGCTCGTTGGTGCCCAGGATCGTGGTGGTCTTGCCCGAACCGGGGCTCGACAAGACGTTGATCACATAGGTGTTTGTCTCATTAAATCGCTGACGCAGCTGATCTGCCAGGCACTCGTTGCGCGACAGAATCGGCGATGCGATATCAATCGTTTTCTCGGCCATACTTAGCGCTCCTTACTTTGGCCCCTTTATACCCCATCACTAGATGGCTAGCGGGCTAATCGTCGGGGGTTTCGATTTCGATACTCGCGATATCGAGCTCGCGGCCGTGCAGTAGGCGCACGTTGGCACCACCACACTGGGGACAGCGACAGTGAAAGCGATCGTGCTCAAAGACCTTGCCGCAGTCCAGACACTCGCTTTGTGGATGGACTTCCTCCACGGCAAGCTCGCAGCCGCGCGTGAGCGGGTCCTCGTCGCGAAACGTCTCCCACGCAAAGTCAAGCGCCTCGCGCACGACCTCGGTCATATCCCCGATACGCAGCGTTACCAAAACGGCGCGCGAGGCCCCCGCCCCACGCGCCGCGCGAATCACTGTATCGAGTATGCCGTTGACAATGCCAACCTCGTGCATACCGATTTACTCCTCGTCGCCCTCGTCGTCCGAGAACAGGTCCAGACGGCTCACGAACAGGCCCTCCTTGCCCTCGCGCGCGGTAATGACCACGCGCGCGATAGCGAGCGAAATCTCGTAGAGCGAAAGCAGGGCGCCGTACATAAGGCCCAGGGTGACAGGCGAGCCGTCGGGCGTGATCACAGCCGAACCCACGAGCAGGCCTACGTACACGTAGCGCCAGGCACTGCGGAAGGCCGCGTAGGACACGATGTGGAAGACGGACAGGTAGAAGATGATGAGCGGCAGCTCAAACGCCACGCCAAAGCCGATCATAAAGAGCAGCTCCATGTTGACGTAGTTCTCCAGGTCGGGCAGCGCCGTGGCGACGGCCGAGGTCTCGCCGATAAGCCACTCAAAGCCCGCAGGGATGATGATGAAGTAGCAGAAGATGGCACCCAGGAAGAACAGCACCGTCGAGGCGAGCACCGTGGGCACGACCCATTTGCGCTCGTTGGGACGCAGTGCCGGCAGGAAAAATGCCAGAATCTGCCAGATGATCATGGGCGTGCACATGACCACGGCCATCTTGATGGCCAGCGAGAAGCGCAGGCCAAAGCCGCCGAGCGTGGTGGTGATGTAGAACTTACCGTCCGGCACAAAGGAGCGGATGGGATCTTCCAATATGTCGAGCACCACGGGCGTGGCGAAATACAGCACGATGGCGGCGGCAAACACCGACACGACCACGATGGTCAGGCGGCGACGGAGCTCTCCCAGGTGATCGAAGAGCGGCATGCGCGCAGGTCCGATAGGCATTACTCATCGCCTCCCTTCGGGGCATCGGCGGCAGCGGCGTCGTCCTCGGCCTCGAGCTCGCGAGCGAGCTGGTCGACGACGGCCTTGCGCTTGCGGGGACGACGGGCGTAGAGGTCAGCCGTCGTGGGCTCTGCCGGCTCGGGCTCGGGCTCCGGCTCTGTAGCAGATTCAGGCTCGACGGCGGCAGCGGTGGCAGCGGCAGGCTCGGCACCCTCGGCCTCGGACTCCTCAGCAGCACCCTCGCCCTCGGCGGCAGCCTCGCTCGCGGCCTTCTCGGCAGCAAGACGGGCGCGACGCTCGGCAAAGGTCTCCTTCTTGGCGGGCGCTGCCGTCTCGGCGGCATCCTCGTCCGCATCGGAATCGTCGTCGATCGCAGCAGCCTTCTTGGGCTTGACCGGGGCCGACGCGGCCTCGCTCACCGGATCGATAATCTCGGACTGAACAACGGCCGTCATCTTTTCCTGCGTCTCGCGGAACTGACGGATGGCACGGCCAATCGTACGGCCCATCTGTGGGAGCTTATCCGGGCCAAACAGCAAAAAGCCGAAGACCACGATGATCGCGAGCTCACCCTCTCCAATACCAAACACACATACCTCCAAGGCTCGATGTGAGTCGAGCCCGCACCGCGCCATTCGGCCGGAACTCGTCTATTCATTCGGTCAAGTATAGCGCCCGGACGCCAAAACGTCCGAGCGCATCACAAACATATGCCAAACGGCACGCCCCCTTTGGGGCAGGGCTTATGCCGCCGTGATCGAAATCTCCTGATCGACACCCAACAGCTGAACCACGCGCATCACCGGGGGCCGCACATTGGTGCAGCTAAAGCGCTTGCCGTGGTCGACCGCGTGGTGTGCGGCGCCCACGAGCACGCCAATGCCCGTCGAATCAATGTAGCTCACCTGGGCAAAATCGAGCTCAACGGCCTCAGTGGGCTGCTCGAGCGCCAGGTCGATGGCATTGCGCAGGCTATCGGCATTAGAGATATCGATCTCGCCGGTTACCTTAATGGTGTAGAGCTCTGGCGTGGGGTTGGTGGAAATACCCAAATCCATGTATACGCTCCTTTACGTATCGAAAGTGCGGATAGTACGGGAAGCCGCGCGTTAGGCGCGCTCGGCACGCGCAAGCTCGGCAGCGACGAGCTTAACGGCCAGCACCAGAACATCGAGCGCGGCCTCCAGGTCCTCGACCGTGGGATAGCTCGGCGCGATGCGGATGTTGGTGTCGCGCGGGTCCTTGCCATAGGGCCAGGTAGCACCGGCCGGCGTGAGCTTGACGCCCAAGTCGGCGCAAAGCGCAGCAACCTTCTGGGCCGAGCCCTCGGGACCATCGAAGCTTACAAAGTAGCCGCCGCGGGGGTGCGTCCAGGTGGCGCAGCCCGTCTCGCCCAGACCCTCGGTGAGCTTGCGCTCGACGGCCTCAAAGCGCGGGCGCAAGAACTCGGCATGCTTTTTCATGTGCTCCTTGACCGCCTCGATGGTGGGAAGGAAGCGCACGTGACGCAGCTGGTTGAGCTTGTCGGCGCTGATGAGGCCGGCCTTCAGGCGCTTGGAGAACTCGGCGATGACCGCGGGGCTCGCACCGATAAAGCCGATGCCGGCGCCCGGGAAGGTGATCTTGGACGTCGAGGCAAAGGCCACCACGCGGTCCTCGGTGCCCGCCGCGCGAGCAAGATCGAAGATGTTGGCGAGCTCGTCGGTCTCGTCGTACAGGTCGTGCACGCAGTAGGCGTTGTCCCAGAAGATGCGGAAATCAGGCGCGGCCGTGGGCATCTCGACCAGTCGGCGCACAGTGTCCTCGCTAAAGGTGATACCCGTGGGGTTGGAATACTTGGGCACGCACCAGATGCCCTTGATGGAATCGTCGGCGGCAACGAGGCGCTCGATCTCGTCCATATCGGGGCCGTTGTCGGTCATCGCGACGGGGACGTTCTCGATACCCAGATCGGCGGTGATGCCAAAGTGGCGATCGTAGCCGGGAACCGGGCACAGGAACTTGACCTTCTTGCCGTCGTGCGCGGCCTCGTAAGCCTCCCAGGGCTCGCTGCCGCACGAGCCGCAACGCCAGAACATACCGGCGATATCATGCTCGATCAGCAGGCTCGACGAACCCAGCACGAGCGTCTGCTCGGCGGGGCAGCCCAGGAACTCCCCTGCCAGCTTGCGTGCCGAGGGAATGCCCTCAAAGCAGCCGTAGTTGGAGCAGTCAACGTTGCCGTCGTGCAGATCGGCATCGGCATTGAGGATATCGAGCATGGGTCGAGAGATATCCACCTGGGAGGGCGACGGCTTGCCGCGGGCCATATCGAGCGCCAGGCCCTTGGCCTTGACCTCGGCGACCTCGGCTTTGAGCACCTCGATGGCGGCATCGAGTTCGGTGGTTTCCATCTTCTGGTAGATCGTCTGCATGGGTGCGACCTTTCGCGAAGCGGTACGTTGCAGTTCGTCTAAGTATAGACCGCCACCGTCGCAACGTTATGAAGCCGTGATAGATTAAGTCCATCGCAATGAATTACGAATCGCCGCGCATGCCTGCGTGGGGCGCCCAAGGAGGCACTATGGAGTATGGATCGTTCCAGGCCGAGGAATTCGGCGACCTGCAGCGCCTGGTCGACGGACTGTTTTACGACCGCCACGCCATCGACCGCCTGGATCTGATCGTACAGGCCGAAATCTTGGACCTGGCGCCCGATCTCATGGAAATCGTCAACCTGCTACCGCCCGGCTATTACGACCGCCAGTCACTTTGCGACCAGCTCAACTCCGCCTTGGCCGCCCACGGCTGGGGCGCCGTCTACGGAACGGTGGAATAAACCTAGTCATTAAGAACGTCCCGAATGACTAAAACGCCGCCTGTGATGGTGTTCACAGGCGGCGTTTTCAAACTTGTATGTGCTCTTACTCGCCCTTGGGCGCGGGGTGTTTGCAAACCACGCTCATGTAGATCATGCCGAGCACGGCAGCGGTGACCGAACCGGCAAGAATGGCAGCCTTGGCAGCAAGAACCTCAAACTGGGCCGTCGGGAAGGCGAGACCGCTGATGAGAATCGACATGGTAAAGCCGATGCCGCCCAGAATACCCACGCCGGCAATCATGTGCCAGTTGACGTTGCGCGGTAGCTCGCAGGCCTTGAGCTTGACCAAGGCGAACGTCATGCCAAAGATGCCGATCGGCTTGCCCAGCAGCATGCCAAAGTACACGCCGAGCGTCACCGGGTCGGTGAGCAGCGTGCTCATGTCCACGCCCACTAGGCGAACCTGCGCGTTCACGAACGCAAAGATCGGCAGGATCACAAAGTTGACCGGCGTGGAGATCAGACGCTCCATGCGGATGAGCGGCGGGGTCACGCGGTGCATGACGCGCTCGACCTTGGTGGTCGAGACGGTAAAGTCATGCTGGCCCAGGATGTGTGCCTCGTCGTCGTAGCGGTCGTCGAGCAGCGGCAGGCACTCGCCCAGCCAATCGGTGAGGCTATCGAGCTTAACGCCGCACTTGGCCGGAATGGTGAAGGCCAGGATGACGCCGGCGAGCGTGGCATGTACGCCACTCTTGAACATGCAGAACCACAACAGCAGACCCAGTACCGAATACGGGGCAAGGCGGTAATGCTGCGTCTTGTTGAGCCACACGAGCGCGCAGGTCACAAGCGCGGCGGCGCCCAACCAAAACGGATTGGGGCTCTGACCGTAGAAGATGGCGATGGCGGCGATGGAAATGAGGTCGTCGGCGATGGCGAGCGTCGAGAAGAACACGCGCACGCCGTTGGGCACGCGATTGCCCAAAAGCGACAGCACGCCCAGCGCAAAGGCAATATCGGTTGCCATGGGAATGGCCCAGCCGTTGTGCGCGCCGGCATGGTTAAAGATCAGATAGATGCAGGCGGGAACGACGACGCCGCCCACGGCCGCCAGCATGGGAAGCATGGCCTGGCGCGGGTTTTTGAGCTCGCCGACCGTCATCTCATACTTGAGCTCAATGCCCACCAGCAAAAAGAAAATCGCCATGAGGAAGTCGTTGACGAAAAGCTCAACGGTGAGGCCAGCCGTCAAATGCCCCAGACCCACATACAGCGGGGTCTCCAAAAAGTGATGGATGGCCTCATAGGCATCGGTATTGGCGCAAATGACGGCGGCGATGGCGGCGAAGACCATGACGGCGGCGGAAATCGTGCCGTTCTCGGCGATGCGCTCCCAGATGTCGTGACGCTCAAAGCGCTTGCGCTCACGAACGTTGAACAGCTGCTCAGTTGCTGCCATGGGCGGCTCCTTTCACGGGAAAGCTCCCGTCTTAAAAAAGCACGGCCCGCCCAAGTGGCGGTGCCGCGCTCTAACGTATTACGCTTGCATCTAGCCTACCCTGCACGACAGGCACGCAGGCGTGGCCGAAAAGCGGAACCACAGGTTGAACATTATTTGCTCAACGGCACGGGCGCGCCTATCCAAGAGACGACGCGGCGCCGTGCACAAAAAACGACCGGAGCGCGGGGCTTCCGCGATCCGGTCGTGGCGTTTGGTCAACTAAACCTAGCAGGCGGCCATGATGGGGGCAGCGACCTGCTTCTTACGGGAGAGGACGCCCGGCATCCAGACGCCGTCGTGCTCGTCGGCAATGCCCAGGCCCTTCTGAGCAGCCTCGGTCTCGCCCTCGAGCAGGACCTGCGAGCCCTCCTCCATGATGTCAGTGATGCACAGGACGATGCCGTCGGCACCCTTCTCGGCGGCGTAGGCGCGCATGGCCTCGCGAATCTCGTCGATCATGCCGAGTGCGCGAGTCTTGTCGACAGTCTCGTACTGGCCGATGAGCAGCTTCTTGCCGGCAGGCTCGAACATCTTGATGTCGTTGCCGACCATCTCGGCTGCGGTGAAGGAGCCGGACGGGCGGGTGAGGAAGACCTCCATGCCAAACTTGACCGGGTCGACGCCCACCTGCTCGCCGAGCTTGGCGGCGACGGCGCGGTCGACATCGGTGGTAGTGGGGCTCTTGAGCATGAGCGTGTCGGTCATCATGGCCGAGAGCAGCAGCTTGGCCTGAACGTCGGAAAGCTCAACGCCGAGCACGCCGGCGAGCTTGGTGACGATGGTGCAGCTGGAGCCCCAGGGCAGGCAGATGTAGTGCAGCGGGCCGGCGGTCTCGAAGTCGCCGATGCGGTGATGATCGACAACGCCAAAGACCGTGGCGTCCTTAAGACCGGCGACGGACTGGGCAGACTCGTTGTGGTCGGTGAGGACGACGAGCTGACCGGCCTCGACGGACTCGATCACGCGGGGCTCGGCAATGCCGGCGTCGGCGAGCAGCTTGGCGGACTCGGCCGGAAGCTGACCAAGGGCGCAGGCCTCGTAGGTGTTGCCGGCATACTCAACCTGGTTGAGCAGCTGAGACAGGACGACGGCGCTCATGATGGCGTCGTTATCGGGGTTCTGGTGACCAAAGACAAGAACGTTTGCCATGGATATCCTCCACTTGATATGTGTACTTGGACGTAGCTATGGTAGCACGCCGATGCCGAGCCTTCGCAGACGGAAGGGCCACGGCATATTTTGGGGCGCAGGCACGGGGGCCAAGGCTGTCCCTTTTGCACCATGTTGGTGCAATGTAACCTGTCCCCCTTGCACCAGCTATTTACCGGCAGCGCGCAGGGCTACGTAGGCGGCACCGATGATGCCGGCGTCGTTTCCGAGCGAAGCGACCTTAATGGGCGTCTCGCGCGAGGCGGAAAGCGCGTACTGCTTAAAGTGCTCGCGAACCTTGTCGAGGTAGACATCGGCCGAGGCGGAGGCGCCGCCGCCGATGAGGAACATCTCGGGATCAACCACGTTGGCAATAAGCGCCAGTGCGCGGCCGAGATAGTCGGCCATGGTGTCGGCTGCGGCCAGCGCAAGCTTGTCGCCCTCGCGGCAGGCCTGGAACACGTCCTTGGAATCGGAGGGGCCGGTGAGCTCAATGGGCTCGACACCCGCCTTCTTGCACTCGGCAAGGTAGTTGCTCACCACGCCGGTGGCGCTGGAATACTGCTCCAGATGGCCATGGCCGCCACAGCCGCAGGTGCGCTCCTCGGCCGGGTTCAGGCACATGTGGCCAATCTCGCCGCCGGCGCCCACAACGCCCGATACCACGTCGCCGTTGACGATTACGCCGCCGCCCACGCCGGTACCGATGGTGACCATCACGACGTTCTGCACGCCCTTGGCAGAACCGAGCCAGGCCTCGCCCATGGCAGCGGCGTTGGCATCGTTCTCGTACTTAACGACCGCGTCGGGGCAGTGCTTTTGAATGGCGATCTTGAGCTCGGGCAGGTTAATGGCAATGTTGGCCTTGACCTTGGCATCGCCCGATGCCGGGATGGGGCACGGAACGGCCAGGCCAATGCCCGCCACAAAGGCACGCGGAATCTGCGCCTTGGCGACCACCTGGTCGATAGCCTCGGTCACCGCGGCAAAGCCCGCAGCGTCAACGATGGGAGGCGTGGGCACGCTGGCCTTGGCAAGCAGGTTGCCGTCCTCGTCGAACAGGCCCTCCTTAACCGAGGTGCCGCCGACGTCGATGCCGATGTAGTACTGCTTAGGTTCCATGGGAGCCCACCTTTCTCGTTTAAACATTGCCTGTATGGTACCGCTCCCAAGGCAAAAACCTACCAAAAAGGGACAGGTTTGTTTTGGCAGGCTTTATCTGGGGAAACGCGAATGGTCGCTTAATAGGTCGCGCAAGACCTTCCCCAAATATAAAGGCGCCGGGAGGCGGAGACTCCCGGCGCCCGTCAAAGGGACTGTGTTGTCTGTTGGACCGCACGGCCCATCGCGGCGATAACGCCGACTAGGCCTGAAGTACCTGCAGCTGCTTGTGAATCTCGATGAGCTCCGTCGCCATGACGCGCATGGTCTCGGTACCGGCCATCTGGTCCTCGGCATGCAGCAGAATCAACGGGGCCTCGCCGTTACGCTCGCCGTTGGCCTCCTTCTTCAGAAGCCCCATGTGAACATCGTGGCCACCGTTATAGGCCTCGTCGCCCTGCTTGATAAGCTCCTCGGCGGCGTCAAAATCGCCCTCCTTGGCCTTTTGCACGGCATTGATGTACATGCTCTTGGCGGTACCGACGTAGCTGATGATCTCGAAGCAGGTCATCTGCAGTTCGTTCATATCCTCCATGCGGAGCACCTAGCCCATCACGCTGACGCAGTGGTCGATGATGCCGGCAGCGTTCATGCGGCCGTAGTCGACCATGTTGATGACCTCGACCGGAAAACGACCGGCGGCCTCCTTCTCAAAATCGCCCTTGGTGTAGCCGATCTGCGGACCAAGCAGCAACATGTCGCACTCGTCCAGGTGATCGTGGGCCTCGTTCATGGGACGAGCCTCGACCTCAATATCCAGACCACGGTTTGCAACCTCGGCCTGCATCTTCTGGACCAGCAGGCTCGTGGACATGCCGGCATTGCAGCAGAGCATGATCTTCTTCATGGTTTCCTCCTTATAACTGCGCGGCGCGCAGACGACAACTGGTTGTATTCCTTGCGGCTATTGTGCCCGCTCCCCTGTATCTTTACGCAAGGGAGAGAGCCGCGGGCACCGGCACCGCGTACCGGCGCCCGCAAAGGTGAAAGGGACGAACGTTAGGCGTTCTACTCGGCGAGAGCCTCCTGCTTGGCGATTGCCTTCTCGGAAATCTTCATAAAGGGCAGGTAGACGGCCATGCCAATGACAATCTCGAGAGCCTGCCACACGCCGGCGCGCCAGTCAAAGCCCGTAGCGAGCAGGGCATTGATGACGGGAGGCATGGTCCAGGGCACCTGGGCGATGCAGGGGCTGATGATGCCTGCGCAGGTAAGGCCATAGGTGATGCCGATGAACAGATCGGGAAGAAGGACGAACGGGATCATGAGCGGCAGGTTGTACACGATGGGGTAACCGTAGATAACCGGCTCGTTGATGTTGAACAGACCAGGCAGGATAGCCATCTTGGAAACGGTCTCGGAAGCCTTGTTCTTGGAGAACAGGAGCGTGTCGAGCAGAAGCATGAGGGTGCAGCCCGAGCCGCCGATGAGGGCGAAGCTGTTAACGATCTGCATGTTCATGTAGTGATCGGGCTGGATGGTGCCACCGGCGGCAAAGGTAGCCATGTTGTCGACGATGAGCATGGTCAGGATCGGCTCGACGGTAGCGCCAGAGATGGTGGACTGGTGAATACCGACGCAGAACAGCAGGTTAGCAAGGGTGTAGATGAGGATAACAGCCCACGGACCGGCGTTCATGATGCTCTTGAGCGGGTTGGAGATGCACGTGGAGATGATGGTGCACAGATCGGTGCCGGCGCACACGGCGAGCAGGGCTGCGGCAAGAGCGAAGATCGCGAGGTTGAGCAGCATCGGGATCATGACGTTGAAGGAGTTGGAGACCGCGGGAGGCACGCCCTCGCCCAGCTTAACCTTGAGCTTCTCGACGCCAGAAATCTTGATGAAGAGCGAGACGGAAAGCAGGGCGATGATAATAGCCGAGAACAGACCGTTGGTGCCGGTGTTGGCAGTCGAAAGGGCGCCCGTGACCTCGGCGGAGGTGATCTTGTCGGTGAGCAGCGGGCTCGTGGCGGCAAGCGAGGCGGTGATCTGCTGCGGCATCATGATGACGAAAGCAGAGATAGCGACGACCACGCAAGCGAGCGGGTTATCGAAACGCTTGTTCTTAGCGAGGCTGTAGCCAATCAATCCGGCCAAGATAATGGCAGAGACGTTGAGGGTGCCCAGCGTAATTGCCGAACCCCACGTCTGAAGGTTGGCAAGGCCCGCCGCATCGAGCGGGAACAGAGGGAACACGACGTTGTTAATAAGAACCGCGATACCCGCAAGGATATAGAGCGGCGTGATGGTCGCGAAGGCGTCACGCAGGGAACGCAGGTGAACCTGGTTTCCCACCTTCGCAGAGACCTCGGCAAACTTGTCGAGGAAGCTCTTTCCGTTGTCACTGGCCATGATTGCTCCTAACTTTCAAATCCGGCCTTTTCCTATGCGCACGGTGGTCTGTCGCCCTCTGCCACCAGATGTGCCATGTGTTGCGCGCAGCGGCGCGCGGTCTGGGCGTTCGCCCGTTCGCTAATCAACCACGTGAGTCGTGGCGACCTGCTTGAGCCAAGCTGCCGACTTCTTAAGGCGGCGCTTGTAGCCGTCCATAAGGTCGACCTCGACAAAACCGTAACGGTTCTTAAAGGCATTCGCCCAAGACCAGTTATCGATGACGGCCCAATAATGGTATCCACGGCACTTGGCGCCCTCGGCAATTGCCTTGGCAACCCACTCCAGGTGCTGGCGTACAAAGTCGACGCGGTAGTCATCCTGGATGGTTCCTTCGGCGTCTCGGTTCTTGTATTCGTCCATGATGCCGATGCCGTTCTCGGAAACGAACCACTCAAGATCGGGGTAGTTCTTAGCGCAGTCCATGCCAAAGTCGTAGAGGCCCTGCGGGTAGATCTCCCAGCCGCGGCTCTCGTTCATAACGGCGTCGGGCCACACGTACTCGTCGGCAAAGTGCGGCAGACCGTACTGGTCGATCTTGCTCGCCGGCGCCTGAACGCGCGTGGGGTGGTAGTAGTTGCAACCGAGCCAGTCGACAACACCCTGCTTAAGAATCTCTTGGTCGCCGGCACGGAACGGAAGCTTAACGCCGCCCTCGGCCAGGCTGTCGAGCACGTCGGCGGGAAGCTCGCCCTTGGTAATGAGGTCGAGCCACCAGCGGTTGTTGATGCCGCTGGTCATACGCACGGCCTCGAGGTCCGCCTCGCTGGGGTTCTCCTTGGTGTAGACCGGGGTAAAGCAGTTGATCATGCCGATCTTGGCATCGCTGCGAACGGCGCCCTCGTCATAGGCGCGACGGTAGTTGGCCACGGCCAGCGCATGTGCCAGCGAGATGTGATACTGCACGGTGCGAGCGCGGCTAAAGTCATGGAGCTGCGGGAACCACACGCCCTCCTGATAGCGCTGCTCGGGCTCGACGATGGGCTCGTTAAAGGTGAACCAGTACTTGATCTCCTGGCCAAACTCGTGGAAGGCGACGTCGGCGTAATGTGCGTAAGCCTCGACAACCTCACGGCTCTCCCAGCCGCCACGGTTAAAAAGGTAGGTGGGCATGTCAAAGTGGTACAAGTTGACAAACGGCTCCAGGCCGGCTTCGCGAGAGGCGCGGAACAACTCGTGATACCACGCGGCGCCTTCCTCGTTGAGGTTGCCGTCGGCATCGAGCAGACGGCTCCACTGGATGGAAGTGCGATAGGTATCCAGGCCCAAGTCCTTCAAAATGCGAAGGTCTTCCTGGTACTTGGCCATAAAGTCATTGCCGGCGTAAGAGCCAACGCAGTTGTAGAACGAGCCCAGATCCTGGATGGACCAGGTGTCCCACAGGTTCTCGAGCTTGCCGCCCTGGTTCCACTGACCCTCAGTCTGCGGGCCGGACATAGCAGCGCCAAAGAAGAAGTCGTTGGGCAGCTGATACTGTGCCATCAAAGTCCTCGCTTTCGTGTTCTAGAGCTTCCTGTTGGAGACGGGTTTGCTTTGGCAGGTTATCCGGCGCGGGCGCGCACCGGTCATACCGATATCCAACCCGCCAAAACAAAACCGTCCCCAAACGGTCGATCCTGTTCTGCGGAAAGATTCCGTTCGTTGCTTAAACTATAGCGCTCTAATTCTAAAAGTAAAGCGTCTTTTTCTTTTTTCTTTCTCGAGCTTCTTAGATAAAGGTTATATGGGTGCCTTGTTAAGGGTTATACTTACTTGCGTATTGATATATGTCGGAAAGGAGGTTCAATGATTCCCAAATACGAGGCGATAGCTGCAGATATTCGTCGAAGCATCGAGGATGGCACTCTTAAACCGGGCGACAAGCTTCCCACCGTCGTTGAGTTCTGCGAGCTCTATAGCGTTTCCAAAATCACCGTCAAACGAGCTATCGAGCAAATCACCGAGGAAGGTCTTATTACCAGCCGACGCGGATCGGGTACCTACGTTAAGGACACGGCGGGACTTCCCGGTCAGGCGTTTTTCCAGGGCAAAAACGACCGTGCCCAGGGCTTTTCGTATGAGCACCGCGGGGAGAAGGTGACCTCGGTGGTCTACGATTTCTCGATTGTTAATCCACCAGCGGACATCGCAGCCCAGCTGGGAATTGCCGAGGATGACTTTGCCTATCACATCGTGCGCGTGCGTCAGGCCGATGAGAAGCCCATCGTTATCGAGTACACCTACATGCCCCTCGAGCTGATTCCAGGCCTTAAAAAGAAGGACCTGTACGGATCGGTCTACCACTTCATCCGCGAGCAATGTGGGCTGAAGATTTCGAGCTTCCACCGTACCATTCGCGCCGTGGCAGCAACCGAGGAAGAAGCCGAGCGCTTGGACACCAAGCCTGGCTCTCCCCTGCTCGAGCTCACCCAGATTGGCTTTTTGGACAGCGGCGCCGCCTTTGAGTATTCGGTCTCGCGCAACGTTGGCGACCGCTTTGAGTTGCACAACGTAACGTTGGCATAGGTTTTTGTAGTCATCCGGGCGCTCGCTTTGAGCTGTTTTGTGCAGCGCCCGCGCAACACAATGGGGGTATGAACATGTCCGATTTGATTAAGCTGACGCCGATCTTCCACGAGAAGATCTGGGGCGGTCGCCAGCTCGAAACCGTATTTGGCTACGACATTCCCGATGGCCCCATCGGTGAGTGCTGGGCCATCTCGGCCCACCCCAACGGCGACTGCCAGATTGCGGAGGGCCCGTATGCCGGCCACACGCTGTCGTGGCTGTGGGCCGAGCATCGCGAGCTCTTTGGCAACTGCGAGGGCAAGGAGTTCCCGCTGCTCATTAAGATTCTGGACGCCAAGGACGACCTTTCGATCCAGATTCATCCCAACGACGAGTACGCTGCCGAGCACGAGAACGGTAGCCTGGGCAAAACCGAGTGTTGGTATGTGCTGGACTGCGAGCCCGACGCCACGATCATCGTCGGCCAGCGTGCCAAGGACCGCGCCGAGGCCGCACAAATGATCGAGGAAAGACGTTGGGACGACATGCTCAACGTGTTGCCGATTCACAAGGGCGACTTTTTCCAGATTGATTCCGGTACCGTGCACGCCATCAAGACCGGCACGCTCATTTTGGAGACGCAGCAGTCGAGCGACGTGACGTATCGTCTGTACGACTACGACCGTCCCGGCACTGACGGCAACCTGCGCCCGCTGCACATTGAGCAGAGCCTCGACTGCATCGACTTTGATGCTCAGGCTCCGACCGACGGCACGGTGACCGCGCCCGAGGTGGACGGCGTGACCGAGCTCGAGTCCAACCCCTGCTACACCGTCGATCGCGTGCGCGTCAACGGCAGCAAGACCCTCGACCAGCGCTGGCCCTTCATGTGCCTGTCGGTCATCGACGGCGAAGGCACCGTCTGCGGCGACCCCGTCCACAAGGGAAGCCACCTGCTGGCCCCGAGCACCGTCAGCTCCATCGACCTCGAAGGCAAGATGGAACTGATCATCAGCCACCTGTAGGTCGCACCAACAACCCAAACGCAACAAGGGGCTCTCCCGTCCATGTGCGGGAGAGCCCCTTGCCATATCTATTTATCAGCCCACCCGGCTCTCCAGATCAAAAAGCGAACGAGCAGAGCAACGTTCGCAAGCACCGTTACCCAAGGACCTGGGCGGGCGTATAGGGCAACATCGATCGCGAGTTCCGCACGCAAAGGAGAGCACTTAATGTGCTCTCCGTCTTGCGCAGGACTGCCCGAGCAGGCGATGTTGCCCTATACGCCCGCCCAGGTCCGCCAGGATCACGACAGCTTGACGATCGGCGCGAAGCCCTTCATCAGCTTTTTGGTCTGACCGGTCTTTTCGAATTGAACCTCGATCATGTCTCCGGCGACCGAGATCACGGTACCCGTGCCAAAGGTCTTGTGGCTCACGGTATCGCCTGCGGCAAAGTCCTGCGATGCGCTGGCGCGATCAACCTTGCGCTCCACCGTCGGGGACACCTTGGACGAGGGCTTTTTGGCTCGCGGTGCGCCCGAGCCAAAGGTCGAGGCAACACGGCCAGCGTCGGGCGAGACCCCACGATGGCGCTCGGTCCCGTAGCTGCTGCCACCAAAGAAATCGTCAAAGCTCGATCCGCCGCGCGAACCGGAACCGCCAGTCGAGCGCGTATGCGAACCAAATACCTTGCCGCCGTACATATCCGAACCCATGCCCGAGCCAAAGGTGCCGTGACGGTCGCCGCGCTTCTCCCAACCCGTGCCTTCAAAACCGGCAGAACCGATACCGCTAAACTCGATATCCTCAAACGGAATCTCGTTGAGGAAGCGCGAGCGCGGGTTGGCAGAGGTCGAGCCGTAGGTGCGACGCGTGGCCGCATAGGTCAGGAACAGGCGCTTACGGGCACGCGTGATGGCGACGTAGGCCAGGCGACGCTCCTCCTCGAGCTTACCCGGGTCATCGCTGCCGCCAAAGTCGTGCACGTGCGGGAAGATGCCCTCCTCCATGCCGGCCACGAACACCGCCGGGAACTCCAGGCCCTTGGCGGAGTGGATGGTCATCATGGTAATGGCATGCGTCTCGCCGGCCAGGGAATCCAAGTCGGAGCGCAGGGCCAGCCACTCCATGAGTGCCGGTAGCGCCTTACAGGTGAGCGGACCATAGGTGCGCTCAATCTCGTCGGCATGCACGGCACCCGCCGGCATCCCCGTCGGCGCGGCATACGCGTTGCCCGCGATGGCGGCGGCCAGGGCATCCTGCGGCGAGAGCGCCGGGGCGGCTAGGCTATCGAGCGGATTGGAACCTGCGGCATCGCGCGCGCCGACGAGTGCCTCAAACGAGGATGCCGGGGCAAATGGCCCCGGTTCGGGCGCGGGCGCGCTCACCACGACGGGCTCGGCGCCGGCAGGCACGTCGGCAACACCAGCTGCGCGCAGCTCTTCCAAGCTCTCGAGCGTACCCTCGATGTCCTCGTGCGTCTCCTCAAATTCGGCAGCGACGCCCAGGAATTCCTGGATGTTCTCGGCACGGCTCTCAGACTCCATGGTGCCCTCGGCGCGAAACGCCTGCAGCAGACCCGTCTTATCGACAATCATCTCGACGACGTCCTTGAGCTCGCCGTCCATGCGGCGGCCCTCGCGCACCAGCGACACAAAGCTTGACAGGCCATTGCGGACCTTGGCGCTAAACATGCCGGTTTCGGCACACGCAATCTCGCAAGCCTGGAAGAACGAGCAACGGTTGTCGCGCGCCAGCTGCTCGATTTTTTGGATCGAGGTGGAGCCGATGCCACGGCGCGGTGTGTTGATGACGCGCTTGACGCTCATCTCGTCGGCCGGGTTCACGATCATCTTAAGGTAGGCCATGACATCACGGATCTCGGCACGGTCGAAGAATCGCGTGCCGCCCACGATCTTGTAGGGCACGCCCGCGCGCAGGAACATATCTTCGAGGATACGCGACTGGGCGTTGGTGCGATAGAACACGGCAATGTCGTCGTAGCTCGTGCCTTTGGCATGCAGCTTCTCGATCTCGCCGGCAATCCAGCGGCCCTCGTCGCGCTCGTCGCTCGCCTGGAAGGCCTGGATCTTCTCGCCATCGCCCTCGGCCGTAAACAGGCGCTTGTCCTTGCGCTGCGAGTTGTGGCGTACCACGGCGTTGGCGGCGTTCAGGATATGACCCGTAGAGCGATAGTTCTGCTCCAGCTTGACGGTCTTGCAGTTTTTAAAATCCTTCTCAAAGTCCAGGATATTGGTGATGTCGGCGCCACGCCAGCTGTAAATGGACTGGTCATCGTCGCCCACGACCATGAGGTTTTGGTACTTGGCGGCCAGCAGGTTGGCGATTTCGTACTGGACGTGGTTGGTGTCCTGATACTCGTCGACGCTAATGTAGCGGAAGCGCTCTTGGTACTTATCGAGCACCTCGGGGCGGGTGCGCAGCAGCTCAAGCGCGCGCACGAGCAGGTCGTCGAAGTCCATCGCATTGGCGGCGCGCAAGCGACGCTCCAGCTCCAAGTAGACCTGTGCGGCCTTTTTATCGTTGGGGCTATCGGCGCTCTTGAGCATGTCCTCGGGGCCGATCATGGCGTTTTTGGCCGAGCTGATCTTGCTGCGGATCATGTTGATGGGGAACTGCTTTTGCTCGATGCCGAGCGCCTGCATAATGTC
>JAUMNV010000131.1 GCA_031295725.1 Collinsella sp.
CTACTGGGATGCCTGGGCAACACGCGACAAGGGCGAATTCGGACACAGCACCTATATGGTCACTGTCTACACCAAAGACGGAATTAAGGACAATGTTGACGATTTCGCGTCATCCAAACTCGGCATCCCCAAAACAACCAAACCCGCCAACCCGGATGAAATTCTGTAGAGCCGCTCATTAACATACCGCTCAACGATCACAACAACATCGAGCTCGTTCCCCACCGCCACAAAGGTGCCTGTCCCCTTTGTGGCGGTTTTCGACAAAAAAGAAGCCGCCCCGATAACAGAGGCGGCTTCAAGCAAGTCTATTTTTAGCGTCCCTCAAGACCCAACGAGAACGCAGAAATGTAGCCCGGGGCTTACCCTTTCCCGAACGCGACCCTCGCGAAGCGCGTGAGCGGGCGGGAAAGGGTAAGCCCCGGGCGGACAATTAAGTGCGTTACTCGGCAGCGGCTTTGAACTTGTTGTAGTTGATCAGGCAGCCAGCTTTGGCGATGGCACGCTCCTCTGCCGTCATATCGGCAATGTAAAGCTCAATCTGCTCGACCGTGCCGTCGGCGCGCACCACGTAGGCGGCGATGTCCTTTAGGTCGCCATCGAGCGCAGCGCGGATACCCGGCACAAAGACGTAGTCGCCCACCTCAAAGCTGGGCTCGGCCTCCATCTGGAAGGGCACCATGCCCCAGTTCATCACGTTGGAGCGATAGCGCTTGGTGGCGTACTCGTGGACGATGTTGGCCAGGCCGCCAATTACGCGCTGGCAGCTCGCGGCCTGCTCGCGGGCAGAACCGTCACCGGGCTTCTTGGCATAGAGCATGGAGCCGTACTCGGTCGCCTTGGCATCGGCCGCGACACCCGCGCCTGCCAGTGCCTCAAACACGCCCGCAAGCTCGGCATCGAGCGCCGCCAGGTCGCCTGCTGCCTCGCCGGCAACGCGGCGCTTTTCCACCGCGTCGACCTCCTTGGAGCGGCCCACGTAGGCCGGATCGCGGCGGCTGAGCGTAAACTCGGCCAGGCCTAGCGGGTTGGAGCGGAATGAGCTCGTCTCGCCCGAGGGAATGAGCTCGTCAGTCGTAGTGACCGGGTCCATGATCTTGGAGCACACCTTGAGCAGGATGTCGTCGCCGAGAGGCTCCATCGCGGGCCACGGCTTGATGTTGGGACCCTCGACCAGCTCGTCGGCAGGCTCCGCCTTGCCAAAGCCCCAGTACACGCGCTTCTTGTACGGCGCGTCGTCAAAGGTGTACTCGCAGGCCTCGTCCCAAGTCTCCTCGGGCAGGTCGGTCGCCGGCGTCAGGACGCCGCCGTTGGCAGCCGTCGCCGCAATGGAGCGAGCGTCCATCAGGGCCACGGCGCTCAGCTGGCCATTACCCGGCTTGGAACCCTCGCGGTTAGGGAAGTTACGCGTGGTGTGGCGGATGGACAGACCGTTGTTGGCAGGCGTGTCGCCGGCGCCGAAGCACGGGCCGCAGAATGCCGTGCGCACAATCGCGCCAGCCTCCATGAGGTCGTAGATGTAGCCGCGGCGTGTAAGCTCGAGCGCCACAGGCTGGCTCGTGGGATAGACCGACAGCGAAAACTCGCCGCAGCCGGTGTTGGCGCCCTTAAGCACGCGGGCAGCCTGGACCACGGAATCGTAGTTGCCGCCCGAGCAGCCGGCGATGACGCCCTGCTGCACGTGCAGCTTGCCGTCGACGATCTTGTCGAGCAGGCTAAAGTGCGTCTTACCCTCGCCGATCTTGGCGGCCTCGAGCTCGACCTCATGCAGGATGTCCTCGAGGTTCTCGTTGAGCTCGTCGATCTCAAAGCCGTTAGAAGGATGGAACGGCAGCGCGATCATGGGCTTGATGCTCGACAGGTCGACTTCGACGCAGCCGTCGTAGTAGGCAACATCGGCGGGCTTGAGCTCGCGGTAGTCCTCGCCGCGGCCGTGCATGGTCAAAAACGCGTGCGTGTCCTCGTCGGTGGCCCAGATGCTCGACAGGCAGGTGGTCTCGGTGGTCATGACATCGACGCCGTTGCGGTAATCGGTCGTCATGTTCGCGATGCCCGGGCCCACAAACTCCATGACCTTGTTCTTAACGTAGCCCTTGGCAAAGACAGCGCGGATGATGGCGAGCGCCACATCGTGCGGGCCGACGCCGGGGCGCGGGGCACCCGTGAGGTAGATGGCAACGACGCCGGGATAGGCGACATCGTAGGTGTCGCGCAGCAGCTGCTTTGCCAGCTCGCCGCCGCCCTCGCCCACGGCCATGGTGCCCAGAGCGCCGTAGCGGGTGTGCGAGTCGGAGCCCAGAATCATCTTGCCGCAGCCCGCGAAGTTCTCACGCATAAAGGAGTGGATGACGGCGATGTGCGGCGGAACGAAGATGCCGCCGTACTTCTTGGCAGCCGAGAGGCCAAAGACGTGGTCGTCCTCGTTGATGGTGCCGCCCACGGCGCACAGCGAATTATGGCAGTTGGTAAGCACGTAAGGCAGCGGGAACTGCTCCATGCCCGAGGCGCGCGCCGTCTGGATAATGCCGACAAAGGTGATGTCGTGGCTCGCCATGGCATCGAAGCGAATCTTAAGCGCCTCGGGGTTGCCAGACGTATTGTGTGCCTGGAGGATCGAATACGCGATGGTGCCGCGCTTGGCATCCTCGGGCGTCTGCGTAATACCGCGCTCGGCAGCCTCGGCCTCAGGCACAACCTCGCTGCCACCGCGCAGGTAGATGCCGTCCTCGTAC
>JAUMNV010000205.1 GCA_031295725.1 Collinsella sp.
GCCAAGGCTGCTGAGGCCGAGGCCGCTCGCAAGGCCGCCGCTGAGGCTAAGGCTGCCGAGAAGGCCAAGCGTGCTGCTAAGTTTGCCGAGGAGGCTGCCAAGCAGGCCGCCGAGGCTCCCGCAGAGGCTCCCGTCGAGGAGGCCGCTGCCGAGGCCGAGACCACCGAGGCTGCTGAGTAAATAGCTCGCCGCGGAATCACTCGCATTCATGGCATGAGGGCCGTGCATCCATTTGGGTGCGCGGCCCTTTTCTTTTTATTGGTGCAAGCTAACCTGTCCCCGTGGCACCAAATGGCAGAGAGACGGCGTTTGCTCAGATAAAACCTGCCAAAATAAACCCGTTCCATTGCGGCAGGTTGGTCATAGTTATTACGTGGCGGTCGAGCTCGACCGTATAGGCCGCGCCTTGTTTGGCTAAAGTACAATCATCTGTGTTTAACTCGCCCGCAGCTGCACGGCGTGGGCGATGGCCAAAAAGGAAAACCACATGGGATTCATGTCAAAGCTGCTGTCCTTTGGATCCGATAAGGACCTTAAGCGCTACTACAAGATCGTCGACCAGATCAACGGTCTTGAGCCCCAGTTTGAGAAGATGACCGAGGAGGAACTCCGCGGCCAGACCGATAAGTTCCGCGAGCGTTACGCCAACGGCGAGTCGCTCGACGACATGCTCCCCGAGGCCTTTGCCACCGTGCGCGAGGCTTCCAAGCGCACCATGGGTATGCGCCACTTTGACGTGCAGCTCATTGGCGCCATGGCGCTGCACGAGGGCCACATCGCCGAGATGAAGACCGGCGAAGGTAAGACCCTCGTCTCCACGTTGGCCGGCTATCTCAACGCTATTGCCGGCAAGGGCGTGCACGTCGTCACTGTCAATGATTACCTTGCCAAGCGCGACTCCGAGTGGATGGGCCGCATCTATAAGTACCTGGGCATGACCGTCGGTCTGCTCCAGAACAACATGCCGCTCGAGCTCAAGCGCCCGGCCTACCAGGCCGACGTCACCTACGGCACCAACTCCGAGTTCGGTTTTGATTACCTGCGCGACAACATGGTCACTCGTCCCGAGCAGCGCGTGCAGCGCGGCCACAACTACGCCATCGTCGACGAGGTTGACTCCATCCTGATCGATGAGGCTCGCACCCCGCTGATCATCTCGGGCGCTGGCACCAAGTCCGCCAGTACCTACAAGGACTTCGCGCGTGCCGTGCGTGGCCTTGAGCGCGGCGAGGACGTGTCGCACGACATGCTTACCGCCACCGAGGACGTTGAACCCACGGGCGACTACGTCATGGACGAGGCCAAGCACACCATCGCCGCCACCGAGCGCGGTCTTAAGAAGATCGAGCGCCGCCTGGGTATCGATGACATCTATGCCGATCTCTCCGGCCAGCTGGTCAACCACCTGCAGCAGGCGCTGAAGGCCCAGTACATGTTCCACCGCGACAAGCAGTACGTGGTCACCAACGGCGAGGTCAAGATCGTCGACGAGTTCACCGGCCGCATTATGGAAGGCCGCCGTTACTCCGAGGGCCTGCACCAGGCCATCGAGGCCAAAGAGGGCGTGCTCGTACGCGAGGAGAACCAGACGCTGGCCACCATCACCTTGCAGAACTACTTCCGTCTGTATGACAAGCTCTCCGGCATGACCGGCACGGCACTCACCGAGGATGCCGAGTTCCGCGAGATCTACAAGCTGCCCGTCGAGGTCATCCCCTCCAACAAACCCGTTCAGCGTGTTGATCACGAGGACCTGGTGTACCGTACCATTCAGGCCAAGTACAACGCCGTCGCCGACGATGTCGAGCAGCGTCACGCCAAGGGCCAGCCGGTCCTGGTGGGCACCGTCTCCATCGAGAGCTCCGAGAAGCTGTCGGCCGCCCTTACCAAGCGCGGCATCGCGCACGAGGTCCTCAACGCCAAGCACCATGAGCGCGAGGCTCATATCGTTGCCCAGGCCGGACGCTACGGCGCCGTGACCATCGCTACTAACATGGCCGGTCGTGGTACCGACATCCTGTTGGGCGGCAACCCCGACGAGCTGGTGCGCGAGCGCCTTGAGTACGAGGGCCTGACCATGGAGGACGTGACGCCCGAGCAGCTTGAGCAGTTTAACGCCGAGGCCAAGGAGACCTGCAAGGCCGAGCGCGAGCGCGTGCTTGCCGCCGGCGGCCTGACCGTTATCGGAACCGAGCGCCACGAGTCCCGTCGTATCGACAACCAGCTGCGCGGCCGCTCCGGCCGTCAGGGCGATCCGGGCGAGACCCAGTTCTACCTGTCGCTCGAGGACGACCTCATGCGCCTGTTCGGCGGCGACAAGATGGACCGCGTCTCCAAGATGATGGTCACGGCCGACATGGGCGACGACATGCCCATCCAGCACAAGATCATCTCCAAGGCCGTCGAGAGCGCCCAGCACAAGGTCGAGAGCATCAACTTCTCCATGCGCAAGAGCGTCCTTGAGTACGACGACGTCATGAACAAGCAGCGCCAGGTCATTTACGCTGAGCGCAATAAGATTCTGGACGGCAAGGACCTGACCGACCACATCACCGAGGTCATGCACGACACCGTGTACCGCTGCGTTCAGGAGTTCTGCACCAAGGACAGTCACGATGGCGAGCGCGACCTGGAGGGCCTGCGCAAGTGGGTTGTGGAGCTCACCGGCCACATCGATACGCCGAAGTTCCCCGACGAGGATTATGAGGCTCTGGCTGCCGATGTCCTGGCTTACGTAGAGAAGTGCTACAACATGAAGGCCGAGCGCTTGGGCGAGGACCTGATGCGCGAGCTCAACACCCAGGTCATGCTGCGCGTCATCGATACCCGCTGGATGAACTACCTGCAGGAGATGGACTATCTCAAGACCGGCATCGGCCTGCGCGGCTTTGGCCAGCGCGACCCGCTGGTCGAGTACAAGACCGAGGCCTACGGCGCGTTCCAGATCCTCGTCGACACCATGTACGAGGATTACCTGCGCACGGTTCTGCGCATCGAGATCAAGGCTGCCCCGCGTGCCGTGGAGCACAAGGAGGAGCCCGCGCTCGAGCGTGCGCACTTCTCCGGTCCTGCCGAGGTCGATGGTGACAACGGCGACTCGGTGCTGCGCAAGCAGGCGCAGGTGCAGGCCCGCACGGCTGTCCAGGGTGGTCCGGCTGCCGTCAACAACGGTGGCAAGGTGACCACCTATCGCAAGTCCGAGAGCGACGATCCGTACGTCAACGTGGGCCGCAACGACCCGTGCCCCTGCGGTAGCGGCAAGAAGTTTAAGTACTGCCACGGCAGGAATCGTTAATGGCTGAGGCTTTAGAGGTAACGCCCGCCGAGCTGGACGCGTTTGCGGACCGGCTCGGCGAGGTCGAGTCGTATCTCCACTTGGACGAAAAGCGCACGCGCGTGACCGAGCTCGAGGCCAAAAGCGTGGCCCTCGGCTTTTGGGATGACGCCGACGCCGCCCGTGCCACCATGGAGGAAATCGCGCGCACCAAGGAAGATATCGCTGCCGTGGACAACGCGCGCGGCGAGCTTTCCGATGCCCGCGCCGCGCTGGAGCTTGCCGAGGAGATGGGGGATGACCCCGATGCCGCCGCCCTTCGCGAGGAGGCTACAGCCACGGCTGAGCGCCTGGCCCGTGCCATCGATGAGTTTGAGCTTTCGAGCTGGTTTACCGGTGAGTTCGATCACGGCGATGCCATTGTGACCATCAAGCCCGGACAGGGTGGTCTGGAGGCCCAGGACTGGACCTTCATGCTCTTTAAGATGTACATGAAGTACTGCCAGCGTCGCGGCTGGAAGGTCACGATTAACGACTGCCCCGCTGCTGAGGTCATCGGCATCGACCGCGCGACCTTTACCGTCGAGGGCAAGGACGCATTTGGCATGCTGCGCGCCGAGGCCGGCGTCCACCGCTTGGTTCGCATTAGCCCCACCGACGACAAGAAGCGCCGCCAGACCACGTTTGCCGGCGTCGAGGTCATCCCCGTGCTACCCGATGATATCGACATCGAGATCAG
>JAUMNV010000093.1 GCA_031295725.1 Collinsella sp.
ACCCTTGGTGGTGGGCCCTGCGTGGGGTCACACCCCAAGGGTAATGCTCCGCCTGACCGCTTTCAAGCTCGTTGTGGGTCGAATTTGGGTCGAATTATTCCGCGTACTTTTCTTTCGTAAATCTATGAAAACATCAAATGACCTGGAGTTATATTGACTTCAATTTGGGTCGAAATGTCTGAATGAAACAACGTCGTAGCGACCTCATAACCCGAAGGTCGGTGGTTCAAATCCGCCCCCCGCGACCATGAAACTTCAGGTCGGAAGCATAAAAGCTCCCGACCTTTTTCTTTGTCTAGGGGTTTCGGCATCTCTCGTTCTTTGGGTACCTCGAGGCGGGCAATCAGATAGATGCTTACGAGTATCATAGGGTCTTTTTACGTCGCGGTCGTGTCTCGTACTGGTGCGCCGCTCTTTGTGGGACGTGTCACTTTGCCATAGGTTGTCCGGCGGCGGGGCGCAGGTCGTTCCCCGTGGCGTCGCTCCTTTCGACGCTACGCTGCCTGGCTACTCGTTCCACTGGTGCTTTTTCATGTCGACGCAGCCGTTGTCTCGGAAGGCGACTCCTTCCTCCGTCAGTAGTGCTCGCTGGTCGGGGAAGTTTGGCGCGAGGCGTCCCGCGTGGTTGACGACGCGGTGGCAGGGATAATCGCCGTAGCGATCCGCCTCGCTCAGCACCGCTCCGACCAGGCGAGAGTTTTTCTCCCTGCCGATGAGGCGCGCTATCTGACCGTACGAGGCGACGCATCCCGCCGGAATCTCTGCCACGACGGAGAGAATCTCATAAACCAAATCTTCGTCCAGGACTTTTCCCATCGTATCGCTCCCGTGTTCGCTTTTGCCTTCGGGGGCGCGGCGCCGATCACCCGTGCTGCGATTTTCGCAGCTCCCCTTACGAAGCATCGAGGGAAAGCGCGTGCGTGTCAAGGTTGTCTGGTCCAGTTGCTGGCTCGATGCCTCGAGATGTTCGCCTCAAGTGCGACCTGCCCCTATTGGAAAAGGATGCCGAAGATGTATTTGGTGATGGCGGAGCGGCGGATGACCCCCACGAGTTTGCCCTCGTCATCAACCACAGGAAGCTTCTTGAACTTCTTCTTCGCCAGCAGCGCGGCGACGCGGGCGATGCTCTGCTCGGGACGGGCACACACTACCTGGCGCGTCGCGAAATCCATGACGCAGCGATCCTTCAGGTCTTCGATGCGCTGCTCAAGGCTCTGATCGTCGAAGTACAGCATGGACGCGTCGCCGCCCGTGAAGATGGTGTGAGCGCGATGCTGCGCGATGGCTCCCATGACATCGCCGTCGGAGATGAACCCGACCACCTGGTTGCGCTCATCGATTACGGGCATGCTGCTCACCTCGTTTTCGGCGAGCATGCGCACCACGTCGGAAATCGTGCAATCCTGCGTGCAGGTGAACGGCTCTTCAATCATGATGCTCGAAACGGGCGTCCCCTCGAGCTCGAGCGGGATGCGCTCGGACAGAATCTCGGACATCGCTTATGCCTCCTTCGTTTTCGGTGCGGTTTTCTTGGTGCGCACGCTGAATATGGCGCAGATAAGGGAAACGAGGCCGATTGCCGCGCACACCTTGTAAGCGACGCCCGCGCCCACGGCGGTGGCTACTTGGATGCTCGCATCGACGCCGGCCGACGCGGTGACGCTTGTCATGACCGTGATGATGAGCGCCGTGCACAAACCGCCGGCGACCTGGCGGCCGGTGTTCGCGATGGCGTTGCCGTGGGCGATCATGTCATTTTTCAAGGCATTGACACCCCATGTGTTCACCGGCATGTTCGCGAGCGACTGGCCGGCGGACTGCAGCATGCAGAACAGCGCAACCACCAAGATGGGCGTGTTTACCGTCGAAAGCGAGAGCAGGAACAGGGCGCCGGTCATGAGGGCCAGGCCGACGATCGAGATGGCACGCGGACCGAACTTGTCGAACACCACGCCGGAGATAGGGCTGATGATGATGCCCACCGCCGCGGCGGGAAGCATGGCCATGCCGGTTTCGAAGGCCGAAGCGCCAAGCGAGGTTTGCAGCAGCAACGGCAACAGCGTGTTGGTGACCAGGCATGCGGCGTTGATGAGCGTGACGATGATGGCGGCCACGCGGAACTCGCGCGTCTTGAGCGTGCCCAGTTGAAGCAGCGGGTCCTCGATTTTGCCCTGGCGTACGACGAACAGCACCAAGCACACGACACCCGCGACAATCGAGCCGAGCACCACGGGGTTGCCCCAACCCATCGACGAGGCGCTCGAGAACCCGTAGAGAAGTCCGCCGAAGGCGATGGTGGAGAGGACGACCGAGGGCAGGTCGAGCTTGGGGTTCTTCAGCTCGCCCACGTTTTTCAGCATGAACACGCCCAGCACCAGCACGAGAATTGCGAGGGGGACGATGGCGCCGATCATGGTGCGACAGCCGTACGTGTCGATCACCGCACCGCCTACGACGGGGCCGACCGCGGGACCCGCCGACATGACGATGCCCGCCATGCCCATAGCCGTTCCTCGTTTCTCGACGGGGAACACCAGCATGGGAACCACCGAGACAAGCGGCATGAGCACGCCTGAGCCCGCCGCTTGCAACACGCGACCGATGATGAGGAACAGGAAATCAGGGGCTGCGGCGCACAGCAGCGTGCCCAGCGCGAACACCAGCGTCGCCCCGAAGAATAGCGCGCGGGTGCTGAACTTGTCGATAAGGAACGCCGAAACGGGGACCATGATGCCGCTCACCAGCGGGTATATGGACATGATCCACTGGGCAGTCGAGGCATCGATGGCGAAATCGGACATGATGACCGGCAGCGCAGGCGACATCACCGTTTGGTTCAGTAGCGCCAAGAAGGCACCCAGGACGACGACCGCGACGATGCGGATCTGGGTACCGGTAATGCGCCCATTGGCGGGCGCGACCGTACAATTATCAGACATAAGCTTCCTTCGTATCTATTCGATTCTTCGCCGAAGGCGCGCCGGCCCACGGGCGAAATAACATGCACGTGCTATGCGTGCATCAGATACGACAGGAAGAAAGCGGCTGCTCAGAGCGCACTTGGGGAACAACAGAAGAGGCCCCGTATACCAGGGGCCGCCGAATTGCGATGTATGCTTTGGTCAAATCCTTCATAGCGGGGAGGTATTCTAGCAGCCGTCTTCGCCCCTTTCAAGGGATGTAACCCAGACGTTGATTTTCTTCACCGAGGCGCCATCGTTGACGGGTGGCGTGCTTCTCTATCGCCACACCGCGGGGCGAGGGAACGCCGCGGCGAGCTTGTACATCGGCTATGTGTGCAGCTGCGAGCGTGTCGCCGGCGCGCGCTGGGCGCCAGTCCGATCCGGCCGACTCTTGCCGACGGTCGGTCGCCGTCCTCCTCCATCTCCGCCTGCTCTGTTTTTGTTCGGCTCCCTTGTCGCATCATGGACGGACGAGAATTGAGCGAAGGCGGTACGTATGAACATCCAGATATTCGGCACGAAGAAAAGCTTCGATACTAAGAAGGCGCAGCGCTATTTCAAGGAACGTCGTGTGAAGTTCCAGTTCATCGACTTGAAGGAAAAGGGGATGAGCAAAGGCGAGCTCGAAAGCGTGGCGCGCGCCGTCGGCGGGATCGACGCTGTGATCGATCCAAAGGCGAAAGATGCCGACACGGTTGCGCTCGTACAGTATCTTGCTGCCGACCAGAAATTCGAAAAGGTGCTCGATAACCAGCAGATTCTTCGTGAGCCCATCGTTCGCAACGGCCGCCAGGCAACCGTTGGCTACGAGCCTGACGTGTGGAAGGGCTGGGAATAAAGCGAAGCGCCCACGCCCGTGGTTTTATCCACGGACGCGGGCGCTTGCGTAAGACGTCTCTTGTCGTTTGAGTGGAGCGCCCCGGCGGCGCTGAACAACGCGCCCCGGTGACGTGGCTCGGGGCTCTTTGTGCCGCACATCTATGAGAGGAGATATTTGATGCGCATGGGCACTACTCCATGTAGCCACCCTGAATGGCGGAAACTGCATGCTCGGTAAAGAACTTGAGCGTGCCGGAGGTATAGCGATTAGCCTTGGGCTTCCAAGCGGCTCGGCGCTCGGCCAGGACGGCATCGATCTCGGCCGGCTCCATCTCCTTGCCGGCGATGCCCACAATAGACAGCGAGCGCTCGGGGATGTTGATCTGGATAAGGTCGCCCTCCTCGATCAGGGCAATCGGGCCGCCCACGGCAGCCTCGGGCGAAACGTGACCGATAGCCGGGCCCTTGGAGGCGCCGGAGAAGCGGCCATCGGTGATAAGGGCAATGCTCGCACCCAGCTCGGGATCGCTGGCGATAGCCTCGGTGGTGTAGAACATCTCGGGCATACCGGAACCCTTGGGGCCCTCATAGCGAATGATGACGGCGTCGCCGGGCTTGACCTCGTGCGTCAGGACGGCGTGGATAGCGTCCTCCTCGCAGTCGAACGGACGCGCCTTAAGCGTGGCCTGGAACATCTCGCGCGGAACAACCGTGTGCTTGACGACGGCGCCCTCGGGAGCAAGGTTGCCGTGGAGGATGGCGATGGAGCCGTCGGTACCAAAGGCCTGGTCAAACGGGCGAATGATGTCCTCGCGCTTGAGGTTCCACTTCTCCAGGTAGCGGCCGCACTTCTCGTAGTAACCGTTGTTCTTAAGGTCCTCGAGGTTTTCGCCGAGGGTCTTGCCGGTGACGGTCATGACATCGAGGTGGAGCATCGACTTGATCTCCTCCATGATGCGCGGCACGCCGCCCGCATAGTAGAAGAACTGCGCCGGCCACTCACCTGCGGGGCGAACGTTGAGCAGGTAGTGGGCGCCACGGTGCAGGCGATCGAAGTCGTCGGCGGACATCTCGATGCCAAACTCGCGGGCAATCGCGGGGATATGCAGCAGCGAGTTGGTGGAGCCCGAAATGGCGCCGTGGACCATGATGAGGTTCTCGAAGGACTCCTTGGTCACGATGTCGCGCGGGCACAGGTTGTGCTCGGAGAGCCACACGGACTGACGGCCGGCCTCGCGGGCAAACTCGCGCAGGTCGGAGCTAGTTGCGGGCAGCAGGGCGGTACCGGGGAGCATAAGGCCCAGGGCCTCGGCGGTAACCTGCATGGTCGAGGCGGTGCCCATAAAGGAGCAGGCGCCGCAGCTGGGGCATGCGTTGTGCTTGGCAAACTCGAGCTCCTCGCGGGAAATCTCGCCGCGCTCATAGCGGGCCGAGATGGCGCCGAGCTGCTCCAGGGTCAACAGATCGGGACCGGCATCCATGACACCGCCGGTAACGACGATGGAGGGGATGTTGATGCGGCCCATGGCCATAAGGTTCGCAGGCAGGCCCTTATCGCAGCTGGCAACAAAGACGCCGGCGTCGAACGGGGTGGCCTTGGCATGAATCTCGATCATGTTGGCGATCATGTCGCGACTGGGCAGCGAGTAGTTGATGCCGTCGTGGCCCTGGGCCTCGCCGTCGCAGATATCGGTGCAGAAGTAACGGGCACCATGACCGCCAGCCTCGGCAACGCCGGCACGGACCTCCTCGACCAACTCAAACAGGCCGGCAGAACCCGGATGCGAGTCGCCGAACGTCGACTCGATAATGACCTGCGGCTTGTCCAGATCCTCGATGGACCAGCCAGAGCCCAGACGCAGCGGGTCCATCTCGGGGCTGATGGTGCGGAACTTGCCGGAACGCGGCTGCAGCTTGGCAACCAGGTCGGCTGCCTCCTGCTGAATCTGTGCCTTGGTCTTCTCGTCCATGATGCTCTCCTCTTTTGATTTGAACGGTTGTACCAATCGTTGGTTAATGAATCAGGTGTAAATGGGTACCGAGCGATGCGCTCGGCAAAAGATGCTTAGCCACGCGAACTAGGCGAAGAACGAAATCACCAGGGCGCAGGCAAGACCCGAAAGGCCGATGAGCGTCTCCATAACGGTCCAGGACTTGAGGGTGGTCTTCTCGTCAATCTCCAGGAACGAGGAGCACATCCAAAAACCGGCATCGTTGACGTGCGAGAGGGCCGTGGCACCGCCGCAGATAGCACGCATGGCGGCCGAGCACGCAACCAACGACCAGGTCGTCTGTATCAAAGAGCTCTGCGACGAATCCGAGCGCCTGGCCGAGGCCGGTGAGGATTACTCCGCCGCCGACACCGCGTTCCACAATGCCATTGCCGAGAGCTCCGGAAACCTCGTCGTTCCCCGCCTGATGGGCGTGTTCAAGGCATCCGTCCCCCTCTTTATCGACGTGACCGGCAAAAAGCTCGTCGAGGAAACTATCCGCACGCACCGCGATGTGGCCGACGCCATCGCCTCACGCAATCCCACCGCCGTGCACGACGCGATGTATCTGCACCTGGTGTATAACCGCAACATGATTGCGGAGGGAGCAGAAGCAAAAGGCATTTAGGGCCCGACAATAATCTTTCTTTGGCAAAACGCAGGCGGCGGCTGCCCAACACACAGGGCAGCCGCCGCTTTTTGCAATCGATTGGTGCAAAGGGGTTGACTAGAGCTCGCAGGCAACCTTATAGCCATCGCCGATGGCGTCGCGGATGTTGCCGCACTTGTTGGCGTCGCCCAGCACGTGGGTGGCAACACCGGCTGCAGCCAGGTCGTCGGCCAGCTTGGTATTGGGACGATAGCCCATGGCAAGCACCAGCGTATCGGCACCGGTGATGGTGTGGACCTCGCCGTCCTTTTCGTAGCTGATGGTGTCCTCGGTGATCTCGGTCACCTTGGCCTCGGTCAGCACGTGGACGCCCTTGGAGAGCATGCGCGTGATGAGCACCGCGCGACCGGCACCGCCCTCGTTGGCAGCGAGCGTCTTGGTCATCTCGATGACGGTGACATCGCGATTGGCCGGCGACAGGTCGTTGACCAGCGGGGCCAGGTAATCTGCTGTCTCGCAACCGACGGTGCCGCCGCCCACGATGACGATCTTCTTGCCCGGGAAAGCCTTGCCACCCAGCAGGTCGTCAGCCGTCATAACCTGCTTAAAGCCCTGCATGAAGGCCGGGGCGATGGGCTCAGCGCCATAAGCCAGGACAACCTCGTAGCCCGCGTAGTCGCGCTGAATGTCCTCGGCCGAGAGCTCGGTACCAAAGACGCACTTCACGCCCGCCTCGGCCAGACGACGATACTGGTACTTGATCACGCGGGTGAGCTCCTGCTTTGCCGGAGGAACGGCCGCGATGCGCATCTCGCCACCCGGCTCATCCTGCTTATCCACGAGCACCACGTTGTGGCCGCGCTTGGCGGCAATGTAGGCTGCCTCCATGCCCGCAGGACCAGCGCCCACAACGAGCACGTTCTTGGCCTCGGCGGCAGGCTCGTAGCCGGCCTCGTCGCGCTCCACGTCCGGGTTGACGGTACAGGAGATGCGCTTGCCGAACATAATGCCGTTCAGGCAGCGCAGGCAGCCGATGCAGGGGCGGATGTCGTCGGCGTTGCCGGCAGCGGCCTTATTGCAGAACTCGGCATCGCACAGATTGGCGCGGCCCATCATGCAGATGTCGGCAGCGCCGTCCTCGATCAGCTCCTCGGCGATCCAGGCCTCGTTAATGCGGCCGACCGTGGCAACGGGAATGTTGACGTGCTTCTTAATCTCACGCGAGCAGGCGGCGTGCGAGGCCTGCTGCGTACCGGCGGCGGGAATCGCGGAGCCGCGCTTGATGGTGGTGCCGCCCGACACATGAATCATGTCGACGCCGGCCTTCTCCAGGCGACGCGAGACGTAGATCATGTCGTTGAGGGTCAGGCCGCCATCGGTGTACTCGTCGCCCGAGATGCGGACGTCGATGATGAAGTCCTTGCCGCAGCGCTCGCGAATCTCGGCGATGACCTCGAGCAGGAAGCGCATGCGGGCGTCGAGCGAGCCGCCGTACTCATCGGTACGCTTGTTATAGAGCGGGGTCAAAAAACCGCCGAGCATGCCGTGGGCGTGCGCCGCATGGACCTCGACGCCATCGACGCCGGCCTTCTGCATACGCACGGCAGCGTCGCCAAACTGATGCGTGAGCTCGTGGATCTCATCTACCGTAATGGGGCGCGGCGCCTCGCGAGCATAGGACGGGCCCACAAAAGACGGAGCGATCAGGCGCGGCGTGCCCGGAATGTTAAAGGCCATGTAGGCGGGGTGGAAGAGCTGCGGCATGATCTTGCAGCCGTACTCGTGCACAGCGGCGGCGAGCTTTTCCCAACCGGGGATGAACGTGTCGTCGTAGCAGCACATGTCGCCCGGCAGATAGGTATAGGTGGGCTCGACCGTCACGACCTCGGTAATGATGAGGCCCACGCCGCCCTTGGCACGGGCGCGGTAATGATCGACCAAGTCGTCGGTCACGTAGCCATGATCGGCCAGGTTCGTGGACACCGGCGGCATAAAGACGCGGTTCTTGACCTCGGTCGTACCGACCTTGATCGGGCTAAAGAGCATTGGATAGGCGGAGGACTCCATGCGGGATTCCTTTCATTTGAGCCGCTCGGCGGCAGTTGCTGACGTACCTATTGTACCAGCAACTGCCGTATCCGCAGTCAAACATGCCCAAACGCCGGTCGGCTAATGAATACCGCGGCTCAAGTCTTCGGCGATTTTGTCCACGCCCTTAAGCGCGGCGCACGTCTTTTTGTTAGAACAATGCCCCGTGCAAACGCCACCCTGAGCGCAGTCGGCGCAGGCGCCCTTGCGGTAGATGCGCACGCATACCGCGACAAACGCAATACCGATAACAGCCAGTACAACAATATCGATAGGTGCCATAGCAAGCCTCCTCTAGTTAACCATCACTTACTTTACCCCATTCTCCACCTACCAAAAAGGGACAGGTTTATTTTGGTTGGTTTTATCTGCGGAAACGCCACATCTCCCCCACCAAAAAGCCCGAGTGTCGCTGGGACACCCGGGCTCGTGGAAAGGGGTTAATCCTTATTCGGACTTAAGCGGAAACTGCGGCGGAAGCAGTGTTGGTCTCATCCTCGTCGGTCCATGCATGTTTGGGCATGGGACGGAAGATCTGGAAGAGCATCGCAACCAGCAGAACGATGGCTACAACCGTCCAAATACCAAACTGGCCAAGGACAAGCAGGTTGTAGAACTGGTTGATGAACAGGCCGATCACCCAAGCGAAGGCGCACTCGTAGCCGATGGCAATCGCGGTCCACTTGCCGGAGTCCATCTGGTTGCGGATGGTGCCCATGGCGGCAAAGCACGGGGCGCACAGCAGGTTGAAAGCGCCAAAGGCAACGCAGGCGCCCATGGTGGGGAACATGCCGGCAAACGCGGTCCACAGGCTCGGGTCGGTCTCGGCGGCGTCGGCAACGGACAGCAGCGAGCCGGCGGTGGCGACGACGTTCTCCTTGGCGACGAGACCGGAGACGGTCAGCGCGGTTGCCTGCCAGGTGCTAAAGCCGAGCGGGGCGAAGATCCAGGCGACCAGGTTGCCCAGCATGGCGAGCACGGAGTAGTCCATGAACTCCTCGGGGATGCCGTCCATCGCAGGCAGGAAGCCAAAGGAACCGTTGTAGCTACCAAAGTTGGACAGGAACCAAACCACGACAGTGGACGCGAAGATGACCGTGCCGGCCTTCTTGATAAAGGCCCAGCAGCGCTCCCACACGTGCAGCGCCCAAGAGCGGATCGCCGGGAAGTGGTAGGCAGGAAGCTCCATGACAAACGGGGTCGGGCGGCCGGCGAAGAGCTTGGTCTTCTTGAGCATGAGGCCCGAGGCGATGACGGCAAAGACGCCCAGGAAGTAGAAGAGCGGGCTGATCCATGCGGCGGTGGTGGAAGAATCGCCGATGATGGAACCCATGAGCAGGGCAATGATCGGCAGCTTAGCGCCACAGGGAATGAACGTGGTGGTCATGACCGTCATGCGGCGGTCCTTCTCGTTCTCGATGGTCTTGGTGGCCATGACGCCGGGGACGCCGCAGCCCGAGGACACGAGCATGGGGATAAAGGACTTACCGGACAGGCCAAAGCGGCGGAACACGCGGTCCATGATGAAGGCGACGCGGGCCATATAGCCGCAGTCCTCCAGGAAGGACAGCATGACGAACAGCAGGAACATCTGCGGCACAAAGCCGAAGATGGCGCCCAGGCCGCCGACGATGCCGTCGCAGACCAGCGAATCGACCAGGCCACCGTCCTCGGTACCGCCCGCCACAAGGGCGTCGTGCACCACGGTGGTGATACCCGGGACATAGGGGCCGTACTGCGCCGGATCAACCGAGTCGGTGTCGTCGCCCGCAGCCTCGACGGCTGCGTCGTAGGCGTCGCGGCCCTGACCGAGCACATACCAACCGTCGGTGCCAAAGAGCTGGTCGTTGGTGAAGTCGGTCACCGTGCCGCCCAAGGTAGAAACGGCGATGTAGTACACGCAGAACATGATGACCACAAAGATCGGCAGGCCCAGGATACGGTTGGTAACCACGCGGTCGATCTTCTCGGAGGTGCTCATCTTTGCCGGAGCCTTGGTGAGGCACTCATCGATAATGTGCGCGATGACGCCATAGCGCTCACCGGTGATGATGGACTCGGCATCGTCGTCGCAGTCCTGCTCGCACTGGGCGACCAGCTCCTCCACGCGAGCGGCCTTCTCCTTGGTGAGGTTGATGAGTTTGCAGGCGTCCGCGTCGCGCTCGAACAGCTTGACGGCGTAGTAGCGACGCTTGTTGGCAGGAACGCTCGCAGGCAGGTTATTCTCGATGTGGTCCAGAACGTCCTCGATGGAGGAATCGAACTTGTGCTCCGGCACCTGGCCCTTGGAAGCAGCGGACTTCTTAACCTGCTCGAACAGCTCCTTGATACCCTTGTTCTTAAGAGCCGAGATCATCATGACCGGGCAGCCGAGCTTCTTGGAAAGCTTGTCCGTGTCGATCTTATCGCCGTTCTTCTCGACCAGGTCGGCCATGTTGAGGGCAACGACCACGGGCAGGCCGGTCTCGATGACCTGAAGCGCTAGGTACAGGTTACGCTCGAGGTTGGTGGCGTCGACAACCTGGACGACAACATCGGGCTCGCCGCTCATGAGGTAATCGCGCGAGCATTGCTCCTCGGGGCTGTAGGGGGAAAGCGAGTAGATGCCAGGGAGGTCCGTGATGGTAACGTTCTTGTCGCTTAGGAGCTTGGCTTCCTTTTTCTCAACCGTGACGCCGGGCCAGTTGCCAACGTAGCCGTTGGCGCCGGTGATCAGGTTGAAAAGCGTGGTCTTGCCGCAGTTGGGGTTGCCCGCCAGCGCGACATGGATCTGAGAATCCGCCATTCAATCCTTCTTCCTTGTGTGCCTGCGCTGCTTTCTCCGCGCAGGCTGGATAATGTGCTTCAAAGTTGCTGCATTAAGTTAGAAATACCTAACTTTACCTGCAGAAATACACGCCGCGAGCCCTTACTGGACCTCGACGACGGCCGCCTCCTCCTTGCGGATGGAAAGCTCGTAGCCGCGCACGTTGATCTCGACCGGATCGCCGAGCGGTGCAACCTTCACGACCTTGAACGAAGTGCCCTTGATGAGCCCCAGGTCCATAAGGTGGCGGCGAAGCGCACCCTCACCGTGAAGCTTGACGATGGTGGAGCTCTCGCCCACCTTAACGTCACCCAACGTCTTCATCCTCTTGTCCCCCTTTCGGTTTTTATGAAATGCTGCGGACTAACCGACGGTCATGATGTGCATGGCAACCTTGGAATCGATGCCAAAGCGTGCGCCCAGCACCGTGACGATGATATTGGCGCCACTCGAGCTCACCACGTGGATTTCGCTGCCCTCGACAAAGCCGAGGTCCTTGAGGTGGTGCTTCATATCCTCATTGCCCTTTACACGAGACACGCGCACGGTTTCGCCCGCTTTTACCATCGAAAGCGGCATTGCCGGCATCTGCGGTCCGCAAGACATGAGTGGCTCCTAACGTCAGTTCGTCCTCAACATCGACGCGGTAAAAGTTAACCACGCCTATGTTCGCTTTAGTAAACTAACACGTGGTTAACTTTTTGGAAAGGGTCCCCATTCAGATTTCGAAAAAGTTTCCTATACGAAACAAAAGAAGCACCACAAAGACCATCTCTTTGCGGTGCCTTGTCATACCAATTTATGCAACAAAGGGGACTGTCCCCTTGTCACATTGATGCGCTTAGAGCGAGAGGTTTCTGATCGACGTGACGCAGGAGGCCTCATCCACGCCCGAAACGCGGAACACGACGTCTTCGCCACATTCGCCGCAGAGTGCCATGAGCCCTATAACGTCGCGGCCATCGGTGTAGCGGTCACCAATCGAAACCGACACGTCACTACGGTGCTTGGCAATGATGTCATAGAGCAGCGCAACCGGGCGGGCATGTAATCCCAACGGATCTTTAATCGTCTTCGTAAACTCGACCATGTCCCCTCCCGCGACATCGCACATCGGCCGGCAAAACCCAGCCACGTGGTAGTTATTGTAGCGTTAGATGCTTGTTGAGGGCGGGACGGAAATCGCATCCCATTTCGAGCGTCAATGATGGGACACGGTTTCCGCCAGAAGGCTCAACCGGAAAGTGCGACCCGTTATTTGGCTGGATTCTGGGACGCAGTTTCCGCTGAGCGACCCTGGCGGAAAGTACATCCCATTCTGGACGCAAATTCCGGGACGCAGCTTCCTCGACGTCCGGTCACCCCATGCCCTCACAACCTCGGCGCATAAAAAACGAGGGAAGGCACGCGTCCTTCCCTCGTTGCGGGCAATATATAGCCGCTTGCCTACATCAGGCGCAGGCTGACGTCCTTGAGCTGGGCGCCGGAAACGGCACTCGGGGCGCCCGACATGAGGTCGGAGCCGCTGGCCGTCTTGGGGAACGCCATGACGTCGCGGATGGAATCGGAGCCGGTGAGCAGCATGCACACGCGGTCCAGGCCCAGAGCGAAACCGCCCATCGGGGGCGCACCAAACTTGAGAGCCTCCATGAGGAAGCCAAACTGCGACTCGGCGCGCTCCTCGGTAAAGCCCAGGAGCTTGAGCATGGACATCTGCATCTCGGCGTTGTGGATACGCATACCACCGCCGCCGGCCTCAAAGCCGTCCATGACAAAGTCGTAGGTGCACGAACCGGCTGCCAGCGGATCGGCCTCAATCTTGGCGATGTCGGTCTCGGTCGGCAGGGTGAACGGCTGGTGCTCGGCAGCGTAAGCCTTGCGGTCCTCATCCCAGTGGAACAGCGGGAAGTTGACGACCCACAGGAAGTCGTGGCCCTCGCGCTTGATCTCGAGCGCATTGGCCATGTGGGAACGCATGCCGCCCAGGATCTCGTCAGAGAGCAGGCGCGGGCCGGCGGCGAACATCACAAGGTCGCCGGGCTCGACGTCCATGCGCTCGCGCAGAGCCGCCATCTCCTCGTCCGAGAAAAACTTGACGATGGGGCTGTTGATAGAGCCGTCCTCGCGGAAGGCGATCCAAGCCAGACCCTTGGCGCCAAACGTGGAGGCCACGCCGGCAAGCTTATCGATCTTGGCACGTGCCCAGGCACCGGCACCCTTGGCGTTGATGGCCTTGACCACGCCGCCATTGGCGAGCGCGCCGGAGAAGACCTTGAAGCCGCTGTCCCTGACGATGTCGGATATGTCGACGAGCGTCATGCCAAAGCGACGGTCGGGACGGTCGGTGCCATAGATGGCCATGGCGTCGGCATACTGCACGCGGTCGAGCGGGAAGCTCACGTCGGTGATACCGACGGCCTCGAAGACCTCGGCGAGCACGTCCTCCATCATGTTCATGACATCGTCTTCAGTGACGAACGACATCTCGATGTCGACTTGCGTGAACTCGGGCTGGCGATCGGCGCGCAGGTCCTCGTCGCGGAAACAGCGCGCGACTTGATAGTAGCGTTCGATGCCACCAATCTGCGTGGGCTGCTTGAAGAGCTGCGGCGATTGCGGAAGCGCATAGAAATGGCCGGGATTGATGCGCGAGGGGACGATGAAGTCACGCGCGCCCTCGGGCGTGGACTTGCCCAGGATGGGGGTCTCGATCTCGACGAAAAGACGCTCGTGCAGGGCGTTGCGGATCGACCAGGTGACGGTATCGCGCAGGCGCAGGGCGTTCGCGACCGGCGTGCGACGCATGTCGAGGTAGCGCCACCTCATGCGTGTCGTCTCGTCGGTGTCGATGTCATCATCGAGCGGGAACGGCGGCGTGGCGGACTCGTTGAGGATCACGCACTCGTTCACGACCACGT
>JAUMNV010000141.1 GCA_031295725.1 Collinsella sp.
GCTCCTCGAGACAAAGATCTGTTGAGGATAGGCAGAAATGGATATGTTCAGAGAACAATTCAAGTTTAATCTCATGGCGCGAGATGGTCGACCGTTAGCGTCGAAAACCACCACAAAGGTGCCTGTCCCCTTTGTGGTGGTGAGGAGTGCGCGGCTTCTTTTGGTAATAGTGTTAGCTGGCGGTATCATTAGTGCAGGTGGCGAAGGTTTGCATTGTGGGGTGTTTTGCCGTGAGCCGTTCTGCCCGTATTGGATTGATTGTCTTGGCGCTTGCGATCGCTGTGGTTGGCGCGGGCGCTGTCGGTATGGCATTTCTACCTGCTGCGGTGACGGAGCCGTTGGTCAAGCCTGTGGCTCAATCTGTCGAACTTCTGACCGGCGACGACAAGCCCGAGACCATTACCGTTGATTTTGATGAGCAGCCGGCTGTGCTGGGTATTAGCAATTATCCGAGTATTCAGCTTGGGGCCATGCGCTATACCACGGATACAAGCCTGATCGATAGGGCGTCCGAGCTACTCAAGGGCAAAACATTTAAGCGTTGGTACGGATATGCGTCCTATCGGGCAAAAGCGAACGACATGGTTGGCGGATGTCACTCTTCCATCGAGCTGGACACTGCAAACGGCGCAAAGTTATGTGATGTCTCGTACGATCCGGGTTACGAGGGCAATGAGGGTCCGGGTATTTACATCATGGCCGGCGATGCAGCCTATGTCATGGAGGGCGACCAGGCCGAGCTCAACGATTTTATGGGTCAGTGTATCCAAGATGCCTATGAACAGACCTGCTTGCCCGACCCGCAGACTGCACGCGATAGTGGGTCTGCCCGTATATGGCTCTTCGAGGATGAGATGCCCTGGAGCGGCGAATCGGGAAGCACGGGTTCGGTAAGTAAATAGAGACTGCAACTACTACAAAGGTACCCGTCCCCTTTGTAGTAGTTCTCGGTTTGTCTCGATCTGTAACATCTTGGCCGCTAAAAGTGGGCCTGGTGTTATAGATTTAGATTTTCGATTTGGGTGTCTTCTGTTTGTCTCAATCTGTAACAGGTAGAGCTCTATTTGCCGACTAGATGTTACAGATTGAGACAAACGGGCGCCGCTGAATAATTTGTCTCGATCTGTAACATCTGGAGCCGGAAACGGTCGATAGATGTTACAGATTGAGATAGTAAGGGGATGAGGCCGCAGCGGGCGAGCGGGTCTGCCCCCTATCCCTCAATCACTCAGAAAATCTTATATATAGAGACTTAGATTTGTGTATAAGATCGCGCAAAGCTGGCAACAATACATCTCGAACAACGTGAAGCCGCCCCGTAGGGCGGCCACCCCAAGAGAGGTGATTCCATGAGAATCGATAAGCTAGCAATGACGTCGCGCGAGGCGTTGCAGACCGCCATGAGCACGGCTGCCGACGCGCAGGCCGGCGCGGTGGAGCCGATTCACCTGCTGTCCGCCCTGCTCGGTGCCGGCGAGCGCAATATCTCCGTGATCATAGAGCGCATTGGTGCCGACCCGGCTCAGCTCGCACGCTCCACGCAAGATGCCATCGACCACGCGCCCAAGGTTTCGGGCGAGGGCCAGCAGATGGGCCTGTCCAACGAGCTCGTCCGCGTCATCGAAAAGGCCGAGAAGAAGGCCACCAAGATGGGCGACAGCTTTGTGGTGACCGAGCATCTGCTGATGGCACTTGCCGAGGACAAGGGCGAGGCCGGCCGCGTTCTGCGCGACGCAGGCGTCACCAAGGAGCGCATCGAGCAAGTCTACGAGGAGCTGCGCGGCGATGACCGCGTGACGTCCGCCGAGGACAAGACGCAGTTTGAGGCGCTGGAGCAGTACGGTCGCAACATCTGCGACCTCGCCCGCGCCGGCAAGCTCGACCCGGTCATCGGCCGTACCGATGAGATTCGCCGCACCATCCAGGTCCTGTCCCGTCGTACCAAGAACAACCCCGTGCTCATCGGTGAGCCGGGCGTCGGCAAGACGGCCATCGTCGAGGGCATCGCCCAGCGTATCGTGGCTGGCGACGTGCCGAGCACGCTGCGCGACCGCGACCTCATCGAGCTCGACATGAGCGCGCTGGTCGCCGGCGCCAAGTACCGCGGCGAGTTCGAGGACCGCTTGAAGGCCGTGCTCAAGGAGGTGCAGAAGTCCGAGGGCAAGGTCATCCTGTTCATCGATGAGCTCCACACCATCGTGGGCGCGGGTGCCACCGAGGGTTCCATGGATGCCGGCAACATCCTCAAGCCGGCGCTCGCCCGTGGCGACCTGCACGCGATCGGCGCGACCACGCTCGACGAATACCGCAAGTACATCGAGAAGGACGCGGCGCTCGCCCGTCGTTTCCAGACCGTTATGGTGAGCGAGCCTACCGTCGAGGACACCATCTCGATCCTGCGTGGTCTGAAGGAGAAGTACGAGATCTTCCACGGCGTGCACATCACCGATAGCGCGCTCGTGGCAGCTGCCGACCTCTCCGATCGCTACATCGCCGACCGCTTCCTGCCCGACAAGGCCATCGATTTGGTCGATGAGGCGGCAAGCCGCCTGCGCATGGAACTCGACAGCATGCCGGTCGAGATCGACGCCACCACGCGTCAGCTCACTCAGCTGCAGATCGAGGAACAGGCGCTCATGAAAGAGACCGATGACGCCTCCAAGGAGCGTCTGGAGGCCCTGCGCCAGGAGATTGCCGAGGTCCAGGAAAAACTCAACGTGCAAAAGGCCGGCTGGCTCAACCAGAAGAACGCCATTGACCACGTGCAGGAGCTTAAGAGCCAGCTTGACGAGGCCAAGAGCGAGGAGGAGCGCGCGACGCGCAACGGCGATTTGGGTCGTGCGTCCGAGCTGCGCTACTCCGTGATTCCGGGCCTGCAGCAGCAGATTCAGGATTCCGAGGCCGCGCTCGAGGCACAAAAGCAGCAGGACGGCGAGGGCCTCAACGAGCAGGTGACCTCCGACGAGATCGCCGAGGTCGTGAGCGCCTGGACCGGCGTGCCCGTGTCCAAGATGATGCAGGGCGAGCTCGACAAGTTGAAGGGCCTGGAGGGCGAGCTGCATAAGCGCGTCATCGGTCAGGACGAGGCCGTCTCCGCCGTTGCCGCGGCCGTGCGCCGCAGCCGTGCGGGTCTCTCCGATCCGGACAAGCCCATCGGCAGCTTCTTCTTCCTGGGCCCCACCGGTGTAGGCAAGACCGAGCTCGCCAAGGCGCTGGCCGAGTGCCTGTTCGATGACGAGCGCGCGCTCGTGCGTATCGACATGTCCGAATACATGGAGAAGTTCAGCGTCCAGCGTCTGATCGGTGCGCCCCCGGGATACGTGGGCTACGACGAGGGCGGCCAGCTCACCGAGGCCGTGCGCCGTCGCCCGTACTCCGTAATCTTGCTCGACGAGATGGAGAAGGCTCATCCTGATGTCTTCAACGTGCTGTTGCAGGTGCTCGACGACGGCCGTCTGACTGATGGCCAGGGTCGTCAGGTGTCCTTCAAGAACACGATCATCATCATGACGTCTAACGTGGGCTCCAAGGCTATCGCCGAGCTTTCCGGCAAGGACGAGGAGGAGATGCGCCATCAGGTCGACGCGGCCATGGCTCAGACCTTCCGCCCCGAGTTCCTCAACCGTATCGACGATATCGTGGTGTTCCATCCGCTCGGTATGGCGCAGATCGAGAAGATCGTCGACATCCAGCTCGCCGACGTCCGCGCGCGTCTGGCCAAGGAGCGCATGACGCTTGCCATCACCCCGGCGGCCAAGCAGATGCTCGCCGTGGGCGGCCTGGACCCGGTCTTTGGCGCCCGTCCGCTCAAGCGTCTGGTTCAGCGCGAGGTCGTGGATGCCATCGCCGCCGCTATCATCGACGGCACGGTGCGCGAGGGCGATCAGGTGACGGTCGATGTCGACAAGGACGGTGGCTTTACCGTCGTGTGCGACAACACGCCGGCGGCCACCTACGAGGTCCCCGACGCAGAGTAAATTATGGGGCCGGCTTTAACCGCATCTCATCGCAAAACGCCAAGGGCGGCGGATCCAATCGGGTCCGCCGCCCTTTTTCGTGCGACAATCGATGATGTTGAGCGGATGCGATGCAAGGAGCTATGCAGATGAAAGACGAGAACAAGACGAACGCACCGGCGGCTGAGATAGCGTC
>JAUMNV010000001.1 GCA_031295725.1 Collinsella sp.
AAAACAAAACAGCCCAGAGGACATAGCCTCTGAGCTGCGAACATTTGGTGGGCGTTAGAAGATTTGAACTTCTGACCTCTTCCGTGTCAGGGAAGCGCTCTCCCCCTGAGCTAAACGCCCAAATGGAGCGGACAACGGGGCTCGAACCCGCGACCCCAACCTTGGCAAGGTTGTGCTCTACCAACTGAGCCATGTCCGCTTACGAGGATTAATCTTACGTGATGCCCGCATCCTATGCAAGAACTTTTTATAAAAAGTTTTGCAACGCCCTCGCGAACCTCGCGAAGACATCAGCCACCACGGAAGGCGCGGGCAAACGCAATCTCGCCGCAAGAGACCCCTACATCTCACCGAGCATGATCCAGGCAGAGCTGTCCTGCGCGAGCCTGCCGTCTGCAAGCGGTGATGAGGTGAGCAGGACCCTGCCCGCCGGCAGCTCCACGGGTGCTGCGCCGAAGTTCGTCGCACACGCCCAGCCGTTGTCGCGGCGATAGGCGATAACGCCGCCCTCGGCGCCCTCGGCACCATCCGCAAGACCGGTGCGCCCGTCAAGATCGAGCCACGCAAGATCGTTGGCGCAACCGCGCAGCTTGCGCCGAAGCCAGAGGGCGTCACGATAGAGCGCAAGCATCGATGTCGGGTCCGCTTCTTCCCTATCAGCAGCGTAATCGGAAAACCATGCAGGTTGCGGCAGATGGGGCGCCGCATCGGCGTCCGCCGGCGAAAACCCAAACGATCCGCCTTGCGCGGGATCGTCCGCCGCCACCCACGGCAGGGGCACGCGACAGCCGTCGCGCCCCTTCTCGCGCTTCGGTCCGTGCGTATTGGTCGCAGCAGGATCTTCGAGTGCAGCCCACGGGATGTCAGCCACCTCAAAAAGGCCGAGCTCCTCACCCTGGTACACGTATGCCGAGCCCGGAAGCGCCAGCTCAAGCAAAAGGGCCGCCCGCGCGCGGCGCTCGCCGAGTTCACGGTCCTCGTCATAAGACGACCCGTCGCGTAAGAGCCAGTCGAGCGCAATCTGGTGGTAGCGCGTCGCCTTGATTTGCGGCAGGGCATAGCGTGTCGCCACGCGCGGCACGTCGTGGTTGGAGAGTACCCAGGTCGAGGCGGAATCGGATTCGACGGCTGCCTTCAAGCCCTTCTCGATTGCAGTGTGCATGTCATCATAGGTCCAAGTGGCCTTGGCAAACTCAAAATTGAATGTCTGGCCAAGCTCGCTGGGGCGCGCGTAGAGATACTGGCGCTCGGGCAGCACCCACGCCTCGGCAACGGCGCTGCGCGGCGGATCATAGCGGTCAAACACGCGACGCCACTCGCGATAGATCTCATGGACCTCGTTGCGGTCCCACAGTGGATGGGTACCGTCGTCAACCATGTCATCGCCCTCGGCGAGATGCCACCGGTCGAGGTCATCGCGGTCGAGATCCTTGGCGAGACCCTGCGCCACATCAATGCGAAAGCCGTCGACGCCTCGATCGCTCCAAAACGCCAGGACGTCGCAAAAGAACGCGTGAACCTCGGGGCATGACCAGTCAAAGTCCGGCTGCTCGGGCGTAAACATGTGCAGATACCACTGACCGTCCGCAACACGCGTCCAGGCGGGGCCGCCAAAGTTGGCATTCCAATTGGTGGGAGGCAGCTCACCATGCTCGCCGCGACCATCGCGGAAGATATAACGGGCGCGCTCGGGCGATCCGGGGCCGGCGGCAAGAGCGGCTTTGAACCAGGGGTGCTGGTTGGATGAATGGTTGGGCACGATGTCGACGATGACCTTGATGCCGCGCGCGTGAGCCGCAGCGATCATGTCATCGAAGTCGTCAAGCGAGCCGAGACGTGGGTCGACATCGCAGTAGTCCGCCACATCATAGCCACCATCGACAAGAGGCGATGGGTAAAACGGGCTCAGCCAGATGGCCTCGATACCCAGCCGCTCAAGATAGTCCATCTTCTGGGTAATGCCCGCGATATCGCCCAGACCCGAACCAGTCGAATCCTTAAACGAGCGCGGGTAGATCTGATAAATCGCGGCATCGGACATCCATGAGCGCGAAGAAGACTTTTCTGTAGCCATGGGGCGTATCTCCCTTGCAACGAGGTTATGCGAGATGCCCACGATGATACGCCCAAAGCGGACATTCGCGGCAAACAACGCCACAGCCACGCCCCAAAACGCTCGCTCCCTCTCGGGTTCGAGCCCATGCAATGGATACAAAAAAGCCCGGCTACCGTAGTAGCCGGGCTGTTGCGTTTGGAGCGGACAACGGGGCTCGAACCCGCGACCCCAACCTTGGCAAGGTTGTGCTCTACCAACTGAGCCATGTCCGCTTGCGGGTTATTAATTTACGCGAGTTGTCCAAAAGACGCAAGTACTTTTTTCAAAAAACTTGTCTGCCGCATGTTCTTAGCAGCTAAACGCGCTAAAGCGATTGGCTAGGCACACGATTCCAGCGCTCCGCTAAACAGCTTCACCATCTGCACGCGCGTGCCGGCGCCGTCCGTACGACGAGCAACCTCCACGTTATCGACGAGCATACGCATAAGCTTGATGCCACGGCCACGTTCCTCGGATGCGACCGGTTCGCTCGTTTCATCGATAGAATAGCCGGCACCTCGATCAAGCACCTCAACCACAACGCGATCGCCATAGGCCTGAACCGTCAGGACGCACCCGATACCGCCCGCATGGTCATAGGCATTACCCAGCGCCTCCCCCGACGCCAATGCGACATCGTAGCGCTCGTCACGGCGCAACGGAAGCGATTCAAGGAGTTCGGCGATGCGATGTCGGTAGTATGGAAGATTCTCGATACCCTGACGGACCTCAACGCTCTTACTCCAGCGAGGCAGCTCCCCCACCGGAATGGCAGGAATTGACTCCCGTGCCGGCCCCACGACATGAAGGATATCGACAAGACGAGCAATCTCCAAAAAGCGAACAACTTCACCTGATGCATTGACGAGCGAAAGCAGGCCTTCTCGCCTCATAAGCTCACGAGCGCGCGTAAGCAGGAATGCCAAGCCCGTAGAATCGATAAAGCTAACAGCCTGACAGTTGATGACGACACGACGCACGCCGCGGCCAATCAAAGCATCCAACCGCCGACGCAGCGCAGGCACCGTGGCGATGTCGATATCGCCTGGTGGCGTCAAAACCGCTATGTCATTCCACTCATTCATACGACCATGGTTCCCCAAAAAAGCCCACTCGATGCATTCGTTTCCCCAACCGTACGGATTCAGCCCGCCCAGCGTCGTCTATGAACGACCCCGTAAAAACTCAAGGGACACCAATGCAATGTCATCATCCAGCGCCGATTCGGTAAATCGGTCAAGCTCGCCCAAGACCTTGCCGCAAATGCCCGACACACCCTCCCCCGAAACAGAAAGCAGAAGGTCGCGCAAGCGCTGCTCGCCAAAGAACGCTCCGGTGCGGTCGCGGGCCTCAATCGTTCCATCCGTATACATGAAGAGCATGTCGCCGGGGGCGAACGTAAACACGCCTGTCTCGTACACCATGCTCTCAAAGGCACCGATTACACCCGATTGGCATCCAAGCAGCTCGACCTCTCCCCCACGGGCCTCGCCGCCACCCAGCGGCATCGACTCTGGCCTGATGACCATGGTCGGAGGATGGCCCGCCGAACAATACGTTGCGCGTCCGGCTTTAAGGTCAATCTTGGCGATAAAGGCCGTCACGAACGTCTCGACCCTCGAAAAGCCCATGAGCATGCTGTTAAGGGAGCGTGCCATGCGGGCCGGTCCAGCGCCCTCCCAGGCATATGCCGTCAGGGCCGTCTTGACGAGCGCGGACATCGATGCGGCCTCAATGCCTTTGCCAGACACATCACCCAGAATCATGACGGCGCAGTCGTCGGGAAGACGGATGAGCGTATAGAAATCGCCGCCGACCAACGCCGAGTTCGTGGCCGACAGGTACACCGAATCGGTTGCGATACCCGGAACATCCCCCAGGGAATTTCTCATGCCGATCTGGAGGGTCTGAGCGATATGGCGCTCCTCGCGCTTTTGAGATTCGCCTTCGTAGATCAGTTCAAAATCATGCGCTAAGTGCACCAAGTAGTCATATTCAAGGTCATCAATCGGCTCTTGGCTACCATCACGAAGCAGCAGCGCGCGCGTAGTCGGGCTCTTCGCAACAGAAGCAGGAACAATCGCGTCGTTACTGTGCTTGCCATCACCCTCAGAGCGCGGACGCCCCGCCTCGATGCCGGAGTCGACGTAGAGACCTTGACAAGGCAGACCATGCGCCCTAAGCCAGCCTCCCATAGGCATCGATTCGTCAACGCGAGTTATACGGACGTGTTTAAGGTCCTCGGCACTCGTGCCGCCCAAAACAGATGCCTCAAAGCCATCAGGGCCAGCCCCCAGACGTGCCGCCGGCGCCGTCGTGGAAAAGAAAAGCTTCTCGGGATCGTCCGGCAAAGCAACGCGACTGCCGCCTTCAAAATCTATGACGTAGGAGTCCAGACTGGCGTCATACTCAACAGGACAAAAATGGCAGTTGAGCATATTGCAGATCTCGGACGATACCGCCTGGGTAGCCGCGGCGGAATCGTCTAGAAAGGTAAACAACTCATCACGTAAGACATTGAGCGAGCGGCCGAGCTCGGCCGTACGACGAGAGCGAAGGCTCGATGCCATGCCGACCAGCTGGATAGACAGGTAATCGCAAATGACCTCGAGTACGTTAACGTCATAGGCGAGCGGTGCCTGGGGGCGTTTCCAACCAACTTCCAGCACGCCAAGGATCTGCGTACCGTAAAAAACGGGAAGACAAATCTCGCTGCGGTACGGAGGCATATCCTGCACGCGCAACAGGTGCTTAGAACGATTGTCCAGGTCCATGAACATACCGGAGGCGGCCCTATCGCCCTCAAGGTCCTGTTGAATCGACAAGCGACAGGCACGCGACTCGCGAAGAACATACGTCGGAATGCCAGCGCCATACGGCAAGAACTCGGGCAGGTAGCTGTCGTACAGCTCCTTGGAAACACCGCGTAGCTTAAAACCGCCGCTCTCAGAAAAATAGATAGCGGCACCCGAAGCATCGAGCGTTCCCACAAGCTGGTTCAAAACGGTATCAAGCAGGCTGGGTAACTCATCGGAGCCCACAGTGCTCATAATGACCGAGAGCGTGCCAGAGAGACGCTTGTTCGCCACTCTAAGCTCCGAAAGAGCACGCTTGAGCTGACGGTCGTGCGAATACTGTTCTTCGATGCTATGGAGCGCCACCAGGACACGTGGCGCGCGGCGCCCAAAGATGTGTGGAGGCGTTACGGAGCCCGCACGAACCAAGACGGGGATAAAGGAGCCGTCACTCAGCTTGAGCATCAGTTCGTTCTCGGAGCCATCAGTTTCAAATGGCAGACGATGTTCCGTCGCACGTTCAAAAGCGGACGAGTACAGGACGTCTTTAACATCTCCACCAATGACGTCGGCGCGTTCCTCGCGCATCAAACCAAGTAAGCGATTATTCACATGCAGAATGGTTCCGTCGAGCTCGCAGATGATGACAGCATCGCTCGTGATCTCGACTAGTTGGGCAACGTCTGCCCACTCGTTGCGTTCAAGCGTTTCCATCGTGGACCCCACCGTCTATCGGTAACAAAAAAGCCTCCGAAGAGGCTTCTCAAATGCGATGGTGTCGGAGGCGGGACTTGAACCCGCATGACCAAAAAGCGGTCACTAGCACCTCAAGCTAGCGCGTCTGCCAATTCCGCCACTCCGACATGCTATGTTGTTGATTCGCGTTTCGTTTTGTTAGACCCGCGCGTTCAACGAGGAAGATAATAACCTATGATTCGAGAACTGTGCAAGCACTTTTTTCAAAAAAGTTTACGAATTTGTAAATGCGCAGGTAAATCCGTGTGTCCGGCCCCGAATCGGTGTTGCCTCCCGGCGCGTCCTCGGGCATGAGCGATATTTTGCTGCGCACTTCGTGCTGCAAAATATCGCTCCCCCTGCGGAATGCGCCGGGAGGTAACACCGATTCGGGGCCTGCAAATACGTACTTCAGGCACAGTTCTCAAAAATGTTCTGGGGCTGATACAAAATTTAGTGGCTCGGCTTTGCCGAGCCCTTGTATAAGGAGGCCGGAGCTAAAGCTCCGGCCTCACTATCTTTCCCATTAGATTAAGTGAGCGATCAAGGAATCGCACCCCCTCTGCAGTGGTAACACAGGGCCCGTGCTGGACTTAGTTTTCAGAACATTCCGCACTGATATCTTCTGTATTGAAGACGTCGATGATGCACCCGTATACCATTGACGTCGACACCATCAGATGCGGACCGCGCGGTGACCCCACATTCCGCTGGCGCCCATGGGGCTGCCCTCGTTTCCTGACATGTCCCGCGCGGGCCGCGGCGAGCCGAGACCGCCGCATGACCTAATAGGAGCATGGAGCGATACCGCGGACCCGAACAACCGCATTCTATCGCGCCCCGTCAGTGTGCCGTCTGCCCGGTCCAGGCGAGCACGGAAAGAACGGAGCGAGACATGAGAACCGAATCGACACCCGGCGCCCGCGGGCCGGTCTTCTGCGGGGTCGACACCCACGCCGAC
>JAUMNV010000034.1 GCA_031295725.1 Collinsella sp.
GCCGAGAAGCACGAGGAGTACGCGCAGAAGTTTGCCGAGCTCCGCGCCAAGAAGGGCGTTACCATCGAGCAGGCTCGCGCCCAGGTGATGGACGCCACCTACTTTGGCACCATGATGGTCAAGATGGGCGACGCCGACGGCCTGGTCTCCGGCGCCTGCCACTCCACCGCCGACACCCTGCGCCCCGCGCTGCAGATCCTCAAGACCGCCCCGGGCACCAAGCTGGTCTCGGCCTTCTTCGTGATGTGCACCGACACCCCGCAGTTCGGTACCGACGGCACGCTGATCTTCGCCGACTGCGGCCTCAACATTAATCCGTCTTCTGACGAGCTCTCCGAGATCGCCATCGCCTCCGCTCACTCTTGGTCCACCTTCATGGGCAACGTTGAGCCGCACGTGGCCATGCTCTCCTACTCCACCATGGGCTCCGCCGGTGGCGAGGTCGCCAAGAAGGTCCAGGAGGCTGTGAAGTTCTGCAAGGAGAAGGCTCCCGAGCTCGCCATCGACGGCGACCTGCAGCTCGATGCCGCTATCGTCCCCACCGTCGCCCAGCTCAAGGCTCCCGGCTCCTCCGTCGCCGGTAAGGCCAACGTGCTCGTGTTCCCCGACCTCGAGGCCGGCAACATCGGCTACAAGCTGGTCCAGCGCTTCGCTGGCGCTGACGCCTACGGCCCCATCCTGCAGGGCATCGCCAAGCCGGTCAACGACCTGTCGCGCGGCTGCTCTGCCGACGACATCGTGGGTGTCGTGGCCATCACCGCCGTCCAGGCTCAGATGGCTGAGTAGCGGATGCACTCGCCCGAAGGCCGCACGTGGCAATCAGGGAATCCGGGGTGGACGGCGGCTTGGCTACGAGCTAGGCTGAGAATCTGAATGATTGGATGCCGTTGTTGGGAGCGCAGGCGTTGCTGGTGACAATCACTTTGGGACTGGAATTTCCGCCTGCTAGTAAAAAAGGCCTCCGGAGCTGTTGCTCTGGAGGCCTTTCATCTACTTGCAAATGCGCGCGTTAGTTGTTCTTGGTCAGGCGCTCGACGTCGTGGGCGATCATGTATTCCTCGTCGGTGGGGATGACCATGACCGTGACGGAAGAGCCGGCGGCGCTGATGACCTGCGGGCCGTTGCCCACGGCCTCGCGGTTCTTGTTGTTGTCGATGCGTACGCCCAGCCACTCGAAGCAGTCGCAGAAAGCCTTGCGGATCGACCAGTCGTTCTCGCCGATGCCGGCGGTAAAGGTGATGGTGTCCACGCCCGCCATGGAAGCGATCATGGAACCGGCCTGCTGCATGGCCTTATAGGCGAACATATCGAAGGCGAGCAGGCAGCGTTCGTCACCCTCAGAGGCGCGCGTACGAATGTCACGGGCATCGTTGGAGATACCCGAGATGGCAAGCAGACCGGACTGCTTGTTCATCATGTCGTCGACTTCCTGGTAGCTGTAGCCGCCCTCGCGCTGCAAGTAGCACACGGTAGCCGGGTCGATGGAACCGCAACGGGTACCCATCATCAGGCCGTCAAGCGGCGTGAGGCCCATCGTGGTATCGCGGCACACACCGTCCTCAATGGCGGCAAGCGAAGCACCGTTGCCCAGATGGCACGAAAGCAGGCGGTGACAGCGCGTACCCAGGATCTCCTTGGCCATCATCCACTCGTAACGGTGGCTCGTACCGTGGGCACCGTACTTGCGCACGTGATACTTGTCGCACACGTCCTTGGGCAGCGCGTAGGTGTAGGCGACCTCGGGCATGGTCATGTGGAACGAGGTGTCGAAGACGGCCACGTTGGGCAGCTCCGGATACTTCTCGCGGCAATATTCGATTGCCGCGGCCTCGCCGTAATTGTGCAGCGGGGCGAGCGGGGCCACCTCAAGAATCTTAGCCATGACCTCATCGTCGACGACCGCGGAATCATCGAAGTGCCAGCCACCCTGAACGATACGGTGTCCAATGCCATCGATTATAAAGTCGGTCTTCTCGAGCTCCTCGAGCACGCGCGCAATGGCAGAGCGATGATCGGGAAAAGGAACCTCCTCGGTCTGCTTGGCGCCACCGTTCTCGGAGTGGCCAAAGATGCCCATCTCCGAGCCGATACGCTCGCAGTTGCCCTTGGCGAAAACCTCGCGGGTATCGGTATCCAAAAGCTGATATTTAAGGCTCGAGCTGCCGGCGTTGACAACAAGTACGTTCATGAGACTCCTTCGTGATTACAGTACGGTCGGCAAACCTATAGGGCGGCCGTACCCTTAATAAGAAGTTATCAGAATTCAATAAATATCTATTAAGCTCTTCGCCCAAAGAGCATAAAAGGGGGCTGAACGGCACAAGGCCATCCAGTCCCCTCCCCTTGCATCAATTACTTGCCGCTGACGATGCGCTCGACGTCGGAGGCGATCATGAACTCCTCATCCGTGGGGATGACGAAGATCTTGACCTTGGAATCCTTGGCGGACAGGCACCAAGCGCCGTCGCCGCGCAGGGCGTTACGAGCGTGATCCATCTTGACGCCCATAAAGGCCAAACGATCGGCCACGCCGGCGCGGACAGCCGGAGCGTGCTCGCCGATGCCGGCGGTAAAGACCAGGGTGTCCATGCCGCACATGGAAGTGGCCATCTCGGCGGCCTTGGCGGCAATCTTGTAGACGAACATATCGAAGGCGAGCTGAGCCTCGGGGTCACCGGCAGCGGCGAGCTCCTCAACATTGCGGCAGTCGTTGGTCTTGCCGCCGGTCACAGCCAAAAGGCCGGACTTCTTGTTCATCATCTCGTCGACCTCGTCGAAGGTGTAGCCGCCTTCGCGCTGCAGGTAGCACACGGTAGCAGGGTCGATGGAGCCGCAGCGGGTGCCCATCATGACACCGTCGAGAGGCGTCAAGCCCATGGTGGTGTCCATGCACTTGCCGTCCTCGATGGCGCACAGGGAAGCGCCGGAACCGATGTGGCACACGACGACCTTGCGGGCCTCGCCGTTGGTCATCTCGGCAACCTTCTTGGAGATGTAGCGGTAGCTGGTGCCGTGGGCGCCGTACTTACGGATGTGCAGCTTGTCGCAGACGTCCTTGGGCAGGGCGTAGGTCTTGGCGACCTCGGGCATATTGAAGTGGAAAGCAGTGTCGTAGACCGTGACGTTGGGCAGGTCGGGATACTGCTCGAGGCAGTACTCGATAACGTTGGCCTCGGGGTTGTTGTGCAGCGGGGCGAGCGGAGCGACCTCGCGGATCTTGGCGAGGACGTCCTCGTCGACGAGGGAGGAATCGCCGAAGTACCAACCGCCCTGAACGATACGGTGGCCGATGCCCTCGATCTTGACGCCATTGGCCTCGAGGTCCTTCAGGACGACCTCGATGGCGACCTTGTGGTCGGGGAACTCGATGTTCTCGGTCACCTTCTTGGAACCGTTGGCAGCGTGGGTGAAGGTACCGCCGGTAAAGCAGACGCGCTCGCAGGAGCCCTTTGCGGACACCTTGTGGGACTTGGTATCGATGACCTGATACTTAAGGGTCGAAGATCCTGCGTTGACGACCAGAACGTTCATGTGTCTCCCTACTAACAGGCGGTGTGGCGCCGCCAGGTTACATACGCTTCAATAATAAACCCAAACGCCCTCGCGCTCGGGTTTATTGCGTTGATATATAAGTTATCGGTGCC
>JAUMNV010000040.1 GCA_031295725.1 Collinsella sp.
GCTTTGCGCTCGTCGCGGATGCGGGCGCGGTCCATGGCCGCCTCGACAGCCGAGAAGCGGCAACCACAGTAGTTCTGCCGATACATGCCCAGCTCGCGCGAACGGCGTGTCGCCTCGGGGTAATACGGACGAAAATCGCGAATCACCGGAGTGAGACCGCGGGCGGCAGCCAGACGCTCCAACACATCATTGCAGGTTTCGAACAACTGATACGGCGAGACGGCGAGCGTCGTGCCCACAAACTCAAACCCGCGCTCCTGGGCCACGCGGCACGCCTCGGCCAAGCGCAGGGCATAGCACGCGCGACAGCGACGAGGCCGATCGGCACCCAGCGGTGCCACGCCGGTCTCCCAGTGATCGCGGTCCTCCCCTGCCTCGATGAGCTCGATGTCGCCATCGACACACCACCGGCGCAGCTCGTCCAAGCGGCGCTGCCATTCATCGCGCGGTTGAATATTGGGGTTGGTCCAGCAGATTGTGGGCTCAAACCCCTCCTCGCGCAGCAGGCGAACCGGCTCAAGCGAGCATGGTGCACAGCACGCATGCAGCAACAACGACTTCATCGACATCTCCTCACCCAAAAAAGCGCACGCCAAAGGACGTATCCTCGCAGGCGACAATGCGGCGGTCGCGCAAAATGGTCCGCACGTAATACCAGTCGCCTACACAGCCCGACAAATGCAAGCCGGCAGCCAGATAGCACAGCAGCGGATAGCCCGAAAACGCAAACCCCAGGGCAAGCGTTGTCGTCACAACAACCGTCGGCGCCAGGCAAACCACCATGTACCGCCGGCGCGAATACACAACGCCCTCGGCGCAGGCATAGATCATCGCCGTCTCGCGATTCGCCCCAAAGGTCACCTGCGCGCCCGCAGGCGCCAGCAGCTTAAAAAACACACCGTGCACCAGCTCGTGCACGGCGAACGACGCCATTGAGATCGCAGCCAAGCCGACTATCCATCCCAAGACGGCCATCCAGCCGCCCGCGTCAGCCGCATCCAAGTCCGCAGGCCCGCCCAGCAGCATAAACACCGGCACCAGACACACGGCAAATGCGCCAAGCACGGCCATCCCCCACACAAAGCAGGCGTGCAGAAAATCCTCGTCTTCAAACGCATGTATGTTGGAAATCTCATTCATAGCATCTTAGGATAGCGCCCCTGCCACGTACCCGTCCGCATGTGCGATAATGTCGAACGATATGCACGAATTGACCACCGCGTCGCCAGGCCTTGTGCCCGGCCGCGCTCTCACCATATGCGAAGGAGTCCCATGGCATCCAAATACTCCATGAACGACCGTCCCAGCTGGCCTCGCCGCGCCATCGTTACCGCCGGCGAGCCCTACGGCAACAAGGGCCTTCACTTTGGCCACGTCGGTGGCGTCTTTGTCCCGGCCGACTTCTTCGCCCGCTTCCTGCGCGACCGTCTGGGCCGCGAGAACGTCATCTTCACCTCGGGCACCGACTGCTATGGCTCGCCCATCATGGAGAGCTACCGCAAGCTCAAGGAGAACGAGGGCTACGACAAGTCCATCGCCGAGTATGTCGAGTCCAATCACTCCCGCCAGGCCGCGACCCTCAACAACTACAACATCAGCTGCGATATCTACGGCGGCTCGGGCCTTGAGCCGGCCGCGCAGATTCACAACGAGGTGACCGCCGAGATTATCAAGCGCCTGCACGAGCAGGGCACCATCTCCAAGCGCTCCACGCTGCAGTTCTACGATGCCAAGGCCGGCACGTTCCTCAACGGCCGTCAGGTAATCGGCCGCTGCCCCATCCAGGGCTGCAAGTCCGAGAAGGCTTATGCCGACGAGTGCGACCTGGGTCACCAGTTTGAGCCCGAGGAGCTCATCGCGCCCAAAAGCCAGCTCACCGGCGAGGTGCCCGAGCTGCGGCCGGTAGACAACCTCTACTTCGACCTGCCGGCCTACCTCGACTTTATGAAGACCTATACCGCCAAGCTCGCCCAGAACCCGCAGGTTCGTTCCGTGGTCTCCAAGACTATGGAGGAGTGGCTGCTGCCGGCTCAGCTCTATATCCAGAACAAGTTCCGCGAGGCCTTCGATGCCGTCGAGGATCAGCTTCCCGAGCACACCGTGCTGGAGCCCGAGGGCAACAAGAGCAGCTTTACCGTCACCTTCCCCAGCTGGAAGGAGCGCGACGACGCCCACGCGGTGCTCGCCAACGGCGGCGTGCGCTTCCGCAGCGGCAAGGCGCTCGTGCCCTTCCGCATCACCGGTAACATCGGCTGGGGCGTTCCGGTGCCCGAGGTCGATGGCGTCTCCGACGTCACCTGCTGGTGCTGGCCCGAGAGCCTGTGGGCGCCCATCAGCTATACGCGTACCGTGCTCGCGCGCGATGCCAAGGCCGCCGGCGTGACCGAGGGTGTCGCCGCCCAGGATGCCGCCCTCATGGGCGAGCCCGCTGCCGACTCCACGCAGGTCCCCGCGCCCACCTACCAGCACAGCTCGCTCGACTGGCGCGACTGGTGGTGCTCGGACGACGCACAGATCTACCAGTTCATCGGTCAGGACAACATCTATTTCTACTGCATCGCTCAGACAGCCATGTGGGAGGCCCTGGGTTGGGACCTTACGCAGAGCACCGTCAGCGCCTGCTATCACCTGCTCTACATGGGCAAAAAAGCCAGCTCGTCCTCGCAGACGCCTCCCCCGCCGGCAGACGACCTGCTCAACCACTACACCTGCGAGCAGATGCGCGCGCACTGGCTGTCGCTCGGCCTGTCCGAGAAGCCGGTAAGCTTTAGCCCCAAGGCATATGACACGCGCGTGACCGGCAAGGACAAGGACGGCAACGAGGTGCGCGCCTGCGACGACAAGCGCGTTATCGACCCGGCCCTTAAGGAGAGCGCGCTGCTGACCGGCGTGTTCAACCGTCTGGCCCGCAGCTGCTTCTACGGCGTCGCCGTCAAGGAGGGCGACGAGAGCCCCTACCGCAACGGCTGCATCCCCGCCGGTGCTGCCTCCACCACCGTGGTCGAAGCCGCCGAGCAGGCAGCCCTCGCCTTTGAGCAGGCCATGTACAAGTTCGAGACGCACCGCGCACTCGCCGTGTGCGACGACTACCTGCGTGCCGCCAACAAGCGCTGGAGCGATGCCTCCAAGGCCGCCAACAAGCTCGAGGGCGAGCCGGCAAACGCCGCCATGACGCAGGCCCTCGTCGACGCCTTTACCGAACTGCGCGTGGCGACCGTGCTTATGCACGGCATCGTCCCGGCCGGCTGCGAGCTCATCTGCGAGTACTTCGACGTCGATCCGGTCGCCTTCTTTAGCTGGGATAACATCTTTGCCTCCACGGACGAGTTTGTGGAGAGCCTGGGCGAGAAGCCCGGCGAGCACCGCGTAAAGCCGCTGCCCCCGCGCTTCGACTTCTTCAGCAAGCACGAGAGCCAGTACTAAAACAACACTCGACATGTAATGGAATGGGAAGGAAAGACGGATGTCCAAGCCGCGTCGTCGTAAGCAGAAAAAGCAGGTTAAGCCCGAGCTCAAGCTTAGGCAGTTTGCTGCCACCGAGCTTTCCGACCAGCTTGCCGCCCAACACTCCGCCGCCGACCTGCCGCGCTTTATGGTCGACACGGTTGCCGGCGCCTATGCCCCCACCGATGCCGAGCTCATGATCGAAGGCTTTGGCGCCGCGGCCACACGCCCGGTCACGCTGCGCGCCAACACGCTCAAGGCGACCGCCGAGGACATCGCTGCGGCGCTCGGTGCCGCCGGCATCGCCCACAACCCCGTCGCCTGGTACCCAGACGCCTTTATCCTGCCCGAGGCCCAGGTTTCCGACCTGTGGGATCTCGACATCTACCGCGACGGCAAAATCTATCTGCAGAGCCTGTCGTCCATGATGCCGCCGTTGGTCCTGGGCGCTCAGGCCGGCGAGGACATCCTGGACATGTGCGCGGCCCCTGGTGGCAAGACGACGCAGATCGCCGCCCTCACCCAGGGTCAGGCTCATCTCACGGCCTGCGAGATGAGCATTCCCCGCGCCGAAAAGCTTGAGTCCAACCTCCACCGCCAGGGCGCCAAAAACGTGCCCGTCATGCGTATCGACGCACGCGAGCTCGACGAATTCTTCCGCTTTGACCGCATCCTGCTCGACGCCCCCTGCACCGGCACGGGCACCGTCATCAACGGCAACGAAAAGAGCCTGCGCGGCCTGACCGAGCAGCTGCTTGGCAAGTGTGCCCGCTCGCAGCGCGCACTTCTGGACCGCGCCATGGGCGCCCTCAAGCCGGGCGGCACGCTCGTCTATTCCACCTGTTCGATTATGCCGCAGGAAAACGAGGACGCCCTGCAAGAGGCCCTCGACAAGCACATGGACTGCGAGCTCATCCCCCTCGACGGCACGCCGAGCGAAAGCGAAGCACGCCGCGCCCAGGAAGCCGGTGAGGAACCGCGCGTCGAGTCCAACGCTCTCACCGAGGCAATCACCGCGGGCCAGGTATCGGCCGTCACCAACGGCATGCCCGGCACGCTCACCATTCCGCCTAGCCGCGACTTTGAGGGCTTCTACATTGCCCTGATCCGAAAACGCAGCTAGCGCACGGATCCAAAACTCAACAAGCTATCTCTGTGCGCGTTTGCCCTGCTGGTCGCGATGCTGTTTAAGCATCGCGCGCTCCTTGCGTTCGGCCCTTTTGCCCTTAATGGCCGTGACCACAAAGTAGATGACCGCGGCGGCAACGATTGCGGCCACACACAGGCCGATCGAGCCAAACATTGCTGTCAATTCCATACCGCGTCACCTCTCTTTTAAACGGGGCTTTCAAGATAGCACCTCGATACCCGCCACCACAGCTCCTTCACGTTCGCCGGCCCTTCGGTCTAACGGATGGCGCGGCGGGGAAAAATCAACTCGTCAAACGATTTAGCATTCGCAATTCCGGCTGCATCGCGCCGGCCATCATCACATAGAATCGAGCCTCCATGGATACCCTCAACGATCTAAATGAGCGCGTCGACGCCTTTGTCGGCACCAGCTCCTTCGATACGCCCGCCGCGACCGACGATCAAGCCCCCATCGATGTGCCCGCCGAGGTTCACGAAGACGTCGTCGCCTCGGTCGACTTCTCCGAGGTTGAGCTTGCAGACGAATTTACCGAGCCCCAGGTGGCCGTAACCCCCAACGGCCTTTTGCCCATGGAGCCGCTGCCCATCGACGGACGCCTGCGCAAGGCGGCCCTCCGTATGCCCGATGAGATCGAGGAGGCCAGCGGCTTTACGCTCTTCGGCCGACGCATCAAGTCGCTCATTTACACCACCGACGTCGCGGTTATCCGCAACTCCAACGCCGATGCCGTCTTTGCGGTCTACCCTTTCACGCCGCAGCCCGCCATTACGCAAGCGCTGCTGACCGTCGCCGAGTGCCCGGTCTTCGTAGGCGTGGGCGGCGGAACTACGACCGGTAAGCGCTCCGTGCAGATGGCAGCCGTCTCCGAGATGCAGGGCGCGGCGGGCTGCGTGGTCAACTCCCCCGCTACTGCCGAGATGGTCGAGCACATCACCAACATCGCCGACATCCCCGTCATCGCCACGGTCGTTCGCTGCGACGACGATGCCCACGCCAAGGTGCGCGCTGGAGCCAAGATTCTCAACATCGCCGCCGGCAAGAACACGCCCCAGGTCCTACGCGAGCTGCGCGAGCACTATCCCAACCTGCCGCTTATCGCGCCGGGCGGCAAGACGCCCGAGAGCATTCGCGAGACCATCGCCGCCGGCGCCAACGCCATCATCTGGACGCCGCCTTCGGCCCAGCAGCTACAGACCGACATGATGCAGCGTTATCGCAAGATGAAGGAAGACGCCACACCTGTCATCTCGCGCGACGATGTGCCCATTATCGACCAGGTCGCCGCCGCCGAGGTCAGCCAGGTCGAGAACATGAATCCCGACGTGCCGATTCCCGACGAAGTCATCGAGCGCGTCGCTTCGATCCACGAGCGCGTCGAAGAGCATCGCGCCAACCGCGGCCTCAAGCCGTCACTGCACGGCTTCTTCTTCCGCGGAAAGAAACGCTAATCGTAACAGCAAGGCCCGCCCCACAAACGTGAGGCGGGCCGTTTTCGTTTGAGCAATCATGCAGCGACGTGATGGGGCAAATTAATCCACGCGCTTGTCGCCCATAAAGAAGAGCGCCACCGTACCAGGTCCGGTATGCGAGCCAATCAGAGTACCGATGTCATTGATCTCAATCTTGCCTTTAAGCTGCGGAACCTGTTCCTCAATCAGCGCCGCAACTGCCTCGGCATCCTCGCGGCACGCCGACTGCGACATGATGCACTTACCCGAATAATCCGCACCGTCCTGTACGTGTGCCATCATGGTCTTAGCCATCTCGGAAATCGCGCGCTTCTTAGTGCGAATCTTCTCACGTGGCGACAGCTTACCTTCGCAATCGACCGTCATAAGCGGGCAAATCTTAAGCGCCGTGCCGATGATCGCGCTCGCGGCCGAAATGCGACCGCCGCGCAGGTAGCTCGACAGATCGGTCGAGAAGAACCAGTGGTGCAGGTTGAGCTTGTGCTCCTCGATCCAGGCAGCCGTCTCGTCGAGTGAAGCCCCGCTATCGCGCACATCGGCGGCATATTCCAACAACAGGCCAAAGCCCGAAGACGCCGCCAGCGAATCGATGACGCGCACCTTGCCGCCCTCGGGATAGCGATCCGCAAGCATCTGCGCCGCGACGCAGGCCGATCCATACGTGCCCGAAATACCCGACGACAACGTCAGGTGCAGCACGTCTTTACCCTCGGCAACAAACGGCTCCCAAAACTCCTCGTACTCACCCACGCTCACCTGAGACGTCTTGGGCATGGCGCCCGCGGCAATCTGGGCAAAAAACTCGTCCGGCGTAATCGACTGATACAGATCGTCCGTATAGACAACATCGTCGATCTCGTAATGAAAACACACGACAGGGATATTGCGCGACGCAAAGAACTCACGGGTTCGATCGGCGGCGGATTCACAGGTCAGGACAAAATCACTCATATGAGGCTCCTTACTCATTGCTGCGCAAATTATCGCACAGTGAGCCTACATGCGGTACATATGTCCACTATTTACCAAATCGAACCAAAAATAGTGAACATCTTTACCACCATCGTCTCCACCGACCCCACGCATAAATATCTGAAAAAACACCCTCTGTCGTCTCCACCCAACCGACACATCTACCTTCACTAAATCGATTTACCAAACCGTTCAGCCGACAATTCAGCCGCTGGCGCAAAATCGAAACAAAAGCGGCGCATACTGGTAAACGTTTGACGCTGTTTATCAGTTTTACCAGCCCCATCGGAAGGTGTTTCATGGTCGCATTCGATCGCAACCCGCAAGATTTCAAGTATCTGCGCCTGCTGTCGAGACAGTTCCCCACCGAACAATCCGCATTTACCGAAATTATCAACCTCTCGGCCATCCTCAACCTACCCAAGGGCACCGAGCATTTTATGAGCGACGTGCACGGCGAGTACGAAGCCTTTATGCACATCCTCAACAACTGCTCGGGTGTCGTGCGCGAACATGTCGACGAGATCTTTGGCGACACGCTCTCCTTTGACGAAAAGGGCGAGCTGTGCACGCTCATCTACTACCCGCGCGAGAAGATCGAGCTGGTCCGCAGCCGGCGCGAGGACTCCCCCACCTGGTACAAGACAATGCTCGACCAGCTCATCATGGTCGCTCGCTCGCTTTCAAGCCGCTATACGCGCTCCAAGGTGCGTAAGGCCATCCCGCGCGATTACGCCTACATCATCGACGAGTTGCTGCACACGCATCCGGACGAGAACAACTATCGTGTGCGCTATCACGAGCGCATCGTGGAGTCCATCCTAGAGACCGCAAGCGCCGACGACTTTATCGAGTCGCTCGCCTCGCTCATCAAGCGCCTGGCCGTCGACCACCTGCACCTGGTGGGCGATATCTTCGACCGTGGCGGCGGCGCGGCCAAAATTATGGACCGCCTGCTCACCTATCATTCGCTCGACATTCAGTGGGGCAACCACGACCTGCTGTGGATGGGCGCCGCTGCCGGCGAGCCCGCCTGCATCGCCACGGTGCTGCGCAACAACCTGCGCTACGACAATTACGAGATCCTCGAGAACGACTACGGTATCTCGCTGCGCGAGCTCGTCGCCTTTGCCGATGCCACCTACACCGCCGGTGAGTCCATCACCCCGCTGATCAAGGCCATCAACGTGCTGCTCTTTAAGCTCGAGGGCCAGATTATCCAGCGCCATCCCGAGTTCGACATGACCGACCGCCTGCTGCTCGACAAGATCGACCACGACGCCGGCACGGTCACGCTCGCCGACGGCAGCGTGTGGCCGCTCACGACCAACGACTTCCCCACCGTCGATCCGGCGGACCCCTATACGCTCACGTCTCAGGAGCAGCACATCATCGACAAGCTCGTGTCCGAGTTTGTCACCGCCGATCACCTGCATCGCCATATCGATTTCCTCTATTCCCACGGCTCGATGTACAAGGTCGCCAACGGCAACCTGCTGTTCCATGGCTGCGTGCCGCTCAACGAAGACGGCACCTTTAGCAGCATGAACTGCCTGGGCACCTGGCACGCCGGCCGCGATTATCTCGATTTTTGCGACCACATCGCCCGCCGCGCCTGGCGCGTGGGCGACCGCGACGCTCTCGACTGGATGTGGTACCTGTGGATTGGCTTTAACTCGCCCGCCAGCGGACGCCTGGTGCGTACCTTTGAGCGCGCCTATATCGCCGATAAGAGCACCTGGGTCGAGCCGATGGACCCGTACTTTACGCTTACCAAGTCGCCCTCGGTCTGCGACGACATCATGCGCGAATTTGGCGTCGCGCCCATGGCATGTTCGCCGACCGGCCACATCATCAACGGCCACACGCCCGTTAAAACCACCAAGGGCGAGCAGCCCATCCGCGCCGAGGGCAAGCTGCTGGTCATCGATGGCGGCTTCTGCCGCGCTTACCATCCCAAGACGGGCATCGCCGGCTATACGCTCATCTCGAGCTCGCGCGGCTGCCGCCTCAAGTCGCACCGGGCCTTTACGACGGTTGCCGAGGCACTCACGCGCAACGTGGACATCGAAAGCGAGACCAACCGTTTTGACCAAGCAGACCGTCGCCGCATGGTGAGCGACACCGATACTGGCGCCAAGATCCGCAGCCAAATCCAGGATCTGCGCCAGCTCCTCGATGCATATAGAAACGGTGCTATCGAGGAGCGCGCCTAGCACCACCCGCGGGGATTGGCTAAACTTGCTGAGTTTGTCATCCCCGCGGCGCTTCGGCGCCAGCTTAAGGCAGGTACCATGCAAAAGCTCCTTGCGCAGATCATGAAATTTGGCGTCGTCGGTGTCATTGCCACGGTTATCGACTTTGGCATTATGAATCTGCTCCACTACGGTCTGGGCCTCAACATCCTAATCGCCAACACCAGCGGCTTTATCATCTCACTCATCTTTAACTACCTCGCAAGCATGAAGTACGTGTTTGCGCACAAGGAAGGCATGAGCCGCCGCCGCGAGTTCATCATCTTTGTCGTGCTGTCCGTGATCGGTTTGGTGCTCAACGATGGCATCGTGCTGGCGCTCAACGACGGCCTGGGGCTCGAGGCCAATATCGCTAAGATCTGCGCCACCGCGCTTGTCATGGTCTACAACTTTGTGACTCGAAAAATCTTCCTGGAGGGTGACGAGACAAAATAGCTCGAAACCCCTGCAACATTACGGCGCCCACGGACGACGCGCACTCAGCGCAGTATCGTCCGTGGGTGTCGCTCGTTTACGGGCAAATTTTCAACGTTTGCGGATTAGCTCTTGAAAATTTGGCGAGTTCATATAGTTCTTGGCAAAGACCTTACGTTTCCCTTGTAAAAGCTCTAAAGTATCCTCTGCTCGATTCATCAACGCATTGGATGTGATTACGTGCGCAAGGCGCTGGCACAACCTCATACCAAGCAGTTCCTCAAGTTTGCTGTCGTGGGTCTTATCTCCTTTGGCATCGACTGGGGCATGCTCATTGCGCTCGTCGAGCTGTTCCACCTCGACTTTTTGATGAGCACCACGGTTTCGTTTATCACGTCCGTCGTGGTCAACTACTGGCTCAGCATGAAGTACGTGTTCGACCACCGCGAAGGCATGAGCCGCAAGCGCGAGTTCACGATCTTCACCATCCTGTCGGTGATCGGCCTGGGCCTCAACGACCTGTACATGTTTGTGGGCGTCACGTTTTTGAGCATCGGCTACCAGGCCATGAAGGCCATCGCCACGTTCCTCGTCACCTGGTACAACTACTTCAGCCGCCGCTTCTTCCTCGAGGGCGCACGGTCGTAGTCAATTCACTATTTGCTTGAATGTATAACCGGTTGGAATTCCCGTTCCAACCGGTTTTTTGTTTGCCGAGAGACCCGGCGACCCAGTCCAATTCGCGTTAAAAACGGGCGGCTCGGATGTTTGTCCGAACCGCCCGTTTGATGCGATATGTCGAGGTCCCTAGCCTGTAACGTAATACCAGACCACGTTGTCGCCATTGGAGAGAACGTAGTTACTGCAGGCCGTCATGGGTTGTGAGCCATTAACGGAATAACACCAGCCACTAGTGCCGCCGTGTTCATACTCGGCAAGCCCACCAATTGCCTTCACGTATACGCCGTGATAAAGAGGCGAGTTTTCGGCATTAACAGAAAGGCCCAGCGCGCACAGGGCATCGTAGACGGTAGCGCCTTCGTTAAAGGTAAAGGTGCCACCAGAGGACACAGGATTGCCCACAGCGCTCGATGTGACCGAAACCGTCACCGTAACGTAGTTGGACTCCTGTGAGCCGCTCTGGCCGCCCGAGGAGGCGTTTCCACCATTAGAGGATGAGGCTCCATTAGACGACTGGCCACCGCCCGAAGAAGCACCACCAGACACCTCGGAAGTATCGCCGGCGCCCGTATTCTGGGCAGCGGATTTATCGCCAGACTTCTTGCCGCCCCGGTCCTCGGACTTCTTGCTATCCGAGTTTTTGTCCGATTCCTTGTTTGAAGACTCGGAATCGTCCTTGCCGTCGTTCGAACCCTTGGACTCGTCTTTTGCGTCATTCGATGACTTGGAATCCTTGGAACTGGCCTCGCCCGAAATCGTAGGCGAGCCAGACGCCTTGGTGTCCTTGGCGACGACGCTCTCCCCCGTCACGGTCTGAATGATCCAGTCGATGGACCAGGCACCGCTTGTGGAAGGATGGACGAAACCCAGCGAGACGACGATCAGAATGGTGCACGCGGCAGTCAGAACGCCAAGGAGCGCCTTGCGACGAGAGGCGGACGCCGCCGAAGCGGCGCCCTGTTGCTTTGCATCGTCGAACTGAATGAACGAGGAATCCGGTTGCTTGGGGTCAGCGTCCTTGGATTTATTGGACACAGCCCTCACCTACCGACGTTTGGTGAACACGAACACGCCGACGATGGCGAGACCGATGACGCCGGCGGCAACGCCAACAATGGCGAGCGGGTTGGTGCCAGTCTCCTGCTCGGAAGCACTAGAGGACTTCTTAGCAGTGGTCGTGGAAGCAGCACCCGTATCGGACTTCTTGTCGGACTTGTTGTCCTTCTTGTCAGACTTCTTCTCATCCTTCTTGTCGGACTTGTTTTCCTTGGTCTCGGCCTTGGTCGACACCGTCGTCTTGGTCGTCGGCTTATGACCCGGGGCGACAGCGCCGCCCTTCGAGCCGGAGCCGGAACCCGTGCCAGTGCCAGCGCCAGTGCCGGAACCAGTACCGGTACCAGAACCGCCGCCGCCATTCGAACCTGCGCCGCCATTACCGCCAGGGTTAACGGCATTCTTGGTCCACTTGGCATACAGCGTCAGATCGGCCGTCACCGGCGTGGCGAAGTCATACGCCCGCGTGCAGGCTTCATCGGTATACCAACCGCCGAAAGTGTAGCCATCGCGCGTCGGATCGGCCGGCTTGACCAGTTTGCCATCGGCCGTGGCAACAAACTTAGTGTCGCAAGCAGACCCGCCGTTGGAATTAAAGGCAACCGTCCAAGACTCAACGGCCCCAAGCTTGAACAGCGTGCCCGAGTCATTGATGTAGTACAGGTTGCCAGATGCATCGGCAATGACCGGAGAGTCACAGTACTGGTAATGGCCAGCCGCATCATAAATCTGCGTCGCCTCTGCATCGCCGAGCGTATAGCGATACACCCCACCACCAGCAGAGTAGCTGACGTAGTCCTTGCTATCCGCGCTATTAACGGTGAAGTACACATAGGTCTTGCCGCCCTGAACACTCACCAGCGGAGTAGCAGCAATACCGTTAAATCCGGCCGGTAGCTCTTTACCGTCAGCAGCGGTGACCATCGTGGTCTTACCAGTCTTCAGATTATAGAGAACCAGAGCAGATCCAGTAGCCGTCTGCCCACCGACAATCAAGTTGTCGCCAGACATCGCCGGGGCGCTCATGTTATTCGTAAGACCCAGGTCGACCGTCTTCTGCTCGCTCAGCACGCCCTTCGCCGAAAGCGAAATCACATGGAGCTTTCCGTCGTGCGTCATCTGATAGAAGGTCGAGCCATTGGACGGATCGGCGACGCAGTCAGCGTTCGCAAGGGTGCCGAGCTTCATGGTCGAAACGACATCGCCCGTTGCCTTATCAATGCACTTAAGCGTACCTGCGCTCGTGGGGACGATGGCGTACTTATCCGTCAGGGCAGCGCCAGTCCAATAATAGCCCTCAGCTGCGTCGATGTTCTGCCAAGAGACTTCGCCTGTGGTGATCTTGATGCGCGTAAAGGAACCGTTGACGTATTTCTTCCCATCAGCCGTACCTACATAGACGTACTCGCCGTCCGAAACGACGGTGCAGGAGCTCTGCGTCAAGTCCGTCAAACCAGGCGTCAGCCACTTGCAGATCAGCTTGTCTGCAGTAATCGCCTGGACCGCGCCGCCGTTGAGCGGAACGATGATAAGGCCATTGGTATAGATCGGACGAGAGGTATAGCTCACCTTGGAGGCAAGCGGCGCAGAGGCAACCTTTTTGCCCGTGGACGAATCGATCTTAATGAGCTCGTTCTCGGTCGCGATGTACACAAAGCCGTTAGCGATGACAGGCTCGCTGCAGTTGGCATACTGCTGACCAGACTCGGCCTTCCAATCGAAGGCCCACTTAAGACCGGCGGCCTGCGCAGGCGTCTTGGCATCCGTTACGGTCGAACCGTTACCACTGTTGCCGTAGCCGGCCCACTCGGCATCCCAATCAGGAGTCGTCGCGCTCGGATCCACGACAATCTTGTCGGGATCGGGCATGGGCGAATTATCGGTGGTATAGGCAAGCGTGACCTTATCGCCGCTCTTGAGCGTAATCTGATTGGCGCAGAGTAAGGAGGGCTCTCCGTTGATATACAGATGCCAATATTTATTGGTCGCAGCATCCCAACCATACGGCTTGTGATCGAACGGCGAAGTAATGGAATTCAGGAACCAGTACTCACCACTCTGGGAGCCGTTGTACGTAACGCCCTTGGCCTTCAGAACCGTCTCAATAAGGTTCTGGGCCGTGGAGCCTTCGGGCAGAGAAACGTTGCTTGCCGAGCCCCAGCGAGCATTGTTGCCGTTGACATCGGGACCGATAACATCGACAGACCCAAGAACCTGGCCAGGAAGGGCATCGGCGTCAGCACCATACATAAAGGTGACGGCATCGCCCTCATGGAGCTCGTAGGCACCGGCGCCAACGTCGGCGAACTTGCCATTTACGTAGAAGCGCCAATAGCTATTGGTCGCAGCATCCCAGCCATAGGACTTACCATCGAACGGCGAATAAATGCCGTTGAGGAACCAGCCCCAAGACGATTCGCTAGCATCGAGCTTAAGGCCGGTCTGCTCAAGGAGATCCTTGGCAGTGGAGCCTGCCTTGAGACTCGTCTGGCCCGTCGAAGCCCAAACCTGCTGCTTGCCGTCCTTGTCCTTACCGAGAACCTGAACAGAAGCATGGACAGAATCGGAGGGCAGCTGGTCGCCCCAGCCACCGTAGAACCACGTGACGGTATCGCCGGCATGGATGGTGACATTGTCCGCCGTATAGTCACTCGACTTGCCGTTGATGAACAGCTGCCAATAGGTCGAATAATCTTGGGGCGTACCCAGCTCAACACCGTTGTACTTAAGGCTCAGAATGAAGGAGCCCGCAGCAACGGCGTCAATGTCGTTCGCCTCGAGTGCGACCTTCGTAAGATCAAGCGCGCTCGAGCCGGACGTCACCACATACTGCGCGTTATCGACCCAAGTCTGAGTCTTGCCCTGGGCATCGCGACCAATGACGGTCACATTTGCGGCAACCTGGTCCTTAACGACAGGGGACGCGCTACCAGCCGTATAGGCAAACTCAACCTTCTGCCCCTGGGTGAGCTTAACGCTGCTCGCGCCAACCGAGGAAGACGCACCGTCGACGAACAGCTGCCAGAAGGCATAAGTCGTCGGATCGAAGGCAAGCGTACGGCCATCGCTCGGGGATGTGATGCTTTTGAGGTAGAAACCGTATGCCGTGTTCGGATCGTAGTCTGCCTTGAAGCCCGTCTTCTGCTGCAGCTTAACGAAGGCATCCGCAACCGTCGCGCCCTCGTCGAGCTTGAGCTGCGTGGGTGCCACCCAGGTCTGAGCCTTACCGTCGGCATCGGTGCCGATAATCGAGAACGAGACCTCGACCTGCTTCTTGGCGACATCGCCGGTTTCTGTCGGGTTCTCTGTCTGGACGGCAGTCGCGGCGGCAGATCCTGCTTGGCCAGCGGATGCCGTCGAAGACTGCTCGCTCGTAGCAGGGCTCTCCCCCGTCGCCGAGCCTTCGTCGCCAGTTGCTGCCTCTGTTGTGGCGGCACTAGCTGCAGGCGCGCCCTCGGAATCCGAGACCTCGGTGCCGCTCTGCTCGGCGGTACCGCCCGCAAGCGCTGCGTCCTCGCCCGGCGTCGCAGCCTGAGCCACAGCCTCGGCAATGCCCTCGGCGCCCTCGGCCCACAGTTGAGCCGGCGTGGTGCCAAAGGCCATCGCGAAGGCCAGGAATGCCACCAGGCCGCGCTTGGCTACACCGCGTGCAATCGCGCCACGACGATGCAACGAGGCGCGCTCACGCTCGTCCTCAAACATATCCATTTGTCCCCCATTGTCTGCACTTGGAGCGTTGCCTTGAAGCTGCCCCACGTCATCGCGCATGTTGCGCTCGAGTTCCCCCATCGGGGTCCCCCTCCCTCCAGAGCCCTATGCACACCGGCGGCATACGCCGCAGCCGCATGCAAGATGGGAGGCGATCCGACTTAACCTTAACGGCTCAGGCGCGCCGTCCGATCTGCGACGCGAACATCCCGAGCCAAGAGGAATTACGGTTACTGGTACAGCCGGGGACTTGCACCCCGATTCTCCCAAACGCGCAGGAAAACCGCGCATTCGTGCGTCTCCGCACCACCATCTAGGCCATCGATTAATACCGTCAATATGCTATCACGCAAAAGGGCCTCGCACGCAGGCGAAGCCCATGGTAAAAGCTATTGTTTGCGATAGGAAAATGCGGTGACGGTCGCAGCCTCTAGTGCTTGCCGCCGTGGCTGTTGAGCCAGATATTGCGGCCCAGCATAAGCGCCAGCACCAGCGCGCTCACGTAGCCCATAAAGCCAATGACCGGGATACCGAACACAACCGGCTCGATGCGCGCGTAGTACACCACCGACGAACCGATAAACAGGCCGGCAATCACAATTGCCATCGACATGCGGTCGATAATTCCGCCCAGCTGTCGCAGCGCCTTATCGCTGCTCATGATCTGCGTGTTCACCTTAAGCTGGCCGCGCGTGAGCATACGCGAAGCCAAGCCCAGATACTCGGCCGCCTCGAGCGAGCCCTTCGCCGCGCGATAACTGCTCGCTGCAAAGTCGCGGCTCATCTCGCGCATGCGGGCGTAGGTGCTCTTCTCGTTTTTGATGTGCGTCTGGATGATCTGGATCATGTTGACGTTGGGCATGTACTCGGTCAACAGGCCCTCGAGCGTCACCATACCGCGGGCGAACATCGTCACCACGCTCGGCAGCTCAACGTCATTTTTGCGCGCGAGGTTTAACAGCGAAGTCAAAAACTCGCCGATATC
>JAUMNV010000126.1 GCA_031295725.1 Collinsella sp.
GGGAAGTGCACCACCTATCCGCAGCGGGCAGTACGCCTTGGTTTTGTCCGTCTCAGGGCATCGACGCAGCACAAAAAGCCCCGCCGTGCGTAGCACGGCGGGGCCAGCGGCACGTCAAAAGACCATACACCTACGGGCGAAGGACCACCAAACTGGGCTAGGCAGCCGGGCAGATCTTCTTGAAGAGCTCGATGACGTCGTCGAGCGTTGCCTCGCGCGGGTTACCCGGGAAGCAGGCGTCGGCCATGGCGTCCTTGGCCAGAACCTCGATCTCGTCGGCCTTCATAGCCTCGCAGACGTGCGGGATATTCACGTCGGCGGAAAGCTGCTTGACGGCGGCGATAGCGGCGTCGGCAGCCTCGTCGGTGCTCATGCCCGTGGTGTCAACACCCATGGCAAGGGCAACCTTGGCCAGGCGCTCAGCGCAAACCGGCTTGTTGAACTCCATGGCGATCGGCAGCAGCATGGCGCAAGCGACGCCGTGCGGGGTGTCGTAGTGAGCAGACAGGGTGTGAGCCATTGCGTGGTCGATGCCCAGGCCAACGTTGGAGAAGCCCATGCCGGCGACATACTGACCAAGAGCCATGCCCTCACGGCCGGAGCCGGGCTGGCCGGACTTGGCCTCGGCGACGGAGTCGCGCAGGTTCTCGCTGATCAGCTTAATGGCCTCAAAGTGGAACATGTCGGAAAGCTCCCAGGCGCCCTTGGTGGTGTAGCCCTCGATAGCGTGGGTCAGTGCGTCCATGCCAGTGGAAGCGGTCAGGCCGGCGGGCATGGAGGCCATCATGTCGGGATCGACGACGGCGACCTCGGGGGCGTCGTTGGTGTCGACGCACACGAACTTGCGGACCTTCTCGGGGTCGGTGATGACGTAGTTGATGGTCACCTCGGCGGCGGTACCGGCGGTCGTCGGCACAGCGATGGTGAACACGGCGTGGTTCTTAGTGGGAGCAACGCCCTCGAGGCTGCGGACATCGGCGAACTCGGGGTTGTTGATGATGATGCCGATGGCCTTAGCAGTGTCCATGGAGGAGCCACCACCGATGGTCACGATAGCGTCAGCCTCGGCGGCCTTGAAGGCCTCGACGCCGTCCTTGACGTTCTGGATAGTGGGGTTGGGCTTGATCTCGGAGTAGAGGCTCCAAGCGATGCCGGCAGCGTCGAGCTCGTCGGTCACCTTAGCGGTAACGCCAAACTTGACCAGATCGGGGTCGGAGCAGACGAAGATCTTCTTGTAGCCGCGACGCTGGAGCTCGCCGGGGATCTCCTTGATGGCGCCGGAACCATGATAAGAGATGGTATTGAGAACGAAACGATTAGCCATTGATAGCCTCCCATCGTGTGCGGGGCATCCATTACGCCCCACGCTATGAGTCCCATCCTAACGCTTTTGAAACAAAAAACGCGTGAGAACATCAAAAGTGTTAAAGCGTTTCAACAGATGATGAAAAATATTGCGGCAAAGGGACAACCCCTTTGCCGCATTCGGTTACTTTCGGCAGCCCTCTTTCCAAGCCTCGGCCGCAACCTTCCAGCGTAAGCGCAAGTCGCGCTCGCGGTCGATGAACATGATGGCAAACGCGACAAACAGCAGCAAGCTCGCCACGACGATGGCGTGCAGGCCCATGCGCTCAATACACCAGTTGCCCAACACGGCGCCAAACACAAAGGTAAAGATCACGCCAAAGTACAGCAGACCGTTTTCCAAAAAGCCGCGCCTGTGGGTGATGATGTAATCGTCCACGTTTTGCAGCGCGTTGCGCAAGTTGCCGATGCACATGGTCGTAGCGATGCCGTGACCGTGGATCTTGCGGAAGCTCTCGACCTGCATGCCGCAGGCAAACGAGGTGAGGCAGTTGGCGAGCAGGTTGAAATTGCCGCCCGGGATAAAGCTCACGCCCAGCAAGATGACGGCTTCAAAGAACACCGTTACCTGGCGCCAGTGAATCACGCTGCCAAACCGCTCATGCACCAGGTCGGCAAGCATAATGCCCACGGCAAACGACACCACGGGGAAGAAGTAGCGTCCCGCAAGTGCCCAGTTGCCCTCCGAGATGCTCACGCCCACGAGCAGGATGTTGCCTGTCTGCGCGTTGGCGAAAACATGGTCGCGCCCAATGTACGAATAAACGTCCATAAAGCCACCGGCAAGCGCCAAGATGATGCCCAGCTCAATAGACTCCGATATCTGTTTGGCACGCTGCATCGCCGTGCATCCTCCTTGTTGACGACTCTCTCGTGCGTTGGCGGAAACATAACCGCCGTTCATACTGTAACCCATTGACAACATGGCGCGCGCGCGAGACGGGTTCTCCAACGCGCAGATACACAGTCTGGAAACAAACGATCCCCGCATCGACGCGCCGATCCCCAGCTCATGTACTCCCCCAGTCTTTTTAGCCCCGTCCCAAAAAGACTGGTTACAATTACGTGCAGCATACAGACACCGGGAGGGATCGTGGCAAAAAAGCCTCAGCACGCTCAGAACAGCCAACGCGGACAGCAGGGCAAACAGGGTCAGCAGCAAAAGCGCGGCGGCAAGGCGCAGGCCACGGTCGCCCGCGCCAAGCATTCCCAAGCGACGCCCGCCCGCCCCTGGCGCCCGGGCCGCGACAAATTTCTCCCCGTCAGTCGCGCCGATATGAATGCGCGCGGCTGGGACCAGTGCGACTTTGTCTACATCTGCGGCGACGCCTACGTGGACCACCCCAGCTTTGGTATGGCCATCATTAGCCGCGTACTCGACGCGCACGGCTATAAGGTGGGCATCATCTGCCAGCCCAACTGGACCGACCCCGCCAGCATCACCGTGCTCGGCGAACCGCGCCTGGGCTTTCTCGTCAGTGCCGGCAACATGGACTCCATGGTCAACCACTATTCAGTGACCAAGCACCGCCGCCACACCGACGCCTATACTCCCGGTGGCGAGGAGGGGCGCCGTCCCAACCGAGCCGTCACGGTCTACGGCAACCTCATCCGCCAGACGTTTAAGGACATCCCCATCATCATCGGGGGCATCGAGGCGAGTCTGCGCCGTCTGGCCCACTACGACTACTGGCAGGACAAGCTTAAGCGTTCGGTACTGCTCGACTCGGGCGCCGACATTCTCATCTACGGCATGGGCGAGCACGCGATTGTCGAGATCGCCGACGCGCTCGACGCGGGACTGCCCGTCGACCAGATTACCTATATCAACGGCACCGTCTACCGCACCAACTCGCTCGACGAGGTCTACGACTACGACCTGTTGCCCAGCTGGGACGATCTTGCCGCCGACAAGCTCAACTACGCGCGCAGCTTTAACGTGCAGCAGCAGAATATGGACCCCATCACCGGCCATCGCCTGGTAGAGCCCTATCCCAACAGCGTCTATGTGGTGCAAAACCCGCCGTCGACGACACTCACCACCGACGAGATGGACGAGGTGGCCGAACTCCCCTACGCACGCGATTGGCATCCCGACTACGACGCGGCGGGCGGCGTGCCGGCCTTTGCCGAGATCAAGTTTTCGATCAGCTCCAACCGCGGCTGTTTTGGCGAGTGCTCGTTTTGCGCCCTCACCTTCCACCAGGGCCGCGTGTTGCAGATGCGCAGCCACGACTCGATCATGCGCGAGGCCGAGCTGCTCACGCGCGATCCCGAGTTTAAGGGCTACATCAACGACGTGGGTGGACCGACGGCCAACTTTAGCCGTCCCGCCTGCGACAAGCAGCTCAAGCACGGCGTGTGCAAGAACAAGCGCTGCCTGTGGCCGAGTGTGTGCAAGAACATGGTGGTCGACGAAAGCGGCTACACGCAGCTGCTGCGCGACCTGCGCCAGCTGCCGGGTGTCAAAAAGGTCTTCGTCCGCAGCGGCATCCGCTTTGACTACACCATGGCCGACGCCTCGGACGAGTTTTTGCGCGAGCTGCTGGAGCATCACGTCTCGGGCCAACTGCGCGTAGCGCCCGAGCATGTGAGCGACGCGGTGCTCTCCGTGATGGGCAAGCCGAGCCGCGCCGTCTACGATGCGTTCTGCCGCAAATTTGAGCGCCTGAACCGCGAGTACGGACTCAAGCAGTACGTGGTGCCGTATCTGATCTCGAGCCACCCCGGCTCGACGATGAAGGAAGCCGTGGACCTTGCCGAGGCCGTGCGCGACATGGGCTACATGCCCGAGCAGGTGCAGGACTTCTACCCTACGCCGTCCACCATGTCGACCTGCATGTACTACACCGGCGTGGACCCGCGCACCATGGAGCCGATCTACGTGGCGCGCGACCCGCACGAGAAGGCCATGCAACGCGCGCTCATCCAGTATCGCAAGCCCGAGAACTACAAGCTGGTACGCGAGGCGCTGGAAAAGGCTGGCCGCCGCGACCTGATCGGCTACACCAAGCATTGCCTGATCCGTCCCGTGCCGCCGCGCCCGGGCGAGACGTCTGCCGGCGGCGGACACGGCACCGGCAAGAAGGGCGGCAAGGCCCACGGTGGCGCTGGTGGTGCCGGCAAGGGGTCTAAGGGCAGCAAGGGATACGGCGGTATGTCCCGCGCGCAGAACACTGCCGGTCGCAATCGCGCGGCACAGGGCCGCCAGGGTGCCAACGGAGGCGGCAGGCGCAACTAGCGCGGCGAGGCGGCATGCCGCCGCTGGCGGCACACACGCCCCCACCAATGAAATGCCGCTCGCCGGGGCGTCGTAAAACGATTCCCCGGCGAGCGGCCGATTAATATTGTCTATCTCAAAACGTCGTTACTTTTTGTCAAAAGGGGGTGCGGACAGAAAGTTGGACCGCGGGGCGGTCCGGACTGGAGGTTCGCATGTACAGCAGGGAGAAGGTCGAGCTCTTCCTCCTGGCGACGGAGGACGGCATGGGGCCCACCGCCGCCGCGAAGTTCGCGGGGGTCACGGTGAGCGCGGCCAAGAAGTGGGCGACGGGGCACCTCCCGCGCAGCTACACCGGGGCGCGCTGTAGAATCGTGGCGAGGAAACCGCCACGGAAGGAGGCCAGCTTGGGCCCCGACAAGTCGACCTACGCCCCGCCCGCGACCGGCCCGCTCGCCGGGCTCAACGAGGACCAGATAGAGAACCTGCTGCTCAGGGCGGTGTTGGCCGACCTAAAAGCGGAAGGGTGGGATCCGGCTTCGATCTCGAACAGGAGCAAGTGCGAGCTCGGCGAGAGATTGAGGCGGGCGACCGCCCTGCCCCTCCGCTCGATCACAGGTTTCTTGAGGATATCGAAGAGCTCCTATGAGTACTGGAGGCCCCGCGTCGCCGCGCCGCGCGACCGCGACGCCGACATACGCGGCCGCGTGGTGCGCATCTTCCGCGAGGGCTCGGGGTGCTGGGGGTACCGCACCGTCTGGGCGCGCCTGCGCCGCGAGGGCGTCCGCGCCAGCGAGAAGCGCGTGGCCCGCGTGATGCGCGAGGAGGGCCTCGAGGTCGTCTACAACAGGAGGCGCGCCCGGGGCTACAGCTCCTACGCCGGCGAGGTCTCCAAGGCGCCGGAGAACCTCGTGAACAGGAATTTCCACGCCGACGAGCCCAACCGGCTGTGGCTCACCGACATCACCGAGTTCAGGCTCCCGGGCGGCGAGAAGGTCTACCTGAGCCCGGTCATCGACTGCTTCGACGGGATGCCCGTCGCCTGGTCGATCGGGCTGCACCCCGACAAGCGCCTCGCGAACTCGAGCCTGCTCAAGGCCTGCGCGGCGAGGCCGGCGGGCGTGCGCACGACGATCCACTCGGACCGGGGCGGCCACTACCGCTGGCCGGAGTGGATCGGGATCTGCGAGGAGAACGGCCTGGTCAGGAGCATGTCCGCGAAGGGCTGCAGCCCGGACAACTCGGCCTGCGAGGGCTTCTTCGGGCGCCTCAAGAACGAGTTCTTCCGCTACAGGGACTGGGAGGGCGTGACGGCCGAGGAATTCATGGGGAGGCTCGAGGCCTACCTCGTGTACTATCGGGATGGGCGCATCAAGAAGTCCCTCGAGTGGCTGAGCCCTATGGAGTACCGCAGGAAGCTTGGATACGCCTAGGCGCAGTCCAAGAAATCGTCCGCACCCCCTATTCAGTCCCTAATTCACCGCAACTTGTTGGTGGTGGCTTACTGGTAGCGTAGGCACTCCACTGGGTCGAGCTTTGCTGCGCGGCGAGCGGGATAGAAGCCAAAGATTACGCCGATGCCGACGGAGACGGCGAAGGCCAGCAGTACCGTGGCGATTGAAAAACTCGGTGTGATTTGCCCGCTGGCACCGAGCTCGCCAAGAATCCCGGATTCGGAGGCAAACATCGCGAGGCCCCAGGCCAGCAGATAGCCAATCAGGACACCCAGCAGACCGCCGGTGATGCACAATGCCGAAGACTCGGCCAAAAACTGGGCGGTGATATCGCGACGACTGGCGCCCAGGGCGCGGCGGATGCCGATCTCGCGGATGCGCTCAGTCACGTTGGTGAGCATCATGTTCATAATGCCGATACCGCCGACAAGCAGCGAGATGCTGGCAACAGCACCCATGATGAGCGAGAACGCGCCCATAAAGGAGTTAAGCGCATCGATGGCGCTTTTCATGGAGGTCGCCGATACACTGTCGTACTCATCATCCTCCGCGATGCCCTTCATCGCGCGCACCTTGGACTCGATGGTTTTGCAGAGCTCATCCATTTCCGTGCCCTCGGCGGAAAGTGCCGTTACGCTGGGGAATGAAGGATTCTCGTCGCTAAACAGCCCGGAGATGGTTTCGCGTGGCATATACAGCGTGAGCGAGCCCATGGAGTCGCTGCCGCCATCAATCACGCCTACAATCTGCACCTCGCCGTTTGACACCTTGATGGTTTTCCCCAGCGCATCCTGTTCGTTGCCGTAAAGCTGATCGGCGCCGTTGCGGCTGATGAGCGCCACGCGCGAGCCTGATTGGGACTCGGCCTGGGAATAGGTGCGCCCCGCAACGAGCTTGCTGGCCCCCACGGCGTCGAGCATGTCGCTATCGACACCCTGTGCCATGACGGTATAACTTTTATCGCCGGTCTTGTACTCGGTATACGCGCTGTCGACAATGCCGATCTGCTCTATCTGCGGCACCAGTTTTTGAAGCTTCTCGATGTCCGACTCGGTGAGTTCTTGCGACGAATAGATTTGCACCATGCGTGCCGCATTGAGGCCCAGGCTGTTGACCAGGCTGTTTTGGATGCCGCCGATGAGCGAAGTCATGGCGATAACCGAGGCGATGCCGATGACAATGCCCAGGATGGTGAGCAGGCTGCGCCCCTTGTTGGCCTCGAGCGAGTGAAGGGCTTCCTGGATGAGATCGCGGGCGCTCATGCCATCTCTCCTTTCGGCGGGTTGGCGGAGGCGGAAATCATGGGCAGGCTATCTACGGCGCTGCGCAGGGTCCGCGGTGCATGTGGAATATACGCGCCGTCGTGAATGCGACCGTCGCGTATGGTCACGGCACGGTCGGCCTCGGCGGCGATGCCGGGGTCGTGTGTGATAAGCACGATGGTTTTGCCGCGCTTCTGGAGCTTATGGAAGGTCTCCATCACAAGCGCTCCGGTAGCGGAGTCCAGGTTTCCCGTCGGCTCGTCGGCCAGAATTATGGGCGGGTCATTGACGAGGGCGCGCGCGATTGCGACGCGCTGCATCTGGCCGCCCGAGAGCTCGGATATGCGGTGGTCCCAGTGGTCGACGGGCAGCGTGACAGCCTGCAGCGCGTGCACGGCGCGCATTTCGCGCTGGCTACGGGGCACATTGGTGTAGGCCAGCGGCAGCATCACGTTTTCGATAACCGACAGGCGCGGCAGCAGGTTGAAGCTCTGAAAGACAAAGCCAATGCTCAGGGCGCGAACTTCGGTGAGCTCGTCATCATCGAGCTCGGCCACGTTGAGCCCTTGCAGGTAGTAGTCGCCCGCCGTCGGCTTATCCAGACAGCCTAGGATGTTCATGAGCGTTGATTTGCCCGAGCCGGAGGGGCCAGTGATAGCGACGAATTCGCCGGGATTTACCGCCACGCTCACGTTGTGCAGGATGTGGGCGCACCCCGCCTCACTCTCAAAGATGCGGTGCACGTTGCGGATGTCGATAACGGGACGCATTACATGCCCTCGTCGGCAGACATGCTGCCCGAATCCGCGCCGTAGCCGCCGTCAGCCGTTGCGTCCGCTCCGGTGTCCATGACGAGGGTGTCGCCATCGCGCAGCTTGGTAACCGGCACGTTGGGATTGATCTCGTTGCCCTGGTCGTCGCGCTTGACCTGAGTCTTGCCGACTACGGCTTCGTTGTCGTTTTGCGTCACGACGGTCACCTTCACGCGACGGGTTTGCTTGCCCTCGTCATCAGTCGCCACGTTGACGTAATAGTGTTCGCCGTCTTCGGTCATGAGCGCCATCGTCGGCACCATCACCACGTCGTTGAGCTGCTCGGTCACCACCGAGACCTCGGCCGTCATGCCCGGCTTCAGGCGCGCGTCGGGCGCCTCGATGAGAATGTCGACGTTAAAGGTTACGCTGCCGCCGCCACTGTTGGCGGCGTCGGAGTTTGCCACCGACGCGATAGCCGTGACGGTGCCCTGGCTCACGATATCGGGAAACGCGGGATACGTGACGTTGGCGCTCTGCCCAACGGCGATCTTGGCGATGTCCTTTTCGCCCACCTGCACGGTCACCTTCATCTTGGACAGGTCGGCGATCTGCATGCACTGCTTGCCGCCGCTCGTATCGCTTTCGCCCATGATCATGCCGCCTGTAACCGTGGCGCCCACTTTGGCATTGAGCTCCACGATGCTACCCGAGCTCGGGGCCGTGACCGTGCGACTGGAGGCCTTGGCGTTCGCCTGGTCGAGGTTTGCCTGGGCTGATGCGAGGCTGCGCTGCGCGGCCGATACGGCGTTCGTGTCCGCTGATGCGGCGGAGACACCAGCCGCTGCGGAAGCTCCCTCGACGTCCGTCGTTGGGGTGGCCTGCGCGGCGGCTGCGGCTTTCTGCGCGTTGGCGAGGTCTTCCTGAGCGGCTGCAACTGCACGCTGCGCCTCGGCAACGTTGCGATCGAGCTCGTCGTTTTTAATGGTCATAAGCACGTCGCCCTCGTTGACGGATTGGCCTGCCTGCACGTTGATCGAATCGACCGTGCCGTCGACAGAAGGGGAGACCACCGAGGACGAAATGGGTTTGAGCTGGCCTTTCGCCTCGACCGTTGTGGTAAACGTGCCCTCGGTCACCATGTCGGTCACAGGCCTGTTGTTGCCTGCGGGCCGTGCGTTGATGGCTAAGGTCACGACAACGGCGATGAGCACAATGGCGGCCACGACGCCGGCCGCAATGCCGCGTCGGATGAGCTTTTTGCGTCGACGTTCGGCACGTTTTGCCTTGAGCTTGGCATATGCCTCTTCATCGGAAATCTCGACCGTATCGTTCGTGCGTCCGCTCTGCTTGTCGGTGTGCGCGTTTGTAATCAGAGGAATCGTTTCGGTGGCATCTTCGGGCGTGCGCTCGGTATCATCCGCGCCCGGGGTGATGGTGGGGACATTCGGCATAGCGTCTCCTTTATAGAAAGAACCTCGATAATTATATGCGCCCACCGGTTGGGGCGGGCGCATAGGACGGTTTCTTTCGGAACTGTTAGATTGGTCGCAGCGGTTCCACGTTGTAGGAATGCGCGACTTGCACTACGAGTGGACAACCACGCACAGGCCGACTTTGATGCAGTCGTGAAGTGCCTTGGCGTCTGCCAGGCGCAGGTTGATGCAACCGTGGCTGCCGCACCACTTGTACGACTCGGCATTATCGAAGCTCTTGTCGTTTTGCCAGGTGGCATCGTGGAAGCCGATCATATTGCCCTCGAACGGCATCCAGTAGCTCACCGGGCTCTCGTATTTGGGCTTACCGGTCTCGGGCTCCTTGGCTCCGATCAGGGTGCTGCCGCCGTCGTTGCTGTTGATTTGCCACACGCCCTCGGGGGTGGCGTCTTCGCCCGGTTTGCCGGAAATAAAGTTGGCCTCCCAAACGATATTACCGTTCTCGTCATAGTAGCGCGCGTGCTGCTCGGACAGGTCGACGTCGATATACGCCTTCCAGTCGGACTCTCCCTTTGCGGTAAAGGTGTCGGCCTTCTGGGAGTACTTGATCTCGATCTCGCCGGTCTGCTTGTTGTTAATGGCGTCCTCGACCTGCTTGGCGAGCGAGCTGCTGTCGATGGACCAACCAAAGTCACCGCCTTCGACGGCGCACTGCTTGCCATCGGCGCGCGTCCACCAGCGAGTGGAGCCCACGGTATTAAAGCCGTTGGCGAGCTCGGCTGCCCAGCTACTGATCTGCGACGTATCGAGCGTGGGGTTGGCCGGATCGGCAAAGCTGATCCACTGCAACACGGAGCTGCCGTCGACCTTTCCGGCATCCTCGCCGTTGAGCTTGAGGGTCACGTTGACGCCCAAGAAGTTGTTGGCGGCATCGCATGCGGCCTGAATCTGATCATCGGTCAGCGTGCCATTGAGAGGATCATAGGCATCGTTGCCGAGCTTGGAAAGATCGACGGTCTCGGCCAGCGAGGCAAGCTCGAGCTCGGCATACTTAATGACATGCTCGCGGTTGAGTTTTTCGTTGGAGCGCGCCTTCTCGACGGTAAACTTGCCGGCCTGCTCGTCATAAGAGCTATTGGCCTCGAACGTGCCCGAACGGCCCTCGTTAAACTCGTCGATGGCGGCGCCCAGATCCTTCTCAAACTGCTTTTGGTTAAAGGTGTCGGAGAGCATGGACAGGTCGACGTCTTGATCAAGATCGACTTCGTTGGGGGTGGCGGTTGTTTTGGTCTTGCCGCTTAAGGATTCCACAAGGCGGACCGGCCATACAAAGGCTTCGTTGTGGCTGATGATTTCTTTTGCGGCAGCTTCGCCGTCGACGATGGGCTCATCGGACTCGGGCTGATAGGTCCAGCTAAAGTCATCGCCTGTCACGGCGAGCTTATAGTGCTTCCATGCCGAATTGACCTTGGTGGCGGCAGACGAAGCGTTGGAGAACGAGACGTCGACGCCGGCGATGGTGGTATTGGGGTAGGCTACCTGCGAAAACGCTACGACGCCTACTATATAGACAATGACGATTAGACCCAGGACGACAAATAACGCCGTCTTTTTGCCCGACTTATTGTTCTCGGCGGGTTTGCGCGCGGGGCCGCGATCGCCTCGAGCGTGCGTGGGGGGCTGCTTGGGCGCATTGCCGTTTGCCTGGCGCCGCTGACGTTGTTGACGCTGCTGTCGCTGTTGGTTCGGGTGTTGGGAAGCGTTTGCTGCACTACGCTGCTGACCGTGGCTCGGCGCGATAGGACGCGGCGACTGAACGCCGCCGGTGTGCCTGCTCGGCTGCTGCGGATCGGGAATCAGTTGAGTTCGATCGTTTTGCGACATCGTATGCATATCCTTCGATTTTCGCCTTGCGGTTCATCGTGTTTTTACTGGGCTTGCATTATAGCGATTGCCCTACTGTTTGTGGTACGGAAACGGTGGCATTCGAAAGAGCTGGGACAAATGTCCCACTATCGAGTCGTTCAGGGTCACTACCCGCACACACCGCATTTTGCACAGGCCGAAAGTGCGGCCGGAGCCTGCGCGATGCCGCCCTTTGCCGTCTCGCGCAGCGTTGCCGGCAACGCGTGACCCACCGAGAGCATGACATGTGCCATCTGGTCAAACGGCACCAGGCTCTTAATGCCTGCGAGGGCGAGTTGTGCCGAGCTAAAGGCCGCTGCCACGCCGATGGCGTTGCGGTTTTGGCAGGGCACTTCCACGAGGCCACCGACGGGGTCACAAACGAGACCCAGCAGGTTACTTAGCGCGATGGAGCTGGCGTCGAGCGCCTGCTCGGGCGTGCCGCCGAGCATCTGCACCAGCGCGGCGGCTGCCATGGCGGCTGCGCTTCCGACTTCGGCCTGGCAGCCGCCCTCGGCGCCGGCAACGCAGGCGCTTGTGGTGAGGTTGAGGCCGATGGCGGCTGCGCAGTAGAGCGCGTCCATGACCTGTTCGTCGTCGAGCTGCAGGCGCTCGGCGAGCGCCAGCACGCAGCCGGGCACAACACCCGCGGAGCCTGCCGTGGGGGCGGCGACAATCACGCCCATGGTAGCGGAGCGCTCGAGCACGGCCATGGCGCGGGCAACGGCGTCGGTCTGGACGGCGCCCATCAGGCTTGCACTCAAATCGTTGCGGCCGGTGGCTTCGACGAGCTTGGCCTCGCCGCCGATAAGCCCGCCGAGTGAGCGCAGCGGATTTGCGAGGGGGGCCGTGGTCTCCTCGCGCATGACGTCGAGCACGCGGCGCATGGCGGCGACGGCGTGGGCCTCGCCGGTCAGACGCGCCTCGCGAACGGCCATGACGGCGCCGATGCTGAGCCCCAGTTCCTCACACGCATCGAGCAGCTGCTCGCCGTCGTCGAAGATTTCCTTGGCCGAGACGCCGGGGGAGAGCGACGAGGCAGAACCGGGGAGCTCGATAAAGGTCGCGTAATCAACATTGTCGAGCTTGCGTAGCATCGGGATAACGGTGTCGTCGGGCGCGCCGTCGGTCTCAAAGACGGAGTAGGCCTGGCCGCCCACTTCGGTGCGGTAGGTGCGGCAGAATGCGATGTTCACGTGGGCGTAGGCGAGCAGGTTGGTGAGCGCGGCGAGTACACCGGGGACGTCCTTGTGCGCCACGAAGAGCGTGGAATACATGCCCGAGATGTCGACGCCGACGCCGTTAATGCGGCTGATGCGCATCTTGCCGCCGCCCAGGCTCTCGCCGCGGACCTGAGCCGTGGCGCCCGTGTCGTCGACCATGTCGATATCGACGGTATTGGGGTGGATGGAGGCGTCGTCGCCCTTGATGTCAAAGTGATATTCGAGGCCTTGCTCGCGAGCGAGGTCGAAGGCCTGCTTGATATTCTCGTCATCGGTGTCGAGGCCCAGGATGCCCGCGACGAGCGCACGGTCGGTGCCGTGGCCGCGGTAGGTGTGGGCGAAGGAGTTCCACAGGCCAAAGGTGACCTTGGTGATGCGGCCTTCCAGCAGGCTGGCGGCAACTTGGGCGCAGCGCAGGGCGCCGGCGGTGTGTGATGAGCTGGGGCCGACCATGACGGGGCCCAAGATCTCGAATGCCGAGGTCGTAGCTAGTGTTTGCGGCTTGCCTGCCATGGGTGCTCCTGTTCTATCCCGTCGTTCCGAGGGGCGGGGCATACTTGTCCCGTCGTTCCGAGGGCTTTGGTATTTGGTCGCCTGCTCTACAGTCCTGGCTCGCACGGAGGCCACATTAAGTGGCCTCCGGCTCGTGCGGAACTCGCGACCGACCAAATACCAAAGCCCTCGGAACTTAGGATACATGGCTGGAGTCGCTCTGCTGCAAAATTTATCGGCCTGTGATTTATTCCATGTCCCAGGTGGGCTCATCTTCACAACCTTTAAATAAAAAAGAAGTACCGGTTGGGGCCGGTACTTCTTTTGGTGCGTTGTTATTTGGCTGTTGCTTTTCGAGTTAGCTTACAGGCCGCAGGCTGCTTTGAGTTCTTCGACTCGGTCGGTTTTTTCCCAGGTGAAGTCGGCGTCTTCGCGGCCGAAGTGACCGTAGGCTGCCGTCTTTTCGTAGATGGGGCGACGCAGGTCTAGGTCACGGATGATGGCACCCGGGCGCAGGTCGAAGGTCTTCTCTACGGCCTCGACGATCTTGCCCTCGGCAACATGCGCAGTACCGAAGGTGTCGACCATGATTGAAAGGGGCTTGGAAACGCCGATGGCGTAGGCAAGCTCGACCTCGCAGCGGTCGGCCAGACCGGCGGCGACCACGTTCTTGGCGACCCAGCGCGCGGCATACGCGGCGGAGCGGTCAACCTTGGTGCAGTCCTTTCCGCTAAAGGCACCGCCGCCGTGACGGCCATAGCCGCCGTAGGTGTCGACGATGATCTTGCGGCCGGTCAGGCCCGTGTCGCCCATGGGGCCGCCCACGACAAAGCGACCGGTGGGGTTCACATAGATGTCGGCGTTGTCCCACGGCATGTTCTCGGCGGCCATGACCGGGGTGATGACGTGCTCGATGAGGTCGGCCTTGATCTTGCCCATGTCCTTGATCTCGGCAGCGTGCTGCGTGGAGATGACGATGGTCGTGACCTCGACGGGCTTGCCTTCCTCGTAGCGCACGGTGACCTGGGTCTTGCCGTCGGGACGCAGATAGGCGAGGGTACCGTCGTGGCGCACGGCGGCCAGGCGCTCGGCTAGGCGGCTCGCCAGGTAGTGCGGCATGGGCATGAGGGTCTTGGTCTCGTTGGAGGCATAACCGAACATCATGCCCTGGTCGCCGGCACCGATCAGGTCAATCGGGTCGGTGGTAGCGCCGGTCTGGGTCTCGAAGGACTCGTCGACGCCCTGGGCGATATCGGGCGACTGCTCGTGGATGAGGCTCATAACGCCGCAGGTATCGCAGTCAAAACCGAATTTGGCGCGGTTGTAGCCAATGCGGCGGATAACGCCGCGGGCGATTTCCTGTACGTCGACATAGGCCTGGGTGCGAATTTCGCCGGCGACGATGACGGTGCCGGTGGTCACGAGGGTCTCGCAAGCGCAGCGGACGTTCTCCACGTTGGCAGGCACGCCGTTGGGGGCGATGTAGCCCTGCTCCTGGAGCTCTATTTCTTTGGCGAGGATTGCGTCGAGGACGGCGTCGCTGATCTGGTCAGCGATCTTATCGGGATGACCTTCGGTCACCGACTCCGACGTAAAAACAAAGGACCCGTGTTGGGGCGGGATGGAACGAAGTTCTTCTGACATGATTGTCCTTTCAAAAACGTGTCCCAGCGACCGTTACCATTCCGCCGGGCTCTCTATGCAAGGGCACATCATAGCGCGTAATTCAAACATTCACACCCTTTCCGCACCTATTCATTGGGGACAGACTTAAATGACCAGCCTTACCTAAGTGCCGACAGGTTGCCCAACGACTGGTCATTTAAGACTGTCCCCAAAGAGTATCCCCAATGAGTGGGTCGATGCCCTTTGTGCGGAGGTTGCTTTGATGCTTTATACTGGTGCGGTTAGACATCCATCCTGCAATCGAGGAGATTTCCATGGCATCAGACGTTCGCGTCCGCTTTGCACCCTCACCGACGGGCAAGCTGCACATCGGCGGCGCCCGCACCGCTATCTATAACTGGGCTTTCGCCCGTGCAAACGGCGGCACGTTCATCCTGCGCATCGACGACACCGACCCCACCCGCTCTACCGACGAGAACACGCAGATCATCCTGCGCGCCATGCGTTGGCTGGGCCTGGACTGGGACGAGGGTCCCGAGGTGGGCGGCGATTTTGGCCCCTACGCCCAGACCGAGCGCCTGGACCTGTACAAGCAGGCCGCCCAGAAGCTTTGGGACGAGGGCAAGGCCTATCCCTGCTTCTGCACCAAGGAGCAGCTCGACGCCGACCGTAAGGCCGCGCAGGAGCGCAAGGACCCCTTCCAGGGCTATCAGCGCCGTTGCCGCGATCTTGATCCCGAGGAGGCCCGCCGTCGCATCGAGGCCGGCGAGTCCTACGTCCTTCGCATCAAGGTGCCCGAGGACCGCGGCGACGTCGTCATCCACGACGCCGTCCACGGCGAGGTAACCTTCGACGCCAAGGAGCTTGACGACTTTGTCATCTTCCGTTCCGACGGCACGCCCACGTACAACTTCGCGACCGTCGTCGATGACGCCATGATGAAGATCACTCACGTCATCCGCGGCGACGACCACCTGTCCAACACCCCGCGTCAAGTCATGGTCTACGAGGCCCTCGGGGCGCCCGTGCCTACGTTCGCCCACATCTCCATGATCTTGGGTGCCGACGGCAAGAAGCTCTCCAAGCGCCACGGCGCCACCTCGGTGGAGGAGTACCGCGACGCCGGCTACCTGTCCGACGCCTTCGTCAACTACTTGGCGCTGCTCGGCTGGTCGCTCGACGGCGAGACCACGATCATCCCGCGCGATGTCCTGGCCAGCAAGTTCTCGCTCGACCGCATCTCCAAGAACCCGGCGACCTTCGACCCCAAGAAGCTCGACTGGGTCAATGCCGAGTACATCAACGGCATGTCCGATGCTCAGTTTGCCGACGAGATCATGGTCCCCGAGCTGCACGAGGCGGGTCTCATCGAGGGTAATGTCGAGTACGGCGAGGATTGGATCGACGCGCTTGCCGCCATTGTCAAGCCGCGCACCAAGATGCCGGCCGACGCCGTGACCGTCGCCGCTCCCATTTTCGCTACGGCCGAGACGCTCGAGTATGACGAGAAGTCCGTCAACAAGGGCCTGGCCAAGGAGGGCATGGGTGCCATTCTTGATGCCGCCAAGGCCGCGCTCGAGGGTGTGAACGAGTGGACGGCTGCCAACATCGACGCCGCGCTTGAGCCGCTGCCCGAGCAGATGGACCTCAAGAAGCGCGTGGTGTTCCAGGCCGTGCGCGTCGCCGTCTGCGGCAACATGGTGAGCCCTCCGCTGGGCGAGACCATGGCGCTCGTCGGCCGCGACGACTGCCTGGCGCGCATCGATCGCGCCCGCACGATGGCGCTGTAATCGCTGCGCAAACGTTTGTATCCGAGCCCCGTTCACCCCGAGCGGGGTTCTTGTTTCTGTAGACGAATGGGATGGGAGGTGCTGGGGCCATGGCCGAGCAACTTTCGCTGTTTGGTTCGCCGGATCCGGAGCAGGCTCCGGCCACGCCCGAGCCTGCTGTTGCCCCGGCCAAGTCCGAGCCTGTACCTGAGCCCGTCGCCGCCTACGCGAGCGTAGTCCTGGACATTCCGACGCGTGCGCTGTCCGAGCCATTCGCCTACGGCATCCCGGAAACTCTTGCCTACGAGGCGCAGATCGGATCCACGGTTCTGGTCCATTTTGGCAACCGTGCCGCCGCGGGCTATATCGTCGACATTGCGCTTGAGCTGGGCGAGCTGCGAGGAAACAACGCCCTCGACCCCTCGCGCATCAAGCCCATCGAGGTAATCCTCAGCAAACCGCTCTTTACCGCCGAGGCTGCCCGTATCGCACACTGGATGAGCCGCGAGTATGTCGCGACGCTTTCCGAGTGCCTGCGCCTGTTTTTGCCTCCGGGCGGTAGCCCGCGCGTGGTCAAGGGCGATGACGGCGCATGGTCGGTTGAGCGTCCCGCCGTCAAGCCTATTCAAAATCGCTGGGTCATGCTCACGTCCGAGGGCTTCGACTATACGCCGCCCAAGACCGCCGTTCGCCAGCGCCAGCTCATCGAGGCGCTCCAGTGCGGCCCCGTCACGACGCGCGACCTCAATCTGCTTTACAACAGCATGTCGGCGACCATCAAGGCGCTCGAAAAACGCGGTGTCGTGGTGGTGGAGGAGCGCCGTGCCTGGCGCGGTTGCAGCGAGCAGACTACGCTGTCCTCCGCGAGCGGCAAAGCGCCGGTCGCACTTACGAATGGCCAGCAGCAGGCGCTCGCGCAGATTGAGCGCGCTCGCCTGGATGCGCACGGTGACGTGGTGGTCGTGGACGGTGTTACTGGTTCCGGCAAAACCGAGGTCTACCTCTCCGCTATCGAGCGCGTGCTCGCGGCCGGTCGCTCGGCCTGCGTGCTCGTGCCTGAGATCTCGCTGACGGCCCAGACCGTCGGCCGTTTTCGCTCGCGCTTTGGCGAGACGGTTGCGGTCTTCCACTCGCGCCTTTCGGCCGGCGAGCGCCTAGACCAGTGGGATATGGTCGCCAGCGGTGCGGCCCGTGTGGTCGTCGGCGCCCGCTCGGCGCTCTTTTGCCCGCTCAGCGACTTGGGTCTCATCATCATCGACGAGGAACATGAGACCAGCTACAAGCAGGGTTCCAGCCCGCGCTACCACGCGCGCGAAGTGGCGGCCGAGATGGCGCGTCGCTATCGCTGTCCACTCGTGCTGGGCTCGGCCACGCCTTCTGCCGAAGCGCTCGACCGCTGCCACCGCGGCACGTACGGCGGCGTCACCTGGACGCGCGTTGAGATGCCCGAGCGCCCGGGACACGCCGTGCTGCCGACTGTCCGCATTGCCGACTTGCGTCGCGAGTTCTCGCACGGTAGCCGTTCCATGTTCTCAAAACCGCTGATGGAAGGCCTGGAACGCGTGGTCGAGCGCCGCGAGAAGGCCGTGCTGTTGCATAACCGCCGTGGTTTTGCGCCATTCCTGATGTGCCGCGAGTGCGGCTGCGTCCCCACCTGCAACCACTGCTCCACCGCGCTTACGTATCACGAGCGCACGCACACGCTGCAGTGTCATACATGCGGTTCGTCTTGGCGCGTGCAGCCGTATCCCGCGCCTACGAGCCGTTGCCCCAAATGTGGCAGTCGCTACCTGGCAAAAATGGGTCTGGGCACGCAGCAGATCGAGGACGCACTGCACCAGATGCTGCCCGAGGATGTCGCCATCATTCGCATGGATGCCGATTCCACGCGCGGCAAGGATGCGCACAAAAAACTGCTCGAGCAGTTCGATGCCGCCGATTGTGCGGTGCTGCTGGGCACGCAGATGATTGCCAAGGGCCTCGATTTTCCCGAGGTCACGCTTGTGGGCGTGGTCAATGCCGACTTTGCCCTCAAGCTGCCGGACTTCCGCGCAGGGGAGCGCGCCTACGACCTGCTGGAACAGGTGGCGGGCCGTGCCGGTCGCGGCGATCGTCCCGGTGAGGTGATCATCCAGACCTACCTGCCCGAGGATCCGGTCATTCGCGCCGTCGCTGAGCACGACCGTTCGATCTTTACCGACTACGACCTGGACCAGCGCCGCGACGCGCTGTACCCGCCGTTTGTTCGCCTGGTCAACATTTTGGCGTGGTCGGCGAACCGAGACGACGCACAAGACTACATCGGGCGTATTGCAAAGCTTCTTAAGCGTCGTTGGCATGCCGCCGCGCCCGACTTTTTGCGGGCGGGGAGTGCCGTGCCGCAGGTGCTGGGCCCGGCTTCGTGTGTAATCGAGAGAGCCAAGGACCGTTACCGCTTCCATCTGCTTGTGAAGTCGCCCGTGGGGTACCATGTCTCTGATGATATCGACGCCTGCCTCAAAGAGGTGGGCTCCGTGCGCGGCGTGAGCGTGAGCGTTGACGTCGACGCCTATGATTTGATGTAGCAACTCGAAAGGATGGCCATGGAAGCCAACGGAATCGTACTGTCGCCCGACCCTCGTCTGCGCCAGGAGTGCGCCGTCATCGAGGAGATCACCCCGGCGATCGAGGCGCTTGCCGAGAAGATGAAGAAGATGATGTTCGAGAACGGCGGTTGCGGCCTGGCTGCCCCGCAGATCGGCGAGCTCATTCAGCTCGTCACCATCGACTGCGACTACAGCGACAAGAACGACTACGACCCCTACGTGCTCATCAACCCTGTCATTGTTGAGCAGAGTGACCATCTTGTGCCCTTTAGCGAGGGTTGCCTTTCCATTCCTGGCATTAGCTGCGAGATCGAGCGTCCCGATCATGTCGTCGTCGAGGCGTACGACCTGGATGCCAACCTGATTCGCTACGAGGCCTCGGGCGATCTGTTCTGCGTGTGCCTGCAGCACGAGATCGATCACCTGCACGGCAACACCATGTTCGAGCGACTGAAGCCCATGCAGAGGATCAAGGCAGTCAAGGAGTACCAGGACGCCCTGGCCCGCGGCGCTCGACCGGGCGAGACGGAGTAGGTCCCACCGTCCCCGGTGCTGAGCGCCCACATATCATCCCGTGCTCAAACATTCTCGCTTTGCTGCGAAACTGCGCGCGGGACGATATGTGGGCGCTCAGCACCGGGGACTGCGTTGTTCTGGCTCGATTCGCCCGGGTACCGTTGGGCCAGGGAGAGGCGTCTTCGCTGATAATTGCTTTGCTGAAAGAGCTGCTTTTATTGCGGCTCTTTCTTTGGTTTTGGGTATATTTGTTCTTGTTGAATTGTTATTGCGGATGGGCTGGGTACTTGGCTTTCCGCTGTTATTTGTAGCCGTCTCGGCTTTGGTTGAGAGGAGACGATCTTTATGCGTATTGTGTTTATGGGTACGCCCGATTTTGCTGTGCCTTCGCTGACTTCGCTTGTTGAGGCTGGTAATGAGATTGCGCTTGTTGTTACTCGTCCCGATGCTGTTCGTGGGCGTGGTAAGAAGCTGGAGCCGTCCCCTGTTAAGGCTAAGGCACTTGAGCTTGGGTTGCCGGTTATTGAGGCTAATCGTATGACGGCCGAGGTTGTTGAGGCGCTCCACGCTGCGCAAGCCGATATTTTCTGTGTGGCTGCCTATGGTTGCATTTTGCCGGATGACGTGCTGCATATGGCGCCGCTTGGTATTGTGAATGTTCATGCGTCCTTGCTGCCTCGTTGGCGTGGGGCTGCTCCTATTCAGCGTGCGATTCTCGCTGGTGACGAGGTTGCTGGCGTTTCTATCATGCGCATCGGGCATGGCGTGGATACTGGCGCTTATTGTGCTCAGGCTTCCACGTCGGTTGCCGGTAAGCATGCTGAGGCGCTGACCATGGAGCTTGCTGAGCTTGGCGGTAAATTGCTTGCCGATACGCTTCCTTCGCTTTCCGATGGCACCGCCGTGTGGACTGAGCAGGATGAGTCGCTTGTTACCCATGCCGCCAAGATTTCTAAGCAGGAGATGCGTCTTGATCCGCAGATGGGGGCGCTCAATTGCGTGCGTCATGTGCTGGCCTCGTCCGATACCGCGCCTGCTCGTTGCGTGATTGCCGGCAAGAGCGTGCGTGTGCTCGATGCTGCGATGGCCGATGTGTCGCTTGGCGAGGGCGCCGTTGACGTTAAGAACAAGCGTGTTTACCTTGGTCTTTCCGATGGCTCGGTTGAATTGCTCGAGGTTAAGCCCGATGGCAAGCGTGCTATGTCTGCTTCTGCCTGGGCTGCTGGCCTGCAGGGCGCCGATCTTTCGTGGGGTGTTTTGTCATGAGCAAGCTGTCACCCGCGCGCAAGCTTGCGCTCGATGTATTGATGGAGGCCGATCGCCGCGGTATGTATGCACGCGACGTGTTGTCCTCTCGCGCATCGGCCAAGGCTATTGACCAGCGCGATTCCGCTTTTGCCGCCCGCTTGGCGCTGGGTGTGGCCGCTACGCAGGGTATTTTGGACGAGCTGCTCGATCAGTTTCTCGATAAGCCTAAAAAGGTTGCGCCGCGTGTTCGCATGGCACTTCGTATCTCGGCCTTCGAGATGCTCTATCTGCATACGCCTGGCCGTGTTGCGGTGAGTCAGGGCGTTGAGCTGGTGCGCAGCGGAGCTAAGTCTGCCGCCGGTTTGGCCAATGCCGTGCTGCATAAGGTCGCGGACAACGTTGAGGACTTTGCCACGGCGTCCGATGTAGACGAGTCTGAGCGACGCTTGGTTCGTCTGTCGCGGCTGATGGGTCTGCCGCGTTGGCTGTGCGCTCGTATTATGGCTTCGTTTGACACACCGGAGGGCGCGCTTAGCTTTGCCGGTAATCTGGCCCCCGCGCCGCTGGCCCTGCATGAGAACGCCTTTGCGACCAAGCTCGATCCGTATATCTCGCAGCTCGTCGCGCCTGTCTTCCCGGGCTGCCATGCCCCGGTTGATGCCCAGGTTACCGTTGCTTCGGGTGTGTTTGAGCGTGCTGCCGCGGTGGCATCTGATCTCAACGCGCAGCTTATCGCCACAGCTGCCACGCGCCCTGGTAGCTGCCTTGAGATTGGTGCCGGTCGTGGCACCAAGACCTATGTGATGATGTGCCAGGCTAAGCGTGCGGGCTATGAACGTCAGCATACGGCGCTCGATCTGCACGATCGCAAGTGCGATCAGAATCTCGCACGCCTGCATAAGGCCGTTATTCAGGGCGTTCGTACGGTTTCGGGTGATGCCTGCGAGCTTGAAGAGGTGCTCACATCGTTTGATGCCATGCTTGGCGAGCCGGTTAAGTTCGACACGGTTTTTATCGATGCGCCGTGCTCGGGCACCGGCACCATGCGCCGTCATCCCGAGATCCCATGGCGTCTAACTGAGAATGACGTTACGACTGATTTGCCCAAGCTGCAGCTGACGATGCTCAAAGAGGCTGCCGCGCGCGTGGCTGCCGGCGGCGAGCTCATTTATGCGACGTGCTCGGTCTTCGACGAGGAGAACACACAGGTGGTGGACGCGTTCCTTGCTTCTCCCGAGGGTGCGGGCTTTAGCGTGGCGCCGCTTTCCAAAGCAAAGATTCTGCAACTCCCCGAGTTCGATCAGGCCAAGAAGCTCGTTTCCGTACGCCAGAACGATCGAGGCCTCTTCCAAAGCGTACCGGTAAACGCCGACTCCTACGACGGTCACTTCTGCGCCCGCCTGATCCGCAAGTAACTACTATGTTGCGGTGCAATAGGGATTGAAAAACCGCTTCTACCCGCCAAACAGTCCTTATTTCACCGCAACTCAAAAGGAAACCTGGGTAGCTAAAGAGTCAGCCCTACGATCGGTGCCGGTCGCGGGGCTGTTCGGGTTCTAGTGGTTATGCGGGCAGTTGGCGCAGCAGCCGCTGATGGCGCTGGTGCTGGCGCCGCCGCTTCGCTGGTCCGTGTTGTAGAAACCGCTGCCCTCAAATTTAATGCCGCTGGCGGAGAACGTCTTGGCCGCCGGGGCACCGCAGCTGGGGCACACGACCTCGGGAGTCTCGGACATGGGATGCTCAACCTCAAACACGTTGCCGCAGCTCGAGCACTTGTAATCGTAGCGCGCCATAAATACTTCCTTTTCAGCACAAAGCGGGCAGATTACTCTGCCCGCAAAAATTCAAACGTCTGTAACTGTACCCTATATCGGGGGTTTTATCACGCTTCGCCCCAGAATCTATGGTTGTTGCGCAGGAGCTGTGCGGTTTTGTCCTCAGCGGCTGCAATGTCTGCCTCGTCAGCCTGCCAGGTCCAGTTGCCCGTAGCCACGCCCGGAACGTTCATGCGCGCGTCGTCGCCAAGCCCCAGGACATCCTGCAGCGGCATCATCACCAGGGGAGCGTCGCTTGCCAGCGCGTCGCTCATCAGCTTAGCCGCCACCTCAACACCGCTCGGTTCATCGCCGCCCGCAAAGGAACGCGTGCACCAACCGGCCAGCGTCGACGTATCGTGCGTCGAGGTGTACAAAATCTTGCCGGGCGTGGGATGCACACCGCAACGAACGTCGTAGTCGCTAAACTCCAGCACGTCCATGCCGGGGAAACCGCACGTCGAAGCCATGGCGCGAACACCGGGCGTCAAATAGCCCAGGTCCTCGGCGATAAAGTTGAGCGGACCAAGCTCGTCGTAGGCGGTCTGGAACAGGTCCTTGCCCGGGCCCGCTAGCCAGCGGCCGTCGGCGCAGGCCTTGCCCGCGGGAATGCTGTAATAGCTGTGGAAGCCCAGGAAGTGATCCAGACGCACGCGGTCGTAGAGCGAGAACGCACGACGTAGGCGATCCATCCACCAGCTATAGCCGTTCTGCTTCATTTGGTCCCAGCGGAACGTCGGGTTGCCCCACACCTGGCCCTCGGGCGCAAAGTTGTCGGGCGGCGCACCCGAAATCTCAATCGCCTTGCCGGTATCGGACAGCCAGAAGTTCTCGGGCTCGCTCCACGCATCCGCCGAATCGTCCGAGACATACATCGGGATATCGCCGATGACCTCGATGCCCTTCTTGTGCGCATAGTTCATGAGCTCGCACCAAGCTAGGTCAAAGCGGTACTGCATGTACGCCTGAAGCTCGGCCTCGTCGTGGAAGCGCTTGTCGTCGATCAGATGCTCGTTGTAGCGCGCGACATCTGCCGGCCAATCATGGCGCGACTCGCCCTCAAAGTACTTCTTAACGGCCATGTAGACGCAGTATTTCTCGAGCCAATCGGCATTGCGATGTTTAAACGCGGTGTACAGCGGATCGGCATCCTCGCCTCCTCGGGCCTTCCAGGTCTCAAAGTCGGCGGCCAGCTCCTCGTGGCTCTCGGGTAGCAGGTCGATATTGCCTGCAAAGGCCGAAGGACCGGCGTAAGGGGAGCGGAAGAAGTCCGTGGGGTTGACGGGGAGAACCTGCCAGTAGCGCATGCCCATGGCAGCCAGATGGTCGATAAAACGACGCGTGGGCGCGCCGATTGTACCGGGCTTGCCGTCGTCGGTCGGCACCGATGTGATATGACACACAACACCCGCACCGTGATCGAGCGGCTCCTGCAGGCGCTGCTCGGCATGGTGATAGATGATCGACGAGCCCAGCGGATACAGATCGAGCGTGACCGTGCCGTTGTGGATCTCGCACTCGTGACCGCTAATAACATCGCTCGCGCATTCGCCGAGCGCCGGAATCGTCACACGATGCGAATTGCGCAGGCTGCGGTTGATGATGACGGTCGCGGACTCGCCGTCTTTACCGGTACGGTTGTAGGCCAGCACCTCGTCATTGAGCGCGAAGGCCTTGATCTCGCCATCGATCATAAACGGCAGCGCGCGGCGCACGGCCGAGGCATTCTTGACGATCGCGAACGTATCGAAGTCGTGCAGGTTTTCCTTGGTCGGCATGGTGCGGCGATTGCCCGGATCGGTGAGACCCTCCAAGCCGTACTCGTCACCGTAATAGATTGAGGGAACGCCCGGGAACGTCATCTGCATGAGCGTCGCCAGCCAAAAGCGGCTCTTGGCCAGGCCCATGGAGTTCTCGTCCAGGCGCCATTTGCTGCGCTCGCTCTCGGGCAGCTGCGACTCGTCGGGGCCACCGCCGAGCACCGAGATAATGCGCGGGCGGTCGTGGCTCGACAGCAGATTGAGCGCGCAGGATAATGCCTCGCGCGGGTAGTTCTCGCGCAGGGTCTCGATATCCTCGGCAGCTTGGTAGGCGTTTTTGTAGCCCATCAAAAAGCCGATGACCATGTCGCGGAAGGGGTAATCCATGGCCGAGTCGAGCTCGGAACCCTGCAGGTAGCGACGCAGATGGCCGTAGCTGATCTTGTTGGAGGCGTCTTCCCAGACCTCGCCGAGCAGCAGCGCGTCGGGCTTTTCGGCAAGTACGGCCTTTTTGATCTCGGTCAGGAAATCGTCCGAAAGCTCGTCGGCCACATCCAGGCGCCAGCCGTGAGCGCCGGCGCGCAGCCATTTACGAATGACGCCGTCCTTGCCCAGGAGCCGCTCGCGTACCAGTTCGGAGCTCTCATTGATGGCGGGCATATTGCCCACGCCCCACCAGCAGTCGTACGAGCCGTCCTCGTGGAAATAAAACGCATCGCGCCACGGCGAATCCTCGCTCTGCCATGCGCCCACGCCGGGGTAGTTGCCATAGCGGTTGAAGTAGATCGAGTCGTCGCCCGTGTGGTTGAACACACCGTCCAGAATGATGGAAATGCCCAGCTTCTCGGCCGCCTCGCACAGCTCGGTAAAGTCCTGCTCGGTGCCCAGAATCGGATCGATCTTGGTGTAATCTGCGGTGTCGTAGCGGTGGTTGCTCGCGGCTTCAAAAATGGGGTTGAGGTAGATGGCTGTAAAGCCCAGCTCGGCGATGCGAGGCAGGTCTTCCTGGATGCCCTTGAGCGAGCCGCCGTAGAAGTCCCAAGTCTTGATGGAGCCGTCCTCGGCGCGCTCGTACACAGGCGGCTCGTTCCAGTCCTCGACCATGCGGCGCTGAATGCCCTTACGCGGTTTTTCGACCTCGGCCAGCGTGCGCTCGCGCCAGTGCTCGTCGCGGGCATAACGATCGGGGAAGATCTGGTAGACCATACCGCGCTCGTACCACTCGGGTCGAACTTCGCGGTGCTTGTAGACGGTGACCTGGAATGACGGCACCTCGGCGTAATCGTAGGTTACGCCCTCGCCGCCGGTGCGGCCCTGTGGTGCGCCCAGGCGAACCTCGGGCTGGCCCTCGATATTGCATATAAAGCTGTACCAGATAAGACAGGGCTCGGTGCACTCAAGCTCTACGGTAAATATGCCGTCGCCCTCGTGCGTCATGGGATACCGAGACTCACCAATCTCATCGACCCAGGTGCGCAGCGTCAGCGTTGCCTGCGCGGGATCGGCATCCTCCAGAATCACGGAGAGTGAAAGGGTAGTTCCAGTGGTCACAGCGCCAAACGGAGTGCGAAACTGCGGCAGACGGCTGTTGTGTATCAATCTCATAGTACGGTCCAGTTCAATAGAATCATGGCCTGCGGGCCATGGGCTTTACGCACAGGATGTAAGTATATCTGTTGTACACAGGCTGTATAAACAACATCCGTTTACCATCGGCGAACGGTTGTCCTAGAAAATCGTTTTACCACTACCTACAGAGAAGGGGCGCCCGGTTGGAGCGCCCCTTGCTTAGGGTTTGATTAGGTTTTGGATCGTCTGTGTGCTAGCGGCGCTTGCGGGTGGCCGTGGCCTTGCGGACGGACGTCTTCTTGGACGGGGCCTTTTTCTCTGCCGGAGCGGCGGGGGAGACCGGGATCTCCTTGGCAGGCTCGGGCTTGGCCTTTACCTCGGTCTTGGCCTCCGCCTTGGGAGCAGCAGCCTTGGTCGTGGTCTTCTTGGCTGTCGTCGTGGCGCGCTTGCGCGTGGTGGTCTTGGCGGCCGGTTTTGCCTCGACGGTTGCCTCGGCCTTGGACTCGGCGGGCGTCTCCTCGACCTTGACGGCGGACTTTGTAGCAGTCTTCGGGGTCGTCTTTGCGGCAGCCTTCGTCGTATCGGCCTTGGTTGTCTTCGTAGCAGTGGCCTTTTTGGCGGTCGTGGTCTTGGTCTTGGTCGCGGTCGACTTCTTGGCAGCGGCCTTGGCCGGTGCCTTGACAGCGGTCTCAGCCTTTACCTCGGGAGCAGCCTCGGCCTCGGCGGCCTTCTTGGCAGCTGCGGTGGTGCGCTTGCGCGTGGTCGTTGTCTTGGCAGCGGTGGTCTTGGTTTCCGCAGCCTTGGTCGCTGTGGCCTTCTTGGCCGTCGTCTTACGAGTCACGGTCTTCTTTGCCGCAGGCTTCGCAGCGGGCTTCTTCTCGGTCTTAGGCTTCTCAGCGGCCACCGGCTCAGCCGCAGCCTCAGGCTCGTCGACAACCGCCGCCGGCCTCTCAATCTCCGGATGCATAAAGAAGTACAGGTCCAGATACTTATCGGCCGAGCGCGTCCAGCTAAAGTCCTGGCTCATGGCCTGCGTGACCAGCTGATCCCAGGCCTCGCGGTTATCCCAGAACAGACGCGCCGCGCGGAATACGGCATCGCCCATCTCGTCGCCGTTAAAGTTGCTAAACGAGAAGCCCGTGCCCTCGCCGGTAAACTCGTTGTAAGGTTGCACGGTGTCCTTGAGGCCGCCGGTCTCGCGCACGATGGGCAGGGTGCCGTAGCGCATGGCAATGATCTGCGACAGACCGCAGGGCTCAAACTTAGACGGCATCAGGAACATGTCGGCGGCAGCATACATGCGCTGCGACAGCGCCGGATCGAACTCGATGCGTGCGGCCATGGTTCCGGGGTACTTGTCCTGGAAGTAGCGCAGGCCGTCCTCATAGTCGCGGTCGCCAGTGCCCAATACGGCTACCTGAACGCCGCCGGCCAGGATGCGGTCGAGCGCGTACATGACAAGGTCCAAGCCCTTCTGGCGCGTCAGACGCGTGACCATGACCATGAGTGGACGGTCGTCGCGAACCTCGAGCCCCAGCTCTTCCTGCAGCTTGGCCTTGCACACGGCCTTGCCAGAACGGTCCTTGATGGTGTAGTTTGCGGCAATGCGCTTGTCGGTTGCCGGGTCAAAGCCCGCCACGTCAATGCCGTTCAAAATTCCCTGCAGCGCGTAGGAGCGCTCGCGCAGCACGCCGTCCAGGCCCTCGCCAAATTCGGGCGTCTGGATCTCGTTGGCATAGGTGGGGCTCACCGTAGTGATGGCGTCGGCATAGCGCAGGGCGCCCAGCATGTAGTTGATGCTGCAGGCGTCGCAACGCAGCTGCGAAGCGGCCGCCGGAATGTGCGCCACACCCAGGATGTCCTCCATCACGGTATCGCTAAACTGGCCCTGGAACGCCACGTTGTGGATCGAGAAGACGGTCTTGACGCGGTCATACAGCGGCAGGCCCTGGTAGAACTCGCGCAAAAACACGGGCGCCAGTGCCGTCTGCCAGTCGTTGCAGTGCAGGATGTCGCACTCAAAGCCGGCCGGCAGGTGCTGCAGGCTCTCGGTGATGGCCTTGGAGAAGAACGCAAAACGCTCGCCGTCGTCAAAGAAGCCGTACGGATAGTCGCGCGCAAAGTAGCGCTCGTTGTCGATGAACATATAGGTGACGCCGTCGTGCTCGAGCTTCTCGAGTCCGCAGTACTCATTGCGCCAGCCCAGGCTCACGTAAAAGTCGGAGAAGTGCTCCATCTGCGCCTTGTACTCGTCTTTGATGGTGGCGTACTTGGGCACCATCACGATAACCTCGGCGCCGGCGCGCACAAGCGCCGCAGGCAGCGAACCCGCTACGTCGCCCAGGCCACCGGTCTTCACAAACGGCGCGCACTCGGCCGAGGCAAACACGATCTGCATCTTTTTGCTGGAATCAGCCATATTGTCTCCCATGTTGTTATTCGAGAATAGCCGCCTGGCGCGAACCGGGCGGCTATTCTACATGTTACGAGCGATGTTGCGGTGCCAACGTTAACGTACGATGGTGGTGTCAGAAGTTAACGGAGCCTTTCCCAGCACCAGGATGTTCTCGGGCGTGCCGCGAAGCTCGGTGTTGGTGGGAACCACGTTGTTCTTGTCCAGGATAGCGTTCTCTACGCGGGCGCCGCTCTTGATGATGCAGCTCTGGTTGATGATCGAGTTGGTCACCGAGGCGCCTTCCTCGACCACAACGCCGCGCGACAGGATCGAGTTACGCACGGTGCCCTTGATGATGCAGCCTGCCGAGATGATCGAGTTGCAGGCGTGGCTACCGGTCGCATAGCGCGAAGGCGGCACGTCGTGAGCCTTGGTCAGGATCGGGCGCTCGGGATCGAAGAGCTGGTCGGCCACGGTCTGGTCGAGCAGGTCCATGCTGCGGCGATACAGCGACTTCTCGCTAAACACGCCCACGACCTCGCCCTTGTACTCGTAGCTGCACACGTCGATGTTGCCAAAGTCGCCCTGGAGTGCCTCGAGCAGGTCCAGATAGTCGGCGGCCTGGTAGTGGTCGATGATCTCGAGCAGCGTCTCACGGTTGACGATGCAGCAGTCCATAGAGGCGTTGTCGCCGTACACGACGCCGGCGCTCACGCCCGTCAGGCGGCCGTTCTCGTTGATCTGCAGCTTGGTCTCGTCATCGACGTTGCGCGTGGCCTTGCAGTACACCACGGTCATCTGGGCACCTGAGTTCTCGTGCGCGTCGATGATGGTGTTGAGGTCCATGTTAAAGATGATGTTGGTGCCCATCATCACAACATAGGGCTTGTCCGAGCGCTGGAATAGCGTCTTGTTGGAGATGATGTCGCGCAGCAGGAAGCGCATGCCGCCCTTGGTGGTGCCATACGCGTTACCGGGCACCATGAACAGGCCGCCCTTCTTGCGGTCCAGGCCCCAGTCCTTGCCCGAGCCCACGTGGTCGATCAGCGACCGGTAGTTGCCCGGCATGACGACGCCGACGGTCTTAATGCCGGCATTCATCATGTTGGACAGCGGGAAGTCGATCAGGCGGTAGCGGCCCAAAAACGGAACGGACGCGATGGGGCGGTCCTTGAGCAGCACGCTGCCGTAGGTCGAAGAGTAGTTAGCGGTGATATAACCGATGGCCTTGCGATTGATCATCGGATCATTCCCCCTTCCCGATAACGACGTCATTTCCAACGACGGCCGTATCCTTGGTGGTATCGACAGAGCCGAGCTTCACGCCCTCTTCGACCGTGGAGTTCTCGCCCAAAATAGCGCGGCAGATGTGCGCGCCGCTCTTAACGTGCGCACCCGGCAGCAGCACGGAGTCCTCGACCACGGCGCGCTCCTCGATGATGACATCGGTCGAAAGGATCGAGTGGCGAGCGGTGCCGTAGATCTTGCAGCCGTTGGAGACCAGGCAGTCATCCAGGCGACCGTCCGGGCCAATGTAGTGCGGCGGTCGCGTGGTGATATTGGACATGATGGGGAAGTGCTTATCAAACAGATCGAACTCGGGGTTGTTGCCCAGCAGGTCCATCGAGGTCTCGTGGAAGCTGGCGATGGTGCCGACGTCCTTCCAAAAGCCATGGAACTCGTAGCTGTACAGGCGCTTGTTCTCGCCGAGCAGCTTGGGGATGATGTCCTTGCCAAAGTCGTGGCTCGAACGCTGGTCCAGAGCGTCCTCCTCGAGCGCCTCGATCAGTACGTCGGCCGAGAAGATGTAGATGCCCATGGAAGCGAGGTTCGAATCGGGCTTATCGGGCTTCTCGGTAAACTTGGTGATGCGGCCGTCCTCGGGGTCGGTGGTCAGGATGCCAAAGCGGCTGGCCTCCTCCCACGGCACGGGCATAACGCTCACCGTGAGGTCGGCGTTGTTCTCAATGTGCGTCTTGAGCATCTTGCGGTAATCCATGCGATACAGGTGATCGCCCGAAAGAATCAGGACGTACTTGGGGTCGTTGGCCTTGATGTAGTCGAGGTTCTGCGTAATGGCGTCGGCCGTGCCCGCATACCAGGCGCCACCGGTCTGCGTCTCGTACGGCGGCAGGATCGACACGCCGCCGTCGCGGCTGTCCAGATCCCAGGCCTCGCCGGAGCCCACATAGGCATGCAGCAGGTAGGGGCGATACTGCGTCAGAACGCCCACCGTGTCGATGCCCGAGTTGGAGCAGTTGGAGAGCGAAAAGTCGATAATGCGGAACTTGCCACCAAAGCTAACCGCCGGCTTAGCGATCTTTTGGGTGAGTGCCCCCAATCGGCTGCCCTGTCCTCCTGCGAGGAGCATCGCGATGCATTCTTTCTTACTCATCGATTTCTCCTTCTGTCATCGATGTTCCTTAACCCATTAGCGACGGGCGCGGCGCAACGTCGCGCCCGTCGAGTAATGCCGTGCTGGCAAAGGGAGCTCGCGGCCTTTACGCGTGCCAGATCTCGTCGCGGTACTCGCGAATAGTGCGGTCGCTCGAGAACCAGCCGCTCGAGGCGGTGTTGAGCAGTGCCTTGCGGTTCCAAGTCTCCTGGTCGCCGTAGCTGCCGGTGAGTTTTTCCCATGCATCCACGTAGCTGCGGAAGTCGGCCATGACCAGGTCGGGGTCGTTGTTGTTCATGAGCTCGTTGTAGATGCTCTCGAAGTTGCCCGAAAGACCCGCAAAGGTATTGTCCTTGAGCTCGTCCATCACGCGGCCCAGGCGCTCGCGGTCGCCGTTGAGGGTATCCCACGCAAAGTAGCTGTTGGATGCCCAGAGCTGCTCGACCTCGGGGGCGGTCAGGCCAAAGATGGCCTCGTTCTCTCGGCCGGCCAGGTCGGCGATCTCGATGTTGGCGCCGTCGAGGGTACCCAGCGTAATGGCGCCGTTCATCATGAGCTTCATGTTGGACGTGCCCGAAGCCTCCTTGCCGGCCGTGGAGATCTGCTCCGAGATCTCGGCGGCGGGGTAGATGAGCTGGGCGTTGCTCACACGGAAGTTGGGGATAAAGCAGACCTTCATGACCTCGTTCACGCGCGGGTCGTTGTTGATGACGTCGGCCACGGAGTTAATGAGGCGGATGGTCTCCTTGGCAAAGGTGTAGCTCGAGGCGGCCTTGCCGCTAAAGATGAAGGTCGTCGGCGTCACGTGGAAGTTGGGATCGGCGATGCGACGGTTGTAGATGTCCATCACCTTCATGATGTTCATGAGCTGGCGCTTGTAGGCATGGAAGCGCTTAACCTGAACATCGAAGACGGTGTTGGGGTCGATGACCAGACCGGTCTCGGCCTTAACGTAGGCGGCCAGGCGCTCCTTGTTGGCGCGCTTGGAGGCACCCACGGCCTTCAGGAACTCGGTGTCGTTCTGGAATTCCTTGAGCTTCTCCAGCTCAAAGGCGTCCTTCAGCCAGCCATCGCCAATGGCCTCGGTCACGAGCTTGGCATAGGTGGGGTTGGCCTCGGCAAAGAAGCGACGGTGCGAGATGCCGTTGGTCTTGTTGTTGAACTTCTCGGGCGTCAGGGCATAGAAGTCCTTGAGCACGATGTTCTTGATGATGTCGGAGTGGATCTTTGCCACGCCGTTGACGCTATGGCTGCAGATCACAGACAGGTTGGCCATGCGAATCTCGCCGTCCCACAGAATGGCGGTCTGGCGCAGGCGCTCCTGCCAGCCCTCCTGCGTGGTGTCGAACGACTCGTGCCAACGACGGCTGATCTCGTCGATGATCTGGTACACGCGGGGGAGGAGCTTGGAGAACGTGCCGATGGGCCACTTCTCCAGAGCCTCGGGCAGGATGGTGTGGTTAGTGTAGCTCACGACCTGCGTCACGATGTTCCAGGCGTCGTCCCACTCGAGCTTCTTCTCGTCGATGAGGATACGCATGAGCTCGGGGCCGCACATGGCGGGGTGGGTATCGTTGGTATGGATGGCCACAAACTGCGGCAGCAGCTCCCAGTTCGCGCCGTGCTCCTTCTCAAAGGTGTCGAGCAGGCTGTAGATGCCGGCCGAGACAAACAGGTACTCCTGCTTCAGTCGCAGCAGACGGCCGTGCTCGCCGGCGTCGTTGGGGTAAAGGATGGCGCTGATGGCCTCGGCCTCGGCGCGCTCGGCATCGGCCAGGGCATAGTCGCCGCGGTTGAAGGCCTCCAGATCGAAGTGCTCCTCGACCGGCTCGGCGGCCCAGACGCGCAGCTTGTTGACGGTCTCGCCGGCATAGCCCACGACGGGGATGTCATAAGGGACGGCCAGGATATCCTGCGTGTCCACCGTGCGGTAGAACGTGCGGCCGTTCTCCTCAAAGCCCTC
>JAUMNV010000172.1 GCA_031295725.1 Collinsella sp.
TTGTCGGCGGCATCGGATGCGCCGGAGCCGCCGCACCCAACGAGACCGAGACCGACGATGCTGGCAAGACCACCAGCGAGGCCGAGGAACTGACGACGAGAATAAGCCTGATCGAGCATGATCTTCCTTTCATACATGCGACTCGCGGGCACCCTGCCCGCTTTGCTGTTTGGAAAGATACGGCCTCGATCGGGCAGTGCCCGCGCCAACTGCGGTTTTTTACGGGCATCTGATAGACCCTTACCGCAAGCGCAGCACGGCCTTTACAAACGAATAACAATCCAGCGCCGAACATAGCGCACCTTTTACACCAGAGGAAGGCAGTCGTTGGGGACGTTCTTAAACGACTAGTCGTTGGGGACGTTCTTGTTTGACTAGTCATTTAAGAACGTCCCCAAGGACTACCTTGGAAACCCCGCAGGTTGAGTATAAGTCAGCGAAAACGCCCCTAAGCGAGCAAGGTGACGTGAAAGAGGAGGGAAGCGTACTTTTGTACGCGACCGACGATTGAACGTCAGATTGCCGTTTAGGGGCGTTTGCAACGTCGAGGCGTTACGCGGTTTGGCAAAACCGCGTAACCTTAAAGCTCCAGCTCATTCAAACGGAGGATTGCCACGATGTAAATCTTGAGCGCTTGCTTGAGCTGCTCTTCGTTGGCGCACTCGTTGGGGCCGTGCATCTGGCCGCCCCACGTGGGCAGCTCAAGGCCGGTCTCCTCGGGGCCAAACGAGACGGCGCGGGCAAAGTTGCGCGCATACGTGCCGCCGCCCATGGCAAAGGGCTCAGCATGCTTGCCCGTAAACTCGTTATAGGTATCAATAAGCGCCTTCACGGCCGGATCATCGGCAGAGACCGAGAACGGCACCTTTGCATGACCCACGCGACACGTCACGTCAAAGCGCCCCACAAGCGGCTCGAGCTGCTCGCGGATGGTATCGGCGCTCGTGCTGTCGGGGAAGCGCACGTCGATGACCTGCTCAATATGGCCATCCGCCACGCGGATGACGCCAGCGTTGCAGGTAAGCGGGCCAAACGCCGAGCTCGTCGCATCGATACCCAGGCCGCGGCCATAGGCGTCTGCATGTACAAAGGCCAGGAACTTGACGAACTCGTGCTCGGCAGGTCTCAGCAGGCGCTCGTCGCGCGCACCAAACGCATCCTCGGCCTCGCGCAGATACGCCACGATGAGGCCGACGGCATTGATTGTTCCCTCGGGCATCGAGGCATGACCGCCAATGCCGTGGGCGAAAATCTGCGCATGCCCGTTGCCGAGCGCCGTGATCTCCAGGCGGTCGGCGTTCTCAACAGGCGCCGGCAGCTCATCGGCGGCAATCGCAAGCTCGCAGATAGACTGCGACGGAATGGCGTTGCTCGCTTCGGCGCCGCTCCACGACACAATGCGCCCGCCGTCAATCTTGGAGCTCACAAACGTCGCCCCAAACTGGCCCTTCTCGGCATTGCAGACCGGGAACTCGGCATCGGGCGTAAACAGAAAGTCGGGGTTCGCGTGGTTCTCCAGATAATGGTGAACGTCGGACATACCCACTTCCTCATCGCAGCCCAGCAGCGCGCGGAAGGTATAGCGCGGCACAATGCCGTGTTTGAGCAGATAAGCGCCGGCGTAGAGCGACAACACCGCCGGGCCCTTGTCGTCGATCACGCCACGGCCGAGCAGCCAGCCCTCGCGGCGCTCCATCGCAAACGGGTCGGTGTTCCAGCCGGGACCGGCGGGCACTACGTCCACGTGGCAGATGGTCGCGAGCTGTTTGTCGCCGCGGCCAGGAATATCGGCAATGCCCACATAGCCCTCGTCGTCGCTCGTCTGATAGCCGAGCTTTTGCGCAATGCCGAGCGCGCAATCGAGCGCATCACGGACCGGGCGGCCAAACGGCGCACCGGGCTCCGCATCGGCAGCAACGGCCACAGACGGATAGCTCACCAGCTGCTCGATATCGGCGACGACATCTTCCCAGACCTCGTCGACATACTCGGCAACGCTCTGCTCCACCTGATTCATGGACGACCTCCTTACCAATGAGCGACGGGTACGCCCGCCCCTCACATTACGTCTATTAGATAGCGAAAAGTTTAGCAAGCTCGGCCACCGAGTGCACCACCGCATCGGCGCCCGCCGCCTCGTGCTCGCCCGGCGCCGCCGCACCCGAATAGATGCCGATGCACGGCACGCCCATCGCGTGCGCGCCCTCCACATCGTTAAAGCGATCGCCGATCATCACGGCATCGTCGGCCGCCGCACCCAGGGCCGCCAGGGCATCGCGGACCGAATCGGCCTTGGTCTCGCGCCCCTGCGGCGGATTCATGCCAATCACCGCCTCAAACTGAGAAAGCCCGAGCTCACGCACCATGTCGATGCACTTTGCCTCCATGCGCGACGTTGCCACAGCCATACGCTTGCCCCGGGCGGCTAACCCATCCAGCAGCTCGGGGATCCCGTCGAACACGGGGTACTCTTCCGGTCCCAGTTCATCAAAAAAGGCGCGGTACTCATCGGCCACAACCAGCGACTCCTCGCGGGAAAAGCCGTAAAAGTCGTGAAAGCTCTTCCACAGGGGTGGCCCGATCATGCGGCGCAGGTCACCCATCTGCGCCTCAGAAAGCCCGCGCGCAGCCAGCGTCTTGCGCGTCGAGGTCATCACCGCCCGGCCCGTATCTGCCACCGTGCCGTCAAAATCGAACAGCACGACCGGCCGTTTGCCTATCTCCAACGCCTCCATCGGCATTCCTCTTCCCCAGTTGACGATTTCCACACCGACACTTCAAACTGTTGACTATTCAACAATTGAACCTAGTAATGTGGAACGACTCTACTATACTTGTCGCACTTTGCTCTCAGAAGGCGGCGCGCAAGCGCCCCAATGAAAGGTGCAATTATGTCTTTTGCCATCATAACCGACTCCACGTCGGACATCTCCCCCGCCCGCGCCCAAGAGCTCGGCATTTACGTGATTCCGCTGCATGTGATTATCGAAGGCGAGGATCTGCTCGACCAGGTGCAGATTACCGCCGAGGAATACGTCGCCCGCATGGCCGACTCCGAGCAGCTGCCGCACACCTCGCAGCCGAGCGCCGGTGAGTTCAAGGAGCTCTTCGATCGCGTGCGCGCCGACGGCCACGACAGCGCCATCTTTATCTCGCTGTGCAGCGAGTGGTCTGCCTGCTATGCCAACGCCAGCCTGACGGCCGATACCCACGAGCTCGACGTGCGCTGCATCGATTCGCGCACCGGCTCGGGCGCCGAGGGCCTGCTGGTGGAGTACGCGCTCGCCATGCGCGAGGACGGCCGCAGCCTGGACGAGACCGAGGCGCAGATCCGCGCGACGCTGCCCGACGCCCACCTGCTGCTGATTCCGCGCACGCTCGAAAACCTCGTTAAGAACGGCCGCGCACCTAAACTCGCCGGCCAGCTCACGCAAATGCTCAACATTCGCCTGGCCGTTTCGCCGGAGTGGAAATCGGGCGAGATCAAGGCCATCAAGAAGGGCCGCGGCGCCAAGCGCATCGTCGCCAACACCATGGCCGATTGCCTCGCATTTTTGACCGAGCACCCGGGCTCAAGCGTGCGCGTGCTCACGACCGGCGCCGCCGAGGAGCAGGAGCTCGTCGACCAGGCGCTCGCAGGCCAGGACTACGTAGACGCCGGCACCGGCCCCATCGGCTGCACCATCGCCACCCACGTAGGCGTCGACGCCATCGCCATCAGCTACTGCCCCCGCTACCAGCCAACTCGCTAGGGACGTCCACATCAGTTGCGGTGAAATAGGGACTGTTTTTGGCTTATCAGCCGCAAATCAATCCCTATTCCACCGCAACTTAGAAATCGGCGATCAGCCCAGCGGACCCTGGAACAGCTCCTCATGCGAGCCCATTCTGACCAGCCGGATCACAGGATTAGTCTTATACGGCAAGTAGAGAACGACCACATCGACCAAGCCATCGGATAGGTGGAAATCGATGTGGCCGTTATAGTTTCCGCCCGGGTTTGAAAGCTCATGGGCGCCATATTCCGCGGGAAGCGAGCCGTGAGCTGCAAGCTCTGCGACTGCCGCCTTAAACTCGGTTTTTAGTTGCGGATGGATGCGCATCGTCCGTTTGTAATCCGCCTTAAACTGAGCCTCGACTTTAATCTCGAACATCGCTAGTCCTCATCGAGGAATGATATGAGCTCATCGGCGTTGTTGAATGACGGGCTATCGTCCGGCAGAATCCCCAACTCATGAGCTTCGGCGATTACCATGGCACGCCTCGTCGCCTCGTTGGGCACTTCCGCCCTTCCTACAATCTCAAAAGGAATCTTTCGCTGATTTACAAGCTGCCGAACGGCAAGATTGAGATAGGCATTGAGGCTGAGGCCGACCGAATCCAAGAACTCAGTCGCCTGCTCCTTGAGCCCCTCTTCGATGCGAACCGTCGTAGGCTTAACCGTTGCAGTAGACATACGCAACCTCCTCGCTCTCGTCTTTTGCATCAGTATACCCAATATAAATGGCAAACTGACGTTAGATAGCATCAGATTGCCCTTCATATCCATGTCGCGGTGGGCACGATTGCCCTACATCAACCCGCTCAGGGCAATGTCGACGGCTTCGTTGAGGTCGTCGGTGATGTGTACGAGCTCGGGATCGAGCGGGCTGATCATACCGGTGTCCATCACCGGACCGTTAAGCCAGTCGAATAGGCCCTGCCAGTACTCGGTACCCACCAGCACAAGCGGCATGCGCTTGACCTTGTGCGTCTGCACCAGCGTGAGCACCTCGAACATCTCGTCGAGCGTGCCAAAACCTCCGGGAAACACGATAGCGCCCGAGCTGTATTTGACGAACATGGTCTTGCGCACAAAGAAGTAACGGAAGTCCATGCCGAGGTTCACGTATTTGTTGAGCCCGTGCTCGTGCGGAAGCTCGATACCCAAGCCGACCGACTTGCCGTTGACACTCGCCGCTCCCCTGTTGGCCGCTTCCATGATGCCAGGGCCGCCGCCGGTGATAACCGCCACGCCGCGCTGGGCGATCTTGCGGCCGACCGTGCGCGCCGCCTTGTAGAGCGGATCGGTCTTAGGCGTGCGGGCACTGCCGAAGATGGTCACTGCGGGGCCAAGCTCGGCAAGCGCGCCAAAGCCATCGACAAACTCTGCCTGAATGCGCAGCACGCGCCAGGGGTCGGCGTGCAACCAGTCGGTCGAATCCTCGGGCGCCAGCAGGTTGGCGTAGGTGTTGTCCTTAGGAATCATGGGGCCGCGCATGACCACGGGGCCACGGCGGTACGTCTCGTCGTAGGCGGGCTCGCCCTCGACGTTCTCATTCTTAATCATGGGTACTCCTATCGAAAACAGAAACGGGCGGGGTCGACGCCATGCGCCAAACACCCGCCCGAACATCAACTATTCGGTATGGTACCCACGATGCATCAAGTGCTTGCAAGGCATCGGTCAGCGGTCGCGCAGACGGTGTTAGCGAACACGACGACCGGCCGGCGATCGCTCCTTGCCGCTGCTCACACCCCGCAAGCGCCCGCGCCGCTCTTAGTAATCCACCGCCGCAGGGCTGTTCATCCAGTCGTTCACGAACGCGCCGTAACGGCCCTCGATAATGGCCTGACGGGCACGCTGCATAAGGTTGAGCAGGTAGTAGATGTTGTGCATCGACAGCAGAATGCCGCCGAGCATCTCCTTCTGCGTGACCATGTGACGGATGAGCGCGCGACTGTAGCCGCCCGTGCACACCGGGCAGGTGCAAGTGGGATCGATGGGGCCGTCGTCGTGCGCAAAGCGCGCGTTGCGGAAGTTAAGGCGACCCTCGCTGGAGAACGCCGTACCCATGCGGCCGGTGCGCGTCGGCAGTACGCAGTCGAACATATCGATACCCACGCCCACACCGCGCACGAGCGTGGTAGGGTTGCCGACGCCCATGAGGTAGCGCGGCTTGTGCTTAGGCATGTACTCGGAAACCAGCGGCGCCAGCGTCTCGAACATGGTCTCGTGGTCCTCGCCCACCGAGTAGCCGCCGATGCCGTAGCCGGGGAAGTCACCGCATTCCTCCAGATGGCGCAGCGAGCGTAGGCGCAGATCCAGATGCATGCCGCCCTGGACGATACCAAAGAGCGCCTGGTCATCACGGGTGTGGGCCTTATAGCAGCGCTCGGCCCACATGCTCGACAGCTCAACCGCGCGCTCAACGTAGGCGCGCGTGGCAGGATAGCCGGGGCACTGGTCGAGCTGCATGCAGATGTCGGAACCGAGCTTCATGGCGATTTCCATGTTGTCCTCGGGCGTCCAGAACACGTGGCGGCCATCGTAGTCATTGACGATAAAGCGCACGCCCTCGTCGGTAAGCTTAACGGCGTCGTTATGGCTAAAGACCTGGAATCCGCCCGAGTCGGTGAGGATGGGGCCGTGCCAGTTCATGAACTTATGCAGTCCGCCCAGCTCGGCGATGGTATCCTCGCCGGGGCGCATGGACAGGTGATAGGTATTGGCAAGCACGATCTGGGCGCCGAGCTGTTTGACGGTCTCGGTAGGAATGCCCTTGACGTTTGCCTTGGTGCCCACGGGCATGAAGATCGGTGTCTCGATGTCGCCGTGCGGGGTGTGCAGCACGCCGGCACGCGCATGCGTCGTCGGGTCCTCTGCGATCAGGTCGAATTTAAAAAGGCTCTGGTCCATAAACTGGAACTCCTTGGTTGCGGTTCATACGCAAACCATTATACGGGCAACCCGCAAAGAGCACCGACTCGACAGAAACTAGTGCATTAGGATCAGGTTCCCGAGCCGGTCGTTGGGGACGTTCTTAAACGACTGGTCGTTAGGGACAGTCTTCAGCGCCACCTTGCAAAGGAATGTCCCAATCTGCCGGCACTTAGGGACTGTCCCCAAGTGCCGGCAAGAGTGTCCCTTTCGACTAGTCGTTTAAGAACGTCCATTACGACTACGGGATCATTTCCAACAGCCAAGGCAACGCCGATGCTCTAGCGATGTCAGCGAGCGGTCGCCAGAGCGAACAAATTGGCATAAAAAGAGGACGGCATAGACCTTCTGGTCATGCCGCCCTCTTTGAATGACAAGTTGTCGCTCTGGTGACCGCGCAGCGTCGAGCCGTTACGCGGTTTGGTAAAACCGCGTAACCCCTACGGCCGCTGGCCCATGCCACCCTCGAGGGTGACGGTCTCGCCGTTCATGTACTTAAAGTCGGGACCGCAGAGCTGAACGACCACGCGGCCGATTTCCTTCTCGACGTCGCCGTAGTGACCCGCCGGCGGCATGTGGACGTTGGCCTTGAACGCCTCGGGATAGGCATCCTGGAAGTTCTCGAGCGCAGCGGTCCAAGCAAGCGGGCAAACGATATTGACGTTGATGCCGTCCTTGCCCCACTCGTTGGCGGCAACGCGGGTCAGGCCGCGGATGCCCTCCTTGGCGGCAGCATAGCTGCACTGGCCATAGTTGCCAAACAGGCCGGCGCCCGAGGCAAAGTTGACCACGGAGCCCTTGGTCTCCTTCAGGTGCGGATAGGCCTTCTGCATGTACAGATAGGTAGCATACAGACCGGAGTAAATGGCCAGGTTAAACTGATCCATGGTGTGATCGGCGATGGTCACGCCCGAGGCGCTAGCCTGAGCATTGTTGACGACGGCGTCGATGCGGCCGAACTCCTCAATGGCCTTGTCGATGACGTTCTGGACGACGGCCTCGTTGTCCTGACCAGCCGAGACATCGGCCTGAACAGGCAGAACCTTGACGCCGTACTCGGCCTCGAGGGATTCCTTGGCAGCCTCGAGCTTGGCAACGTTGCGGCCGGTAATGACGAGGTTTGCGCCCTCCTTGGCAAAAGCGATATCGATGCCGTAGCCGATGGAGCCAGCGGAGCCGTCCTTAAGCGTGGCCTTGCCGCCGCCGGTGACGATCACGGTCTTACCAGTGAAAAGTCCCATACAAAGTCCTTTCAGAATCGCGACGGGCGAACCCGCCGACTGCGCGCATCCAAATAAACGCGCCAAAAGCTGAGATGCAACTTTAGCGTGTTCAAGCGAAAATAAAAGACCGCGGTAGGCGAACGGCACCACGTCGTTCGGCGAAGGGATTGTCAAGTACAAACTGGGTAAAGCGGCCGAGTTATTGTTATCAGATCGAGCCATCGAACACGTTTTGAAACTTTGCTGCGGCGCGCGGGATGTCGGCGCGAGACTTTATCATAGGGTGACAAACAACGATGAGGAGCACATGCCTATGACAGACGAGCTGGACCCCCAGACTCAACAGCATATTGAT
>JAUMNV010000176.1 GCA_031295725.1 Collinsella sp.
GTTCAGTTCTTCTTTAATCTGCGCAACCTCTTTTTCGAGTGCACCGATGATTGCGATGGTAGGCATACCATCCCCCAAACCCGTGAAAACTGCTATCCACGGTATGGTACCAGCATTTTGACTCAACCGCGCAATACGAAGTCGCTAGACCACCGCAGCGCGGGTATCGTAGAGGAGCAAAAGACTTGCTAGCCGATGGCGTTTTTTAGCTCCGCGCGGCGCTTTTTCATGCCGGTCATAACGGCATTACGCAACTCGGGCATGCGCGCGGTATCCATCTGGGGCACGCCCTCGAGCTTATAGGGAATGCCCAGTTGCTCGTACTTGACGACACCCATCGTGTGATACGGCAGCATTTCCAGGCCCACCACGTTGTGCCATGGAGCGATGAGGCGACCGAGCTTCTCGCACTCCTCCACCGTGTCGGTAATGCCCGGCACCACCACGTGGCGGATAACGACCTTGATCTTGCGACGTGCAAGCTCATCGCCAAACGCCAGAATGCGTGCGGGATCGCACCCAGTCAGCTTTTTATGCTCGACCGGGTCGGCATGCTTAATATCGAGCAGTACCATGTCGGTCTCGTTGAGCACGGCATCGAACTTCTCGGGATGCGCGGGATCGAACGCATAGCCGCAGCTATCCAAGCAGGTGTGCACACGACCATCGTGGTTATTGTGCATGGCGTGGAACAGGTCGGCCAAAAACTCAGGCTGCAGGAGCGGCTCGCCGCCGGACACCGTAATACCACCGCTGCGGTAAAACTCATGGCTACTCTGGAACTCGTCCATAAGGTGCTCGACGGTCACCATCGTGCCGCCGTTAACCGACCAGGTATCGGGGTTGTGGCAATACGCACAGCGCATGGGGCAGCCTTGGACAAACACTACGAAGCGGATGCCGGGTCCGTCGACCGTCCCCATCGTCTCGATTGAATGCACGCGGCCAAGGGCAAACGCAGAGTCCTCGGGACGAGCGTCCACACCCTCAAGCGTCATTTCTGCCATTCGCGCTACCTTGCCTCTCCTTGGATGCAACCAATTAAAATGCCAGAGCCATTCTAGCCCATGTGCTTGCGTTTAAACGTCTCGGGCTAGAATGGCACGTTTTAATCTATCCCCCATCACCATGGCTGGGGTCTACGTCGAGATGTCAGGCTGAAGAACGCTCGCCTGCGGCCTTTACGCTTTAAGCGTGAGCACCGCACCGAAGGCGGTCGGGCCGCAGTGGCTCGAGATGACGCCGCCGACCTGAGTCCAGGTAATGTCCTTAAAGCCCAGGTCGTGCGCATAGACTTCCATGTCGTCGCGCAGCTCCTGGGAAAGGCCTACCGAATACGCCAGGCCAATGTGCGAGTAGTCGATCTCGCCCTTCGCAACCATGTGGTCAATAAAGGCGCGGGCGCACTTGAGCATAGAGCCGCGGAACTTCTTGGTCGCCACGAACTTGCCGCCCGTCACCTCAATGCAGGGCTTAATCTTGAGCAGATGTGCGCCAAGGAATGCGACGTTGGACAAGCGACCGCCCGCCTTAAGGAAGGCAAGATCGGTAGGAACAAAGCCCAGCAGCACGCGGTCCATGACGGAGTTCGCGAAGGCGAAGATCTCGTCGACGGTGGCATCGGGGTGAGCCTCGATGTATTTGGCGGTCTCGACGACAACAAGCGACTGGCCCACCGAGACAAAACGCGTGTCCATGGAGTAGACGTAGTCGCGACCCTTGGCGGCGATCTTCGATGATTGATGCGAGCAGGTCGTGGCCTCGGAATATGCAAGATGCAGAATGGTCGCGTCGGGTTGCTCGGCATGGATGCGGTCGTACACATGCGCAAAATCTGCCGGCGCACAGCCGCTGGTCTTGGGCATCACGCCAAACTCGTTGCAGCGCGAATAAATCTCGAGCGGATCGATCGAGCCGTCCTCGACGGTCTCGTCACCAATCGTGACATGCATAGGCACGCGCACGATGCCGTAGCGCTCGCAGAGCTCTGGCGTCACATCCGAACCAGATTCAACCACGATTATGTACTTGCCCATTATTATCACGACCCATCTCGACGTTGGCTTTTTAATATGTGACACACGCCCGCCGTCCTGCTACAGAACGACCCCCAAGCGCCAAAGAGACGCCGCCCTTTGCACATAACAAAGGACAGCGTCTCCCTGGAAAACTCCGTGCTTATCTGAGATTCTACACGGTTTATTAAGGAGTGTTACTTATTCCGCAAACGGTCACTATATGCGGTAAGCGGTAGTTGGCCGCGACAACTGCGACACATTCCGTCCAGCAAATCCAATCGTGCTCCACGCACGGTTAATGCACGAGGCGGTAGAAATTCATCGATGCCGCACCCTCGGCGTGCAGCTCCATCGCCGGAACCGCCGGCGAATAGGTACGGCTCGTAAGTGCCGCCTCGCCGCCATTTGCAAAAATCTCGACCATCGTAGTGTCCGAAAGCGCGCGTAGGTCGCGAAGCTCGCCGAGCTCAATCGACCTCTGGTCGCGCCCATAGCCTTCGTCACCCATATCGAGGGTAAGCATCCCGTCCGTATAACGCACAAAGACACCCTTGCGGATTTCGAGCTCGATCACCTGGGCGCCCTCACAGGAAACCACAAGATCAAACAGGCGGCCCGGCTCCTCAACGGTTTCACCGCCTGTCGCGCGAACGCAGTCGCCGCGCATCCTCTCAATCTCGTGCGCCGGCTGCTGGCAGAGCTTACCATCGCGCATGCTCAGCTCTCGCGGCACCGTCAACGCGCACTGCCACCCGCGCGCCACCGTCGGGTTTTCTGCCGTCGCATCGGGGCAACCCGACCATCCGATCATCAAACGCCGGCCTGCAGCATCCTCAAAGGACTGCGGAGCATAGAAATCAAAACCGGCATCGACCATCGGGGGCATGCCCTGCCCGACGATTTTAAAGCTCGGCGCCTCCCAATCGGCCTCGATGGGGAACCACACGCACTGATGCGGATTGCGGTAACGCCAACCATCGGCAGGCACACCCTGCGGGCAGCAAACGAGAATAAGCTCGCCATCAAGCTCAAACAGATCAGGGCACTCCCACATAAAGCCAAACTTCTCGCCCAGCTCAATGCGCGTCGCATAGCTCCAGACCCCTAAATCACGCGAAGTATAGACAAGCACGCAGCCACGGTCGTCTTTCGTACGAGCGCCCAGAACCATGTAGTAGATACCATCGTGCTCAAGGATCTTGGGGTCGCGCACGTGTGTACCGATATCGTCGGGGTAATCGACTGGTCCAACAGCCATGCGCTTCTCGCCCAATTCGTCGGGATTCTCGGCAACCATATGAATCTGGTTTTGCTCACGGCCCGTCAACACGTAGTCGTAATCATCGCGGTCAAAATGCTTGACGTTGCCGGTATAGAAGTAGTGAATCTTGCCATCACGTACAAAGGCAGAACCAGAATACGCTCCGCTCGAATCCAAATCGGAATCGGGGAACAGCACGGGGCCGTGATTCTCGTACGTCACAAAATCCTTTGTCGTCAGATGGTTCCAAAGCACTGGACCGCCATGCGCAGCATCGAACGGATCGTATTGATGATAGATGTGATACGTATCACCAATCTGAACCAAACCGTTGGGGTCGTTGAGCCAGCCAAGCTCAGGCTCCACATGGAACAGAAGCCTATCGGGGTCGGACGCGATGCGAGCCGCCGTCTCATCCTGTCCGACACGCCACTGCTCATAGTCCGCGCGTGTCACCTTGTTTTTTTGATTTAACATCGCCGTTGACTTTCTCGTCTATGGGGAAGGACGCTCGACTCACACGAGTCGAACGCCCTTCCTCAAATGGACTTATCCTCAGATTACACTGAACGGCTCAACTAGAAGCTAACGTCGAAGCCAGCGCCAGCGCCCTCTTCATCGGTGGTCGGCACGCCCTTTGCCTTGTTGTAGGCAAAGATCAAGACGATCGGCACGGTAAAGGCGATGAGATTGCCAGCCACATACCACACGAGGGTCTCGGGCGTGACGATGAGCAGGCCAAGCACGCCGGTCAGACCCTGACCGATAGCGCGCACCTCAAAGAGCTTGACGAAGGCACCGCCGCAGCCTGCACCGATGCATGCGCAGATGAACGGAATGATCGAATAGCGCATGTTTGCAGCAAAGATAGCGGGCTCGGAGATTCCGACCAGCGTCGGGATAAAGGACGACATGCAGATGTTGCGCTCTTTGGAGTGCTTCTTGTGAATGAGGTACATACCGATGGCGCCGCCGCCCTGGGCGATGATGGAAACCGACCAGATGGCCTGGATGTAGTTGAAGCCAGTCGTGGCAACAAGGTTTGCCTCGATACCCTGGATGAACTGATGCGTACCGGTAACGACGAGCGGCTGCAGGAACGCGGCGAAGACAAAGGCACCAAAGACGCCCATCCTGTTGTACAGGATATCGATTACGCCGGCGAGGACGTCACCGATCAGGTTGCCGAGCGGGCCGAACACGGTGAACAGGGCGACGTTAGCAAGAATCAGGGTAACGGTCGGGACAAAGACGAACGAAACGACCTCGGGGATGTACTTCTGAGCAATCTTTTCGACCTTGGCCATAAACCAGGCAGTCAGGATTGCAGGGAATACTCCGCCCTGGAAAGCAACCATGGGAATGGATAGCGGACCAAAGTTCCAATACTCAGCACCCGTCGGGTCCATAACGAACGTGTTGCGGTTCATAAGGCTCGGGTGAACCATGACGATACCGACGAGGATGCCCAGGATCGGGTTACCGCCAAAACGCTTGACCGCGCTGTACATAACCAGGACAGGCAGGTAGTCGAACGTGGTGGCGATAATGGCAAAGAAGCTTGCGAGGTTCTTGAGGAACTCGCTGTGATCGGCGAGGCTGCCTTCCATGCCAAAGAGGCCGTTGGCAACGATCAGCGACTTAAGGCCGATGATGATTGCAGCGCCGACGAAGGCGGGAATGATGGGGATAAAGATGTCCGAGAATACCTTGAGGACCGAGAAGAACTTGCCCTTCTTGTCCGCCTCAGCGCCCTTGACCTCGGAAGCACTGATCTCCTTAACGCCCGTCAGAGCCATAAACTCATCGTAAACCTTGTTGACGGTACCGGTACCGAAGATGATCATGAGCTGGCCGCTGTTGTACAGCACGCCCTTGACGCCATCGATGTTCTCGAGCTCGGCCTTGTTGTATTTGCTCGTATCCTTGAGCACCAGACGCAGACGGGTCACGCAATGCGTGGCGCCCTCGATGTTCTCCAGTCCGCCGACGTTGTCGACGACTTGCTGGGACACTGCCTTGTAGTCCATGTTCCTCTCCATTCCTTTTCTAAATCATAAAACGGTTCGTTGCCGCTACAGAGACGCGATCGTTGCGTTTGCGCACTTGAGCGCACCGTCGGTGACGGTAAGCGCCACACCCTGGCCCTGCTTGTTGCAGAAGCGAGCGTTGAGCGCAACATCATCGACAAAGATGGTCGCGATGTCGTCGTCGACGACCAGACGCACATGGTGAGTGCCCTCGCCCTTAAAGAACAACGGACGCTCGAGGCCCATGTTGTTGACCTGGAACCACGGGTACTGGGGAGCCGGCGTGAACTCGAGCTTGCCCTCGCGCAGGTTGGCGCGGAACTCATAGGCAAGACCGGTCTCGGCGTCCTCGGCGAACTTGACCGAGAAGCCGGCAGCGTTACCGCCGAGCTCAATGTCGGCATCGAGCAAGTAGGTGGAGCCGGCATCCGCGGCGAGCACCTGCTCGACCTTGCCCGACTCGCAGGAAAGCTCAAAGGTCTCGACTGCCTTAGCCTCGCCAAAGGCGCCAAGCATGCTGTCGGGGAGCTTGGTGCCGAGCGTTCCGTCGGCACGCTGAACGATCTCGAGGGGCATAAAGGTGCCACCCCATAGGTAAGAGCTGGGGTCGCCGCCCTCGTCACGCGTAGGAACCCAACCAAAGAGAACGCGACGCTCGCCATCGAATGCGGTGCGAGCGGCGTAGTACGCGCGGCCGTCGAAGGAGTCGTCAGCGGGGGTAATCCAAGGACCGTTGATGGACTTGGACATGCGGTAACGGGTCTTGTTGCCGTCGCTGTACTCGGAAAAGACGAGGTACCACCAGTCGCCCATCTTAAAGAGATCAGGCATCTCAAACATGGTGTACAGGCCCGGGTTCCACCAGTCGCCCTGGAACTCCCAGTTGGTCAGATCCTTGGAGGTGAACTTGACCAGGCGGCCGGTCATCAGACGCTTGTCCTCGCCCACACGCGTGCCGAGGATGAGCATGTACTCTTCGTTCTCCTCATCCCAAAGCACAAAGGGATCGCGCCAGTTGCGGTCATCGTAACCCTCCTGGGGCGGAAGCAGCGTCTCGGCG